>CACJQX010000005.1 GCA_902595595.1 uncultured Pelagibacteraceae bacterium | reverse complement strand
AAAAGAAAATATTTTAAAACAATTAGACGAAATTAAAAAAAAATATCAAACTTTATCAAATCAATATCAGGAAAATAAGGATGGAAATTCTATACCATTAAATTAAGAAATGAATACAAACCTTAAAATTTCAAATGTAACTAAAATATATCCTGGGTGTGTTGCAAACGATAATGTTTCGCTAGAGTTTAATAGTGGTAAAATTTATGCTCTTCTTGGAGAAAATGGTGCTGGAAAATCTACACTAGTTAAAATTCTATCAGGCGTCATAATTCCTGATGAAGGTGAAATTTATTTAAATAAAAATAATCTAAAGCTCAATTCGCCATTAGATGCAAAAAAAAATGATATTGGAATGGTATTCCAACATTTTAATCTTTTTGAAACTTTGTCCGTATTTGAAAACTTAATAATAGACTCAGATGAACAAAGGGAAAGTTTAAGAGAAAAAATTGATTCAATTATGAAAAAATACAATTTTTCAATTGATCTTGATATTCCTGTTCTAAATCTGTCAGCAGGTCAAAAACAGAAAGTAGAAATAATTAGATGCCTGATAAGAAATCCAAAAGTTTTAATTATGGATGAGCCAACATCAGTATTAACAGAGCAAGAAACGAGTGAATTATTCTTATCTTTGAAAAAATTTTCAGAAGAAGGAATTTTAATTATTTATATAACCCATAAATTAAAGGAAGTTATGCAGCTTTGTGATGAAGTTGCTGTAATGAGAAGAGGAAAATTAGTTTCTGTAAGTGAAATAAAGAATGAAAATATTGAGTCACTTGCCAACAAAATGGTGGGTCAGAACCTTAAAACAATTAAGAAAAAAAAAGCAAAAACTTCATCAGATCAATTGATTAAGATAACTAATCTTAATTTTACAAGTGAAGATCCTTTTGAAACAAACTTAATGGATATTAATTTTTCTGTTAATCGAGGTGAGTGTTTAGGAATTGCTGGTATATCAGGAAACGGTCAAAGTGAATTATTTCAAGTATTAAGTGGTGAAATTATATCAGACAAGAATTGCATAGAATTTAATAATAATTACATAGGAGATTTAAATCCTCAAGAGAGAAGAGAATATTTGATGGCCTTTTCTCCAGAAGATAGACTTGAGCAGGCTGCAATTCCACAAATGAAAATTTTTGAAAATGTGGCTCTAAACAATTTTAAATCATCAAATTTTTTTAATAATGGATTAATTAACGAAAACAAAATTAAGGAACATTCAAAAAAAATAATTTCGGACTTTAATGTTAATACAGATAACATAGAGTTAAAAAGTCAATTTTTGTCAGGAGGAAATCTACAGAAATTAATTATTGGAAGAGAGTTAATAACATCTCCAGATTTATTAATTTGCTTTAATCCAACTTGGGGTTTAGATGTTGGAGCCATAAATTATATCCACGAAACATTGATTAAAATCAATGAACAAAATAAATCAATTATATTAATATCTACAGACACTGATGAGTTATTAAAATTAAGTGACAAAATTTCAGTAATTCATAAAGGAAAATTGTCAAAAATTATGAATGCTGAAGAAGTAACCTCTGAAAAACTTGGGATACTAATGGGAGGAGCAAATTGATCAAAATCGTAAAAAGAGATCAACCATCAAGAGCTATTTTTTTCTTTACACCTGTGTTAGCTATTTTTCTAACATTAGTAGCGGGAGGTTTGATTTTTTTTATTTTAGGTTTTAAACCATTTGAAGCTCTAAAATTTTTTTTCATAGTTCCAATTGCAGATAAATATGGTTTCAGCGAATTACTATTAAAAGCTACACCGCTTTGTTTAATAGCAATCGGTTTATCTTTTTGTTTTAAAAGTAATAACTGGAATATTGGAGCTGAAGGTCAATTAACTTTCGGGGCGATAGTTTCTGGAGGAGTAGCATTATTGTTTTATGAACAAGAAGGGTTTTACATTCTTCCAATAGTAATTTTAGCTGGTGCAATTGGTGGTATGCTGTATGCATCAATACCGGCAATCTTAAAAACTTACTTTAATACAAATGAAATATTAGTAAGTCTTATGTTGGTATATGTTTCAAAATTAATTTTGGACTATCTTGTTGTTGGTCCTTGGAGCAATCCAGAAGGATTTAATTTTCCTGAAACTAGACAGTTCAGTGACTCTGCTAAACTTCCGTTGTTATTTGAAGGACTAAGAATTCACGCAGGAATATTTTTAGCTTTAGCTGCAGTGATTGTCAGTTGGTTTGTTTTTTATAAAACATATTTAGGGTTCCAAATGAAAGTTTCAGGTTTTAGTTTAAAGACAGCAAAATATGCAGGTTACAAAGGTAAAAAAATGATCATCCTCGTTTTTTTAATAAGTGGTGCTTGCGCAGGTTTAGCTGGAGTTGGAGAAATAACTGGTCCTATCGGACAGCTTCATAGAGAAATTTCTCCAGATTATGGTTTTACTGCTATAATTGTAGCGTTTTTGGGGCGTTTACATCCTGTTGGTATCATCTTTGCATCTCTAGTTGTTGCAATAACTTATCTGGGTGCTGAAACAGCTCAAATATTTATGCAAATACCTAAATATACTGGTCAAGTTTTTCAAGGAATGATTTTATTTTTTCTTCTTGCATCAGATTATTTACTTTTTTTCAAAATTAAATTTATAGGTTCAAAAAAATGATCATCGATATAAATTTTATTGGACTGATAATTGCATCAATCATGGCCTCTGCTGTGCCTTTGATTTTAGCTTCTTGTGGTGAACTAATTACAGAAAGGTCTGGAGTTTTAAACCTTGGTGTTGAAGGAATGATGATCATTGGTGCTATTTCAGGTTTCGCATTAATGACCGTTACAGGAAGTTTAATTATTGCAATTTTTGGAGCAATGTTAGCTGGAGTTTTAATCTCAACTATTTTTGCATTCCTGACACAAACATTAATCACAAATCATGTCGCTACTGGTTTAGCTCTTACTATATTTGGAATTGGAATATCAGCGATGATAGGAAAAAATTTTGTAGGTATTCCCGGAAAAGAATTTCCTGTTTTATTTGAAAATTTAAAAGATACAATACCACTTATAGGTCCAATATTATTTGGACATTCAATTGTTTTTTATTTTGCTTTTGCTCTACCTTTCGTGACTAACTATTTTTTAAAAAAAACAAAATTAGGATTAATAGTAAGAGCTGTGGGGGACTCTCCTGTTTCAGCATCTAATCAAGGAATAAAAGTAAGGTTAGTTCGTTACCTATGTATTCTTTACGGAGGCGCAATGAGTGGACTTGCTGGTGCATATTTATCAATGATTTACACTCCACAGTGGATTGAAAATATGACAGGTGGAAGAGGTTGGATCGCATTAGCTCTGGTGGTTTTCTCAACATGGAACCCAATTAAAATTTTGATTGGTGCTATGATTTTTGGTGGATTAACAATTATTCAATTTCATATGCAAGCAATTGGAGTAAGAATTCCTGTACAATTTTTAACAGCTCTACCTTACATCGTTACAATAATAGTTTTAGTTGTAATTTCTCGTGATAGTAGAAAAATTAGGCTAAGTACTCCTAGTTCTCTGGGGAAATCTTTTCATAAAGACAATTAATTCAAAAATAATTATTTTTTTTTAGATAATTTAATCTAAATTTAATTTTATTAAAAAATCAAAAGGGGAAATAAATTTATGCATAAAATATTTATTCGTTCTTTCGTCTCTTCTTTAGTTTTATTATTTACATTGACTGTAACTGCAATAGCAAAGGATGTGAAAGCAGCGTTCGTTTATATTGGTCCAACTGGTGACCATGGATGGACATATCAGCATGATGTGGGTAGAAAAGCTGTTGAAGCTGCCGGATTTAAAACAACTTACGTAGAAGGTGTTCCAGAAAGTGCTGATGCTGAGAGGGTTCTTAGACAATTAGCTAATTCTGGTCATGACATTATCTTTACAACTAGTTTTGGATATATGAATCCAACTAACAAAGTTGCAAAAGAGTTTCCAAATGTAAAATTTGAACATGCTACAGGATACAAAAGAGAACATGCAAATGTTTCAACATACGCAGCTAGATTCTATGAAGGTAGAACTATCTTAGGAACAATTGCTGGAACTATGACAAAATCAAATGTTATTGGTTATGTTGCATCTTTTCCAATTCCTGAAGTTATCAGAGGTATCAATTCATTTACTTTAGCAGCTCAAAAAGTAAACCCAAATATTAAAACTAAAATTGTTTGGGCTTTCACTTGGTACGATCCAGGTAAAGAAGCAGAGGCAGCAAAAGCTTTAATCGATCAAGGTGCTGATGTAATTGCTCAACATACAGATAGTACTGCTATTGTTCAAATGGCTGAAAAAGCTGGAGTATATGCTTTTGGACAAGCAAGTGATATGGACAAGTTTGCTCCTAAAGCTGTATTGACTTCAGTTGAAAACAATTGGGGGCCATATTACGTGGACAGAGTTAAAGCTGTTGCGAATGGTACATGGAATCAAAAAGATACTTGGCATGGTATTGGAGATGGTATGGTTGTGATATCAGATTTAGATTCACAAATGCCAGCTGACCTAAGATCAAAAGTTAAAAAACTTCAAGCAGATTTAGCATCTGGTAAAGTTCATTCTTTCACTGGACCAATTTATGACCAGAAAGGTAATTTAATGGTAGCAGAAGGAAAAACTGCAGATGATGGAATGCTTGCAGGAATGATGACTTACGTTAAAGGTGTTGAAGGAGATATACCTAAGTAATCAGTTTCCAATTTAAAAAATTTAAAAGGCCGGTTTTTTAACTGGCCTTTTTTATACCTGATGTTTTTTTTTGATTTGTTCAATCCTTAATTCTTCATAAATTTCGAAAGGTTGTACTATCCAAGGATTATCAGGAAGTCTATTTGCACAAAAGTCTGGTTCAAATGTTGATTTCTTTTTTTTAAATAATGTTGCGGTTTTAATGTCTTCTATTTTATCCTTAATAGGTTCGTATTTTTTTAACCAATCTATACTTTTGTTAAAAGTGATTCCTGTGTCAGATAAATCATCACATAAAAGTATTTTTCCACCCATATTAGGTGCTATCGAACTCATTTCTCTTGAAAACACAATATCACCCTGCTCATCCTCTACTCCCTTACCACTGTAAGACTCGACTGCAAGATACGCACATTTTAATTTAAAAATTCTACTTAGAACATCTATCATCGGCGCTGCTCCACGCATGATACCAACTAGTATTGTTGGTTTATATCCGCTCTCATCAATTTGGATTGCTAGTTTCTCAACAGTTTTGTTGTACTCGTCCCAGCTGACAATCATTTTTTCAGACATAATTTTTTATATCTAGTTATTTAAATAATAAAACTAAAACTGCAAGAACGATAAGTGCTATTATTGAAGAAATTAAAATATACAACCTATGAATGTTTCTTCCTCTTAAATTAAAATAATGTCTTGCTACACCAGAAATAACAGCAATCGCACATAATATTAACCAATTATATTGGTGATAAACTAAAAAGCTCGAGTGCCCTGAAAGCATTATAAACAAAACTAAAAAAGTTGAATAGTTATTGTGAATTGATCTTTGTTTAGCTGCTAAAGATAAGCTCATATCAAATTTTTCACCTCTTTCGCTGCTACTAATTATGTTCATTTGATTAGGGATAATTACTGTGAAAACATTACCAAACATATTAGTACCAATGATTAATCCAACACTTAAAATTGCAAATTTCGGTCCAAATAGTTTTGTAAGTCCAAATGAAACAACTGCTAACAAAATTATTCCTAAGGATATAAATAAAATATTATTCTCAATAAGTTTTGATTTGCATAAAAGATCATAAATAAACCAAGTTACAATCAATGATAAAAGCGAGATAATAATAGCATAACTTGGAGGCATTAACAGAACACGCTTATCAACCATCAATACGCCAGCGTTATAATAGTAAATTACAACTAAGAGCAACATTCCAGTTACAAAAGTTAAGTAACTTTGCCACTTAAAGATTACCAATCTATTTAAGTAATCCTGAGGTGGAGATGTTTTTAACCTCGAAAGTTTGTAAAAAAAACCTGAATGCATCAGATATCCTTCACCATCGATATCATCACTTGTTATATTTTTATTTAAATTATTATCTAAGTAATTAAATAAAAAACTATTACCTACCCATAATATTGCAAATAATACATGGCCCCATCTAAGAATAACTTCTAACCATTTTATTGTATAAGGTAAAAATTCCATTAATATTTTATTTTATCTACTTTTTTATCCCAAATTTCAAATGCTTTTAAAGCTTCATCTCTGAGCATTTGAACCATTTTAATTTTCCTATCATCAATTTTTTTTGGGATTTCTGTATAAATAAAGGAGTCATCGAAATCTATATTTTTTGCATCTTCTCTAGTATTTGCATAATATATTTTATCTAATCTTGCCCAATAAATTGCTGAGAGACACATCGGACAAGGTTCACAAGATGTATAAATCTCGCATCCAGAGAGATCAAAAGTATTTAAATTTTTACAGGCTTCTCTAATTGCTACTATTTCTCCATGAGCAGTTGGATCATTTGAAGAAGTAACTTTATTTGAACCCTCTGAAATAATCTTATCATCCTTAACTATAACACTTCCAAAGGGACCGCCAATTGTATTTGCACTATTTATTGAAAGTTCAATAGCTTTCGCCATAAATTTTATTTTATCTTCCATTTCAATTTTTTATTTTATTTTTAATTTTGTTAATGCTCATTAAAATTCTTTCAGGGGTTGCTGGTGCATTTAGTTCTGGTGCAAACTGATAATTTCCAATTGAAGCAACTGCATCTTTTATTGCATAAAAAACACTCATGGCTAGCATCAAAGGGGGTTCACCAGTTGTTTTTGCTTTATTAACAACTTTTTCTTTATTTAATCCTTCTTTAAAAATTTCTACATTAAATTTTTTTGGAATATCACTTACTGCAGGTATTTTGTAAGTCGATGGAGAAAAAGTTGTAATCTGGCCATCTGATTTCCACTTCAATTCCTCAATTGTAAGCCAACCTTGTCCTTGTACAAAACCGCCCTCTATCTGGCCCAGTTCTAGTGCTGGATTTATTGGTTTCCCAGCATCATGTAAGATATCCACTCTTTCCAGAATGTTTTCACCAGTCAATGTATCTACAGTTACTTCCGAAACAGCTGCTCCGTAACAAAAGTAATAAAAAGGTCTTCCTCTAAATTTTTTTTTATCAAAATTAATTTTTGGTGTTGAATAGAAGCCTGATGATGAAAGAGAAATTCTATTTAAATATGCCTCTTGAATTATGCTTTTAAATTCAAATTGTCTGTTTCCAAATATTATGTATTGGTCTTTATAAACTGCCTCTTGATTGTAGATCTTATATTTTTTCTTAATAAATTTTTCTAAATTTAATTTAATTTTTGCTACTGCATTTAGAGCTGCTGCTCCATTAAGGTCTGTAGTTGATGAAGCTGCGCTAGCTGAAGTATTTGGAACCTTGGCTGTATTTGTTGATGAGATATGAACTAAATTATATGGTAATCCTAGAGAGCTTGCCACTAATTGAGCAATCTTTGTATGAGTTCCCTGACCCATTTCAATTCCTCCATGATTCAAATGAACACTTCCATCTGTGTAAATATGAACTAAGGCTCCAGCTTGATTTAAGTGAATTGTAGTAAATGAAATACCAAATTTTAAAGGTGTAATGGCTATACCTTTCTTTTTAAATTTATTTTTTTCATTAAATTTTCTTATACTCGAATATCTTTTCTTATAATTAGATTTACTTTCTAAATTTTTAAATATTTCATTAATGACATTATCTTCAACGGTCATTCCATAATGAGTTACATTCCTTTTATCTTTTTGATAAAAATTTTTCTTTCTAACTTCTATAGGATCTTTTTTTAAGTACCTTGCGATATTATCTATAATATTTTCTATAGCCATCATCCCTTGATTTCCACCAAAGCCTCTAAATGCAGTTGAGGTTGGAATATTTGTTTTACATAAATTATTTGTTACCTCGATATCTGAAATATAATATGCATTGTCCACATGAAGCAAAGCTCTCTCGTTTATTGCTGCTGATAAATCGGGTGACATTCCACAATTAGAAGATAAATTTAATTTTAACCCTTCAATGATACCTTGATCATTAAAACCAACTTCATATTCAGATAAAAATTCATGTCTCTTACCAGTTAAAATTATATCATCATCTCTATCCAATCTTAATTTAACTGGTTGACCTGATTTTTTTGCCAACAATGCACAAATGCATGCTGTCATGAAATTTGTTTCCTTTCCTCCAAAACCACCTCCTATTCTTCTAACTTCAACATTTATTGAATTACTTTTTTGATTAAACATTTTTGCAATTAATTGTTGAGTTTCCGATGGATGTTGTGTTGAACTATAAACTAAAAAATTATCATCCTCTTTAGGAACAACAAAAGCTGCCTGGCCCTCTAAATAAAAGTGCTCTTGGCTTCCAGTTGTAAAATTTCCTTTTAAATTATTTTTTGAATTTTTTATTTTTTTAGAAGGGTTACCTTTTTTAATTTTTCTAGGTTTAAATAAAAATTGCCTTTTATTTAGAGCTTCTTTAATTGTAATAACAGGTTTTAAATCTTTATAGGTAATTTTGGCTTTTAATACTGCCTTTCTAGCAAGTTCTGTAGTTTTAGCAGCTACAGCAAATAATGGCTGACCAAAAAACTCAACTTTTTTTTCTGGAAAAATTGGATCACCATCAAAAACTGGACCCACATCATTCCTACCAGGGATATCTCTTTGAGTAACTATTGATATCACACCTTCACTTTTTTTTACCTCAGTTAAGTCTATATTTTTGATTATTGCGTGAGCTTTTTTGCTTAAACCAATAGCACCATAAATTGTATTTTTTGGTTCATTAATATCATCAGTATACTCTGCATATCCACTTACATGCTTATAGGCACTATCATGTGGTCTTATTTCCTCAATATAGCTCTCTTTACTCATTTAGTTTACTCTTGATAACTTATTTAAATTTATTTCTACAAAACATTTCATTAACAAATTTTTTGCTATCTCTAATCTGTATTCTTTGCTAGCTCTCATGTCTCCAATTGGACTTAAATCTTTTTCTAAATATTTTTTTGCTTGATCAAAAGTATTGATGGTAAGAGGCTTGTTTTTAAGAATTTTTTCACATGCTTTAGCTCTTTTTGGCACAGCAGCCATACCTCCATATGCAATATAAACCTCTTTAATTTTATTATTATTAATCTCAAAATTAAAAGATCCACAAACAGATGAAATATCATCATCAAATCTTTTTGAGATCTTAAATGCCTTAAAAATATTTTTCTTAAATAATGGTATTTTTATTGAGTGTATAAATTCATTGTTTTTTAATTTAGTTTTTCTATAATCAAGAAAAAAATGATTTAAAGGTAATACTTTTCTTTTATTAAAACTTTCAATTAAAACCTCTGCATTTAAAGATAATAGAATTGGCAGAGAGTCACCAATTGGAGATGCAGTTGCAATATTGCCACCTATGGTTCCCACATTTCGAATTTGAACAGAACCATATCTCTTAAGAACCGAATAAAAATCTGGATAATGCTTTTTAATTTCTTTTTCAAATTTTATTAAAGGTGTAGCGGAACCAACTTCTAAATAATTTTTACTTACTTTGATAAAATCTAATTCATTAATTTCTTTTAAATCAATTATAAATGGAATTTCTTTTCTCTCTTTTGTAACTTTTAAAGATAAGTCAGTACCTCCAGCAAGAAAACTAAAATTAGAATGTTTTTTAATTATACCTTTTAAATCTTTAATTTTTTTTGGTGAAAAATAAATTTTATCATCTTTTTTAATATAAATATTTTTTGGTTTAATTTTTTTTAATTGCTGAATAATTTTATTTTTATTTTTAGAAAATTGATCATTTTTATTTATTTTATTTAAACTTTTTGCAGCATCAATTATGGGTCTGTAACCAGTACAACGACACAAATTACCGGATATAGAATCTGATATTAATTCATTATTAAGATTTTTATTATTTTTAAACATTGAAAATAACGACATAACAAATCCTGGTGTGCAGAAACCACATTGAGAGCCATGAAATTTCACCATTGCATCTTGCACCGGATGAAGTTGCCCATTTTTGGAAACTAAATCTTCCACAATTATAAGTTGTTTACCATTCAGTGTTGGGACAAACGAAATACAAGAATTAATTGCTTTATATTCAATTTTATTATTGACTAATTCACCTAAAACAATTGTACATGCGCCACAACCACCTTCTGAACATCCCTCTTTAGTTCCGGTCTTTTTTAATTCAGTTCTAATATAATTAAGTAACGTTTGATTTGGATCAGGATTTTTGATTACTATAAGCTTGTCATTTAATAGAAATTTAACAGAACTCGATATCACTTAACTACCTCTATAAGTAGAATAACTCCAAGGTGAAACAAGTAAAGGAACATGATAATGCTGTGAGGGATCTGAAATACCAAATCTTATAACAACATCATCCAAGAATGGTACATCGCTAGCTGAAGATATATTTTTAAAATAGTCACCAATATGAAAAATTAATTCATATTTACCCTTAATGAAAACATCTCCCTCTGCTAATGGTGAATTAGCTCTACCATCATCATTGAGTTTTATTGACGTTAATTTTTTTCGTTCTGAATTATTAATATAAAACAACTCAACTAGGATACCTTTGCCAGGTTTACCAGAATACACATCTAAAACATGAGTTGTGAGCTTTGTCATAAAATTATAGTATCATTTAATTTCAAACTTAAATTTTTAAAAGTTATATGAGAACAATAGATAACATTAACGATCTTAACAAGTCTGATTTTTTGTCTATATTTGGTAATGTTTTTGAAAAAACTGAGTCAGTTGCTATGGAAGCTTTTGAGTTAAAACCATTTAAAAACTTTGAAGATATTGTGTTTAAAATGCTTGATATTTATGAAAATTACGAAAAAAATAAAATTTTAGAGATTTTAAATGCTCATCCTGAGCTTGCTGTAGCAAAAAAAATGACCTCTGAATCCATATCAGAACAAGCCTCTGCAAAATTAAACCAATGTTCTAATGATGAATATGAAGAATTTAAAAAATTAAATTCAGAATATAAAAAAAAGTTTAATTTTCCTTTTATAATTGCTGTAAAAGGCAAAGACAAAAATGAAATTTTGAATAATTTTAGACAAAGAATACAAAGTGATGTAGAAAGTGAATTCCTTGAAGCGAAAAAACAAGTAAAAAAAATCGCAACCTTTCGTTTGAATGAAATAAATAAAAAATGAAAAAATTTATAAGTGCAAAAATGATTAACTTAGCGGATCCAAGAATTGGATCTAAAGTAATATTTAAGACTGACGATTTTTTTGCTGCTGCTGACAGAATATTAAACATCGAAAGTCCAGTTTTTAAAGATGGACTATTTGACAAAAATGGTAAATGGATGGATGGATGGGAAACAAGGAGAAGAAGATCAAAAGGTTTTGATTATTTAATTTTAAAACTTGGTAAACCTGGAAAGATATTTGATATAGACATCGACACAACACATTTCAATGGAAATCAGCCCACACATGCTTCTTTAGAGGGTTGCTTAAGTAAAACAAAGCCTAATAAGAAAACAAAATGGATTTCTTTACTGAGCAAAAAAAAACTTGGGCCAAGCCGAAACCATAGCTTCAAATCAAACAACAAATCTGTTTTTAATTATATAAGACTAAACATTTTTCCAGATGGTGGAGTTGCAAGACTAAGGCTTTATGGAAAAATTGAAATGGAGAAAAACTTTTTAAATAATAAAATTATCAACCTTACATCTGTTTTAAATGGCGCTTCAATTATTGGTTGTAATAATGAACATTTCGGCAGGGCTGAAAATATCATAGCACCTGGTAAAGGAAAAAATATGGGAGATGGTTGGGAAACAAGAAGAAGTAGAGGAAAAAACTTTGATTGGCTTATAATAAAATTTGGAAAACCAGGATTAATAAAAAAACTAGAGATAGATACACATCATTTTAAAGGAAACTACCCCGATAGTTGTTCAATTCAAACTGCAAGTATTTCAAAAGATCTGTCCAATAAATCAATTGTCAATAATTCAAAAAATTGGAAATTTATTTTAAATAAGTCAAAACTGTCAGCTCACAAGAAACATATTTTTAAAAAATTCTTAATTAAGAGAAGTAAGGAAAATTATCTTAAAATAAATATCTATCCAGACGGTGGAATTTCAAGAATAAGGGCATTTGGAAATTTTGTGAGATGAAAATAATAAAAGCAAAAAAAATTACTAAAAAAAATTTTTCTAAATTTGGTCAATTAATAGATACGTCAAAAAAAAATCCTATAAATATTAATGATGGGTATGCAAAAAGATTTGATAATTTGATAAACGTAGATGCATCTAAAAACAAAGGCAAAGCAATTGTTAGTATTTTTAAAGCAAAAAAAAGAAGGTTTCCTATGAAAATTGATATGATGGAAAAACATCCTTTAGGAAGCCAAGCCTTTATACCAATGGAAGATACAAAATTTTTAGTATTTGTAGCACCAAAAGGAGATAAACCAGATGTAAATAAAATCCAATCCTTTTTAGTCCCAAAACAAACTGGAGTTAATTACAATGCTGGTATTTGGCACTTTCCGTTGATTTCTATGAAAAATATGAATTTTCTAATTGTTGATAGAAAAGGAAAAGGAAACAATCTTGTTATTTATAAATTTAAAAAAGATAAAATTATTTTAAAAAAATGAAAAAAAAATACCCAAGAGATTTAGTGGGATATGGTTCCAAAAAAGTAAAGGTAAAGTGGCCTGGTAATGCTAAGTTAGCTTTGCAATTTGTGCTTAATTACGAGGAGGGAGCAGAAAATTGTACTCTTCATGGTGATAAAACTTCAGAAGTATTTTTATCAGAAATTATAGGAGCAAAACCAATTAAAGGTCGACACTTAAATATGGAATCAATTTATGAATATGGATCAAGAAGAGGGTTTTGGAGAATTCATGATCTATTTAATAAAAAGAAAATTCCACTTACTATTTTTGGAGTTGGTATGGCATTGGAAAGAAATAAAGAAGTTTGTTCGGCTATAAAAAAAGCAAATTATGAAGTTGCTAGTCATGGGTGGAGATGGATTGACTATCAAAATGTATCTAAGAAAAAAGAAAAGAATGATATGAAGCTTGCAGTCAAATCTATAAAGAAGATTTTTGGTAATCAACCTGCTGGTTGGTACACCGGTAGGTGTAGCGAAAATACTTTAGATTTAGTAATTGATAATGGTAGTTTTTTATACTGTAGCGATACATACAGTGATGATCTTCCTTACTGGATAAAAAAAGGTAATAAAAAACAGCTAATGGTTCCTTACACACTTGACAACAATGATATGAGGTTTGCAACCAATCAAGGATTTAATTCGGGTGAACAATTTTATAATTATTTAAAAGATAGTTTCGATGCCCTTTATGAGGAAGGAAAAAATTCACCAAAGATGATGTCGGTTGGCTTGCATTGTAGATTAATTGGAAGACCTGGTAGAATACAGTCTCTTAAAAAATTTTTAAATTACATCGCGAAATTTAAGGATATTTGGATTTGCAAAAGAGTAGATATAGCTAAACATTGGATAAAAAATTATAGTTAAAATTTTTATTATTGTTCCGCAGCTATAGAAGTATAGTGAGCAACCGCTTCTATTTCCTCATCAGTTAGTATACCCTCCATTGCGGGCATTACTCCTATACCGTTTCTAACTGCCATTATAATTCTTTGAATATCAGGTCTAATTTCATTTAAATTTGGACCAACCATTGCGTTCGATCCAGCATCTGAAAGCATATGGCATGCTGCACAATTTCCATCCCCCAGAAAAACTTCTTTTCCCTTATTAAACAGTTCATCAGCATTAACGTGGGTTAATGATAAAAATATCAAAAATAATAATACATTAAAGAAATTTAAAAATAATTTTTTCACATAAATTTGGTATCATAATTAAAAAAATTTAAAAAGGAGAATTATGAAAGCTTATTGGGTTGCAAATTATACTGAAATAAAAGACGACGAAAGACTTAAAAAATATGCTGTTAAAGCAAAAGAAGCGGTTGAAAAATATTCTGGAAAAATAATAGCAAGAAGTGCAAATAATATAACTTTAGAAGGTAGGGAAATGGTTAGAGTAGCGCTTGCAGAATTTCCAGATATTGAAACAGCAAAAAATTGTTACAATTCCGAAGAGTATGTTGAAGCTAGAAAACATTTGGAAAATAATGCTACTAGAGAACACATAATTTTTGAGGGAATGTAAGCTGATAAAGACTTAATATTGAATAGGTTCGGGATCTATACTTCTCCATAAATACCAAGTTGCAACAGAACAGTAAGGTGAAAACTTTTTGTTTAGATATTTCACGTAACTTTCTGGTGGTAGATATTTTTTATTAAAATTTTTTGAAATAGCTCTTAACAAACCAATATCCTGGATTGGCCAAATATTAGGACGATTATAAGTAAATAACAAAATCATTTCTGCTGACCATCTTCCAATTTGTCTTAATTGAGAAAGATAAATTATGGCATCTTCATCAGACATATTTGAAATAAGTCTTGGATTAAACTCTTTACTTAATATTTTTTGGGCTAAACTTTTTATTCCTTTTACTTTCTGTCTACTTAGACCACAGCTTTTAAGTTGAATAGTAGATAACTTGCTTACTGTTTTTGCATTAATTTTATTTTTACATTTTATCTTAAATTTTAAAAAAACTGAATTAGCAGCAGCTACACTAATTTGTTGTCCAATTATACTTTTGCAGAGAGAGAAGAAGACATCTTTTCTTGAAGTTAACACTGTCTCTGAAGGAGATTTATATTTTTTAATCAAAGAAGACATAGTTTTATCTTTTTGAGATAAATATTTTTTTGCTTTATTCCAATATAATGGGGTTTTACTCATGACGTGAAACAGATAACTTTTTTTTCAAATACATCTCTCTTCTAAATATAATAATAGATGACACAATAACCAATAAAGCACCTACTAAAGTTTTAGAAGTTGGTATTTCATTCCAAATAAAATATCCAAAAATTATTGCAAATACTAATCCAAGATATTTTAAAGGAGAAACTAAACTTACTTCTGAATATTTGTAAGATTGTGATAACCATAAATTAGCAAGACCACCTAATATACCAACCATTGATAACAAAAATAAATCTATTAAACTTGGCAAGATCCATCCCTGATAAAAAGATAAAAAACTTAGAAGCATTATCGAGAATGAAAAGAAAAAACTAATTAACCAAGCAGGCTCAGTTGATGATAATTTTCTTATAGCAATAGCAACGTAAGATAGACCTAAGCAAAAAATTATTGGATAAATATAATATAAATTTAAAGAGCTAAAACCTGGTTCAGTGATAAAAATTATACCAACAAACCCTACTATAACTGCTAACCATCGATAAATACCAACTTTTTCTTTTAATAAAAAAATTGAAAATATTGTTATAAATATTGGTGCTGCAAATGATATACTTACAACTGTTGCCAAAGGTAAATTTCTTAATGCTACAAATATAGAAACCAAAGCAATTAATCCTGCTAAACATCTTTTAAAATGAAGAAATGGTCTTGTTGTTTTGTAAAAATCTAAATATCTTTCTTTAGGAATAAGAAATAAAATAGGAATTATTCCACAAAATCCTCTGAAAAATAATACTTGTCCAACGGGATAATCCTCAGACCATTTAACAATCACATCCATAAGTGAGAATGCACATACCGATATGAACATGTAAAAAAAGCCTAATTGATTTTTTGATAGCATATGATTAACTTTAGATTAATTAAGTTAATTATCAATGGAAATAGCAATTTTAGGATTAGGATGTTTTTGGGGACCAGAAATTAAGTTTAGTAAACTTGATGGAGTTATAAAAACAGAAGTAGGTTATTGTGGAGGTCATAATGCTGAAACCAATTATAAAGAAGTATGCACAGGTACAACAAATCATGCAGAAGTAGTAAAACTAGATTTTGATCCTAAAGTAATATCTTACGAGAAAATTCTTGAATATTTTTTTGAAATTCATGATCCAACAACCTTAAATTCTCAAGGACCAGATTTTGGAACTCAATATAGAAGTGAAATATTTTATTTAAATGATCAGCAAAAAATTACTGCTGAAAATATGATAGAAAAAGAAAACGTCAAATTATCAGGAAAAGTGGTAACAAAAACTTCTTTAGTTAAAAATTATTGCCCAGCTGAAGAGTATCATCAACGATATTTGGAAAAAAGATAAAATGTCTTTAGTTGATACAAGTTGGTTAGAAAATAATGCTGATAAAGTAAAAATTATTGATTGCTCATGGCATATGCCTCAAACTCAAAGAAACGGTTTTGAGGAATATACAGAGGAACATATTCCAAATGCTATTTTTTTTGATTTAGATAAAAATTCTAAATTAGATACCGATTTACCACATATGCTTACCGATACTAAATCTTGGGAAAAAATAATGAGCAACATGGGTATAGAAAATAATGATCGAATAGTAATTTACGATAACTCTGATGTTATTAGTTCTTGTAGATGTTGGTACAATTTAATTTATTATGGACATGACCCTAAAATAGTTCATGTTCTAGATGGTGGATTAAAAAAATGGAAAAAAGAAAATAAATCTACAGATAACAAAAAAGTGATCACTCAAACTTCTAAGTATACATGTAAAGAAAATAAAGAACTTGTTAAAAATAAAAAACAAATAGATGAAAATATTAATTCACATGAATTTAATGTTGTTGATGCAAGAAGTAGAGAAAGATTTGAAGGCAAAGTTGCTGAACCAAGAAAAGGTCTTAGAAGTGGTTCAATAAAAAATTCTTTTTGCCTACCCTTTTCTGAATTAGTAAACGAAGACCATACTTTCGTTAGTAAAGATAAAATAATGGAAAAATTTAAGTCCTTTAAATTTGACCATGATAAAAATCTAGTATTTTCATGTGGATCTGGAGTGACTGCAAGTGTATTGGCACTAGCTTATTCTTTAATAAATGCTAAATATATGCCGACAATTTACGATGGCTCTTGGGCTGAATACGGAAAAAATTAACTTATGAAAACATCTACCAAAATAACAAGTATAGTAATCATATTTTTCTTAATCATTGCAACAGTGATCATTGGAAGAACAATGATAGGAAATCACTTCAAAAAAAAATTTAGTAAAAGACCGCCACCTGGAATTATAATAACTACTACTCAAGAAAGAGTTTTTGAAAATGTTGTTAGTACCTATGGGACTGCAACTCCAATTCAAACACAATCATTTAAAATTGAAAAATATGAAATATTAAAACCCATAAATTATAATCAAAAAGTTAAAAAGGGAGATGTAATTGCTGAGCTTAAAAATCGAAAAGTTATTGCACAATTTGATGGTGTTATTGGAAAAAGAGAATTTTCTGAAGATATAGAGGTTTCAAAATCTTCAATATTAATTAATCTTGAAGATACTAGCTCAATATATTGTGATGTAGATATACCTGAAATTTTTGTACCATTTATTAAGGTTGGTCTGCCAGTTGATATTAAATTTTCTGGATATAAAAATAAAATTTATAAAGGTGAAGTAGACTCATTTGCTAGCAGGATAAGTGAAGATACAAGAGCTTTAGCAACAAGAATTAAGATGGACAATTCATCAGGTGAAATATTACCTGGCTCATTTTTAGAAATATCAATTAAATATGATGTAAGAAATGGCTTAAGTGCTCCTGACACTAGTACAATTGTCGAGGGTGAAAATGTTTTTATTTATAAAGTAGATGAAAAAAATAAAGTAATGAAAACAAAAGTAACCATTGGTGATAGATACTTAGGCTTTGTGGAAATATTAGATGGATTAAATAATGGAGATAAAATTGTTGCAGAAGGAACAAAAAAAGTAAGACCAAATTTAACAATCAGACCTATAGAAAAAGGTGCTAAAAAAAAACAAGGAAATTCTAGCTGGGGTAAAAAAGATAAATCAAAAAAAGCTGAAGAAAAAAAAGGTAAATTTGATTGGTTGAAAAATATTTTTAAAAAATCAGATAAAGAGAAAAAATAATTAAATGTATATAACTGAAGTTAGCATTAAACGACCTGTGGTAGCTTGGGTTATGTCTTTGATATTGATAATTTTTGGTATTTTTGTCTTTTTAGAATTACCGGTAAGAGAACTTCCTGATGGTATACAGCCTCCTGTAGTTCAAGTTCAAACTGATTATAAATCTGCTTCAGCTGAAATTGTTGATGAAGAAATAACTCAAAAATTAGAGGATGTAATTGGTGGAGCTGAAGGTATCAAAAATATCGACTCAAGTTCTCTCAATGGAAGAAGTAGGATTAATATTCAATTCAACACAGACATTGATTTAGATGATGCTGCTAATGATATTAGGGAAAGAGTTGCAAGGGTTGTAGATAATTTACCAAGTGAGTCAAATCCTCCGCAAATTTTAAAGCAGGCAGCAGGTTTTACAACTACAATGTGGGTAGCTTTATCATCTCCAACTTGGAATGATTTAGATCTTGGGGATTATGCTGAAAGATATCTAATAGATGCATTCTCAAGTGTACCAAACGTAGGTCGAATTTTAGTTGGTGGATTAAGAGAGCTAAGCGTTAGAGTTTGGATAGATCCAATAAAATTAGCTGCAAATGATCTTACAATTCAAGAAGTTGAAAGAGCTCTTAGAAATGAGAATATAAATCTTCCAGCTGGAACCTTAGAAGCTAATAACAAAGACTTAACTTTAAACATTGATAAATCTTATTCTAATATTGACACAATTAAACAATTGCCACTCAAGAAAAATAAAGAAAAAGTTATCATTTTATCAGATGTGGCTAATATAGAGTTTGGACCTGTTTCGGAAAAAACATTATTTAAAGCACAAAGAAAAAATGCAGTAAATTTAAAAACTGTTGGTATTGGTATTTATGCTAAAAGTGGTGCATCAACGGTAGAGCTTTCTAAACAAATAAAAACTAAAATCAAAGAACTTAACAAATCCTTACCTGATGGATTAAAGTTAGAAATAGCATTTAACAGAGCAACCTACATTGGTGCTGCAATAGAAGAAGTATATAAAAGTTTAATAATTGCATTTGTATTAGTTGTTTTAATTATTTATCTTTTTTTAGGTAACCTTAAAGCAGTAATAGTTCCTGCAGTTGCTTTACCAGTTAGTCTTATTGGATCATTTCTAGGGTTATATATATTTGATCTATCAATTAATATTTTCGTATTACTAAGTTTCATTCTAGCAATTGGTATAATCACTGATGACTCTGTGATCATGACTGATGCAATTTATACAAGAATTGAAAACGGTGAAACACCATTGGTAGCTGCATACAAGGGTTCTAAACAAATTACATTTGCAATTATTGCAACGACTTTAATTCTAATAGCGGTATTTTTGCCTTTAATTTTTATTAAAGGAATATCAGGAACTTTATTCAAAGAAACAGCAATAGCCTTATCTTTTTCAATAGTTGTATCTTCTTTTGTAGCATTAACATTATCTCCAATGCTAGGAAGTAAATTTTTAAACAAAAAAGAAAAAATTAATTTCTTTGTAAGAAAATTCAACAATGGATTCAAATCTTTCACTGGATTTTATGTAAACTCTCTTAAATATTGGGTAAATAAACAAAAAACTATTTCAATATTTATAATTTTAATTATTGCTGCTTCAGCTTATTTGTTTAGTTTTTCTAAAAAAGAATTGATACCAGTTGAAGATAGGGGTGCTTATTTAATTATTGGATCGACTGATGAAGGAAGTTCATTTGAATACACCCAAGAAAAAGCTCAAATAATTGAAGGAAGAATATTAAGATTATTACAGGCAGAAGACAGTCCATATGCAAGACTAATAATGAGAGTTCCTGGTTTTGGAAGATCTGCAACGTCTTATAACAGTTTTATAATTATTGCATTACTTGATGAGTGGAAAAATAGAGAAAAAGGTAGTCAACAAATCCTCAGAGAAGCTATCGGACAAGTTGTTTCCGTACCTGAAACTTTCGCTTTTCCAATTTCTCCACAATCAATAAGAGTATCTAGTTATAATAAGCCTGTTCAAATGGTCATATATGGATCTAGCTATGAAGAATTAGAAGAAATTCAAAATAGTGTCTTGAGAGAATTAAGAAAAAATAGAAATATGTCTAGAATTGAAAGTGATTATACAAAAAATAAACCTGAGGTTAAATTAATCACTAATAAAAACAGAGCAAATGATTTGGGAGTTTCTACTGAAAATATAGGTAGAACTCTAGAAACTCTTTATGGAGGAAAAAGAGTAACAACTTTTAGTAAAGAAGGAAGAGAATACCCAATTATTTTACAACAATATTTAGCAGACAGAAGAGATAAAGATGGGTTGTCAAAAATTTTTGTTAGATCTGAAACAACTGGTAAACTTGTATCTGTTGCAAGTTTAGTTGAGTTTAAAGAGAAAGGCACTGCTGAAGCGCTTCCAAGATACAATCGTCAAAGAGCAGTTACAATTTCTGCTGCGCTTGCAGAAGATTACACTCTAACAGAGGCCATAAAATACCTGGAAGATGTCATGATTAGAGTTGCTCCTCAAAATCAAATCACTTGGAAAGGAAAATCTGAAGAGTTAAAAGAAACAACAAATGAAATATACTTAATTTTTGCTCTTGCTTTGTTAACAGCCTATTTAGTAATGGCAGCAACATTTAACTCTTTTGTTCATCCATTTATTATTATTTTAACAGTTCCACTAGCTGTATTTGGTGGCTTAGTATTTATTTTATTTTTAAATAGTTCAGTAAATATTTTCTCTCAAATCGCTTTAATAATACTGATTGGTATATCCACAAAGAATAGTATTTTGATTGTAGACTACACAAACCAAATAAGAACTACTGGTGTTAAAATTCAGGAAGCTATAATTAAAGCTTGCCAACTTAGAATTCGACCAATCATAATGACATCACTTAGTACAATGATAGCAATGCTTCCATTAGTTATTGGAAATATTGGCCCAGGAGCAGGAGAAGGCTCTAGATTAGCTGTGGGTTCTACAATTTTAGGAGGAATGATTATTTCAACCTTCTTTACTTTATATGTAACTCCAACAATGTATTTAGCTCTTGCAAAAAATACTAAGCGAATTGATGCAGTTGATATTGAATTAAAAAAACAGCTAAATTAAAAAATAATATATTTTGACGTTGATAAAGAATTTTTACATTCTGATAATTGTTGCTTATAAATATTTGATTGTTTCTCCACTCTCTTGGCTAGATTAATTACTTTTTTATTTTTTTTATAATTTTTATAGTTACCCCACCCTTCATGATAAGCAATATACTGCTTGAAGGCATCTTTTTTTGAAACTTTTAAAATTTTTTCAGTTTTATTAGTATACCAACCAATAAAATCTACACTGTCTTTGAATCTTGTCCTAACAGCAAGCTTATTCCCAGTTTCTTCTTTATATTGTTTCCATGTTCCTTTTACAGCCTGTGAATACCCAAAAGAACTTGATGGTCTCTTGTAAGGCACTACTTTAAATAATTTCTGTCTAGGAGGTTTTGCTAACCAATCAAAGCTGGATTCCATTTTTATAATAGCAAGTTGCAAATAAACTGGAGTTCCCCATTTTTTTTCAGTTTTTTTTGCATGTTTGTACCACATATATCTTTCATCAAATATTGCACAACTATTAGAAGTATTTTTAGGAATAGATGAACAACCTGAAATTAAAATTATTAAAATGAATAAATAATTAATTTTTAAAATTTTCATTTTTTTTAAAGATGAGTCTCACAACAATTGATGGAATTACTCCAGCTAAATTCCCAAATAAATCGGGATATTCAAAACTCCTATTTGGAATGACGTAATGCATAATTTCTAATAAAAAAGAGAGAAAGATCAAATAAATACTTAAATACATAATTTGATTTGCTTTAATATAAGTAAGAAATCCTACAACTGAAAGAATGAAAAATGAGTAAAAATGATTTGCTGAAATAATAAAATCTGGAGTGAACTGTGGTTGAATTGTACAATTATCAAAAATTATACAGCCTAATAAACTTCCAGGATATAAATATTCTAATAAAAGAATAAGATTACATAAATAGAAAATAAATTTATATTTCGAAAAATAATTAATCATTAATAATATAGTTTTATTTATCAAATTGATTTAAAAGATAAACAAATGAGTTATTTAATTTTAGTAAGACACGGTCAAAGTGTATGGAATCTTGAAAAAAAATTTACTGGTTGGGTTGATATAGATCTAACAGAAAATGGAAAATCAGAGGCAAAGAAAGCTGGTGGACTAATAAAACAAGAAAAAATTGGAGTTAATCTGTATTACTCATCTTTTCAATTAAGAGCCAAAAATACTTTGAAAATTATACAGGAAGAATTGCAAGATTTTAAAGAAGTAAAGAGTGCATGGGAATTAAACGAAAGACATTATGGGGCTCTAACTGGATTAAATAAAGACGAAATGAAAAAAAAACTTGGAGAAGAAAAAGTTCATCAATTTAGACGTTCTTGGGATCTAAGACCAGACCCTTTAGATAAAAAAAATCCATATCATCCTCTAAATATTGAAACTTACAAAGAAATTCCTTTAGAAAAAATTCCAGATACTGAGTCGCTTAAAGATACATATGAAAGAGTAATAAAATTTTATAACAAAGAAATTGAAAACAAAACAAGTAAAAATATCCTCATTTCCGCTCATGGAAACTCTATTAGAGCTTTATGCAAATATTTGTTTAATTTAGATAACAATGAAATCTCTAAACTTGAAATTCCTACAGGGAACCCCCTTTTAATTGAATTAGAAAACAGCAAAATTTCTAATTGTAAATATCTTGATCAAGAAAGAGCTAAAGATCTTTTAGTTTTTTAAAAATATCCAGATCAGTTAAATGATAAAAGTCTTTTTGGCTTTCATAACCAAATAACTTTTTTTGATCTAATAAATTATTCCAAATTTTCAAAATTGAGTAATTTTGTATTTTCTGTTTAATAAAAAATTTTTCATTAATTATTTGACATCCAATGTAAATAAATTCTTTTTCAGCCTCTTTGTTAATAAAATTATTTTTTAAATTGAAATCTCCTTTTAATTTTTTATCAAAACTCAATTTTTTATTTACTAAAAGAAGAATGTTATCTAATTTTTCAGAAAAATACATTTTTTCCATTTTTAATATCTCATCTTTATAGTCATTACTCCAGATTGTATCTGGATTAAAAATTATAAAATCTTTTTCATTAGAGTCTTTAATCATATTTTGAATACCTCCCCCTGTATCTAAAATATACTCACCATCCTCAATTATTTTGATATCAATATTGAAATTTTTACTGTTTAAAAAAACTGAAAATTGATCCTTTAAATAAAAAGTATTTATTAAGATTTTTTGAATACCTAGTTTTTCAATTAAATTAATACATCTCTCCAGCATACTTACATCTTTAATCTCTAATAAGGGCTTAGGAGTATTTAAAGTAATTGGGTTTAATCTCTTACCAAAACCTGCACATAAAATTAAAGCTGTATTAATTTTCACAACTCTACCTTATATGTTTTGGAAAATTATTTTTTAATAGGAACATCAAATTATTGAATTCATTTTGCTTTTTAATTCTATGATTAATCATTTCCCAAGCGTAAGGAATCAATTTAAGATATTTTCTTTTGTTGTCTCTAACAGCTAAACGCATAAATATACCAATTATTTTTAAATTCCTTAAAACAGATAATATTTCAAAATCTTTTTTAAATTTTTTCAAATCAATTTTTTTATTTGTTTTGATGTAAAACTTAAATACTTTTTCTTTTAATTCATTAGATGTTTTTAATCTTACATCGTCAATTAAGGATGCCAAATCGTAAGCTCTATTGCCGATTAGTGCATCTTGACTATCTATTACTGCAATTTTTTTATTGTGATACATAAAATTTGAAACATGAAAATCTCTATGAACAAATGTATCATTTTTGTAATTTAATTTTGATAATAAATTTTTTACCTCTGATTTAAATTTCTTTTTAAATTTAATACTTTTGAATTTAGATAATTTCTTTGGTGCATACCAGTCACAAAAAAGTTTAGTTTCATCAAACAAAATTTTGTTTTTATATTCTTGAACTTTATATAATTTATTTTTAAAATTTTTTACTTTTTTATCTTTTATTAATTGTATTTTATTTAAAATTTTTATTATCTTTTTAAAAATGACATATTTATTATTCTTTTTGTTTTTTAAAATTTGAAACAAAGTTTGATCTCCAAAATCATTTATTTCTATATAATTATTAATGTAATTTTCACTTATTAGATTTGGTGCTAAAATTTTATTTTTAATTAAAATTTTATTTATAGCATCGTAAATTAAAAGATTTTTCAACTTTTCTTTCTTGGATATTACAATAATAGATTTATTTTCTCTGTTTCTGTAAAATTCTCTAAAAGACGCGTCACCTTTTATTTTTTTCAATTTTGCTAAGCTTTTCATCAAAATAGGTTTTAATTTAAACTTTTATATCTACAGTTCTATCATTTAATTGATTTAAATAATTAAATCTTAAAGTTATAAATTTTATATCTTGTTTGTCAGCAATCAATTGTGGCCATTCTATAAGTGTTATTAATTTATTATCTTTTTCAAAAATATCTAAATTATTAATATCTTCTTTCTTATTAATTCTAAATAAATCATAATGTTTTATTCTTATATCTTTCACCTGATACTCATTTAATAAACTAAAAGTAGGGCTTGTAATTTCTGATTGTGTTAAATTATTTATTTTTTGATACTCATTTATAAAATATTTAACAAAGGTTGTTTTGCCAACACCCATCTCTCCATATAAAAAAACAAACTCGCCGCCTTTAAGATATTTTGTAAATTCTTTAGCTAATTCTTTAGTTAACTTCTCTGAAGTAATATCGATTGTGCTATCTTTAATAGCGATAGGCATCTGGTTTGAAAGGACCTTCTGTTCCAACGCTTATATAATCTGCTTGTTCTTTTGATAGTTTTGTTAGTTTTGCGCCAACTTTTTTTAAATGCAAGGTTGCTACTTTTTCATCCAAATGTTTTGGAAGCACGTAAACTTTATTTTCATAATTTTTATGATTATGCCAAAGTTCTATTTGAGCAATAACTTGATTAGTAAATGATGCACTCATTACAAAACTTGGGTGTCCAGTTGCACAACCAAGATTAACCAATCTTCCTTCCGCTAAAAGAATAATTCTTTTGCCACTTGGTAACTCTATTTCATGCACTTGAGGTTTTACTTCAGTCCACTTATAATTTTTAAGAGCTTCAACTTGTATTTCATTATCAAAGTGACCAATATTACATAAGATAGCTCTGTCCTTCATATCTCTCATATGGTCTGCAGTAACAATATCTTTATTACCTGTTGCTGTTACAACGATATCAGCTCTACTTATAGCCTCTTCCATTAATACTACTTCATAACCTTCCATTGCAGCTTGAAGAGCGCAAATTGGATCTGCCTCTGTAACTAAAACTCGAGCACCACTTTGTCTTAAAGATGCAGCACTTCCTTTTCCAACATCTCCAAAACCAGCAACAATTGCAATTTTTCCAGACATCATTACATCAGTAGCCCTTCTTATCCCGTCTACCAAACTTTCTCTACATCCATATAAATTATCAAATTTTGATTTTGTAACAGAGTCATTCACGTTTATCGCTGGAACCAAAAGGGATTTATCTTTTTCCATTTTATTAAGTGCTTTAATTCCAGTGGTAGTTTCCTCTGAAACTCCTTTAATATCTTTCATTAAATCCTGATATTCATTGTGCATGATAGCTGTTAAATCTCCACCGTCATCTAATAACATGTTGGGCTTCCAATCTGGTTTTCCCACTATAGTTTGCTTAATACACCACAAATATTCTTCCTCTGTTTCACCTTTCCAAGCATAAACAGGGATCCCTGCCTTTGCAATTGCAGCAGCTGCATGATCTTGAGTTGAAAAAATATTACAAGAAGACCATCTTACTTCAGCACCTAATGCAACTAAAGTTTCAATTAATACAGCTGTTTGAATTGTCATATGTAGACATCCAATAATTCTTGCACCCTTTAATGGTTTTTCCTTAGAATACTCTTCTCTTAATGCCATTAAACCAGGCATTTCACTTTCAGCTATTGATATTTCTTTTCTACCAAATTCAGCTTGAGCGATGTTTTTTACTTTATAATCTTCCATGGCAAGCTTTATACAGCTAAGTATTTATTTTTCAAGAAATGATTAAACATTGGGAAATCTTATCTCTATCATTGCTCCTTCTTTATCAATACGATTAGATGCTACAATTTCACCATCGTGGAGTTCAACCAAGTTTTTTACTATATTTAAACCTAAACCTGAATGTTCTCCAAATTTTTCAGGTCTATTACTATAAAATCTTTTAAATATTCTTGATGTGTCTTTTTCTTTAAATCCTTGTCCTTCGTCAATAATTTTGATTGATATTTGATTTTTTCCATTAACAGAAACATCAACAAAAACATTAGTACCGTCTTTACTAAATGATATTGAATTATCTAATAAATTTGCAATAATTTGTTCAATTCTGTTTTCTATACCATTTATTAAATATTTATTTTTACCATCATTTTTATATTCAATTTTAATTCCTTTTTTCACTTGATGAATATTATTATAATCATCAACAACAGATTGAATGATAGGTTCAATATCAATTTTTTTCATTTTTTCTTTACTTAAAGCAACTTCATCTTTTAACATTTGTGAATAATCAGTAATTAATCTCTCTATTCTTTGCACATCGTGACTTAGTATATTTAATAGTCTATTTCTTTGAGCGTCGTCATTTGTATCTTGCAAAATTTCTGAGGCGCTTTTTAAAGATGCTAATGGATTTCTAATCTCATGAACCAAATCTGTCGAAAAGTTTTCCGCATGTGTAACTCTATTTTGAAGCTCATTTGTCATATCCTCTAAAGAATTAGATAAAAGTCCTAATTCGTCATTTCTTTTTTTTAAATTTTCAATACCTGGTTTAACTTGACTTTTTTCTTTGATACGAATTGTATATCCGACGAGATTTTGTATTGGTTTAATAAAATATCTGCTTAAAACAAAAGAAAAAATTAATATTACAAATCCTACAGATATAGCTGTTCTTATTACAAATGCTTTTCTCTCATCTATCGCTGTCTTTATTTCATTAGCATTTTCTGTGATAGCTACATATCCAAGATTAATTTCATTCTTTGTAACATTCTTAATAGTTGTTACATTAAATTGATTAAAATCTTCTTGAATAAATGTGTAAGGAGCCCCTAAATTTTCAGAACTAGAATAATTTTTTAGTATATCTTTGAATGAAACAGGTTTTTTTTCATCAATTTTTATATTTTTTTCCTCAATAGTTTTTTCTATTTCCTCATTATCTAAACTTTCAAATTCAATTCTATCAAGTCTTGTTGAGAATGATCTTGGATCAAGATCTAAAGTATCAGTGTCTCCAATAAGGTTAAGTTGATCGTCAAAAAATATTACTCTATCTAAATTTTGAAAAATAAACCTTGTGGAAAATAAAAATCTTCTAATATCTTCAGATTGAAATTTTACATCTAGCCTTAAAATATTATCAATAGTGTTGTTAATAATGTTTGTGTGGTTTTGAGATTTTTTTTTTATTAAACTTGGCTGAATATTATTCAAATATATAAATGTAAATAGTCCAATAATTGTAAAAATTACAAAATTTATAAATAAAAATTTTTTTAATATTGAGAGAGTTTTTAAGTATTTACTAAACATTAGCTAACATTCCATCTATATCCACTACCATACCTAGTTTCAATAGCTGAAAAATCAGGATCTACTTTTTTAAATTTTTTTCTAATTCGTTTTACGTGACTATCAATAGTTCTATCCTCAATATCGGTGTCCTCTCTATAAGCTATATCCATAAGCTGAGCTCTTTCTTTAATTATACCAGGTCGCTTCGCTAATTCTTTAACAATTAAAAATTCAGTTGTTGTCAATTTATCGGGCAACTGTTTTCCATTCCATTCGCACTCGAGTTGTGATGGATCTAATTTTAATCTTCCATGAGATATCAGGCTTTTGTTTTCCTCTAGAATATTATTTGAATCTTTTTTTCTTAACTGTACTCTAATTCTTTCAATTAAAACTTTTATGGAAAAACCACCTGATTTTTTTACAAAATCATCTGCGCCCAACTTTAAGCCTAACAACTCATCAATCTCATCATCTTTGGATGTTAAAAAAATTACTGGTAAAGAAGTTTTTTTTCGAAGTTTTTTTAGTAATTCTTCTCCATCCATCTTAGGCATCTTTATATCTACAACTGCTAAGTCAGGTGGCATTCTGGTTAAACCAATTAATGCACTTTCACCATCAATGTACGTTTGAACTTTAAAACCTTCTTTTTCTAATGCGATACTCAAACTTGTTAAAATATTTCTATCGTCATCTATCAAAGCTATTGTTTGTTTTTGCATAAAGTAGTTTAAAAATACTAAATTGTCCTAATTTGGGCAATGTTATAAATTTAATGTAACATACCCCAATTATCTCCAACATTAATATCAACTGTTAAAGGAGTTGAAAAAGAATGATAATCACTTTGAGCCACACTTGTCATTTCTTTCTCAATTAATTTAATCATTGCTTTTTCATCTTTTTTTGGAATTTCAAAAATTAATTCATCATGAATTTGCAAGAGCATTTTTGAATTAGAATTTTTTTCCTCTGATAATTTCTTGTCCAATCTTATCATGGCTAATCTCATTACTTCAGAAGCAGAACCCTGAATGGGAGCATTAATTGCAGCACGTTCTTGAAAATTTCTGACATTAAAGTTTTTGTCATTTATTCCATTAAAGTGAGATCTTCGTCCAAAAATATTGTTAACATATCCACTTTTCCTACAAAATTTAATTGTATTATCCATATAAACTTTAATTTCTGGAAATTTAGCAAAATATGAATTCAAAAATTCCTCAGCTTCATAGTTAGAAACGTTTATTTGCTTAGCTAATCCATATTGCGAAATTCCATAAATAATTCCAAAATTAATAGCCTTAGCCTTTCGTCTGTGATCTTGATTAACTTTTTTAATATCAATATTAAATATTTGGCTAGCTGTTAAAGAGTGAATATCCTCTTTATTTTTGAAAGCTTTTTTTAGCTCTTTTACATCTGCCAGGTCTGCTAAAATTCTCATCTCAATTTGATTGTAATCCGCAGAAATTAATAGGTGCCCTTTTTTTGCAGTGAAAGCTTTTCTTATATCTTTTCCATCTTCTGATTTAATTGGTATGTTTTGTAAGTTGGGATCACTAGATGCTAGTCTTCCGGTCGTTGTAGCCGCCAGCAAAAACGAAGTATGAACTCTTTTTGTATTTGGGTTTAAATGTTCGGGTAAAGCATCTGAATAAGTATTTTTTAATTTTGAAACTTGTCTCCAGTCTAAAATTAATTTTGGAAACTCATGACCTTTAAAAGCTAAATCCTCTAAAACACTTGCACTTGTTGCAAAACTTCCTTTTTTAGTTTTCTTTAAACCAGCTATTTTCAAGTCATTATAAATTATTTCACCTAATTGCTTAGGGGATGCGATATTGAACTCTTTTTTAGAAATTTTAAATACTTCTTTTTCAAGTTTTTGGATTTTTTTTTCAAATTTAGATGAAAGAGATTTTAAAAACTTACTATCAATTTCAACCCCCTCTATTTCCATAAATGCAAGAATTTTAATTAATGGCTTTTCAAAAATTTCATAGATATTTATCATTTTTTCTGATTTTAAATTTTTGATAAATTTCTTGTATAATCTAAAAGTAACATCGGCATCTTCAGCAGCGTAATCTTTTGCTTTATCTAATTCTACTTCACTAAAATTAATTTCTTTTTTACCTGTGCCTACCATCTCTTTAAAAGATATAGTTTTGTGTCCCAAATGAATTTCTGATAAAGTATCCATATTATGTCTATTTTTTCCTGCATCCAAGACATAAGACATTAGCATTGTATCTTCCATTGATGAAAGTGTTATTCCACACTTATAAAATACGATGAAATCAAATTTTATATTTTGACCTATTTTTTTTATACTAGGATCTTCTAATATTTTTTTTAATTTTTTAATTACTGCGTCTTTTTTAAGACACTTGGGTGACTTATGACCAACTGGTATGTAACACGCTTTTCCAACTTTAGAGCAGAGAGAAATGCCCACTAAATCTGCTTGGTGAGGATCTAATGAAGTTGTTTCGGTATCAACAGCAACTTCACCAACTTCTTCTGCCTCTTCTATCCATTTATCAACTTCATCTAAGTTATTAATTAAGTAATAATTTTTACTATTTATCGTTTGTTGTTTTTCTAGATTTTGAGTTTCAATCTTGTTACTTTCTAGTTCAGGTTCTCCATAAGTAGAAATTGCAGAACTTAACAGCCTGTTAAATTCCATTTCTCTTAAAAATTTATATAATTTATCTTTATCTATATTTTGCAATTTAAATTCACTTAACTCTCTATTAACAGGAGAGTTATGATCTAATGTTACAAGTTTTTTACTTATTAATGCTTTATCCTTATTCTCTATTAATGTTTCTCTTCTTTTATTTTGTTTAATCTCATGAGCAGATTTTAGTAAATTTTCTAAAGTGCCATATTTGTTAATTAGCTCTGCAGCTGTCTTAACACCTATCCCTGGAACACCAGGAATATTATCACTACTATCTCCTGCTAAAGATTGCACATCAATGACTTTTGAGGCCTCTACTCCAAATTTTTTTAAGACATCATCATCATTTATAAATTTGTTTTTCATGGGGTCAAAAATTCGAACCCCTTTTTTATAAAGCTGCATTAAATCTTTATCTGATGAGACAATTGTAACTTTTGCACCTATTTTAAGGATTTGATCAACATATGTGGCTATTAAATCATCTGCTTCATAATTAGGAAGATCCACAGATGGTAAATTGAATGCTAATACTGATTTTCTTATATACTCAAATTGAGGAGCCAAATCATCAGGCGCCTCTGACCTATTAGCTTTGTAATCACTATAAATTTCATTTCTAAAAGTTTTTCTTGCTGAGTCAAATATTACTGCAAAATGTGTTGGTTTTTGCAAATTTTGATCAGATTTTGAGTCCTCTAATAATTTAAATAACATACTGCAAAAACCACTTACAGCACCAGTAGGAAGTCCATCACTTTTTCTAGTCAATGGAGGCAAAGCATAATAAGCTCTAAAAATATAACCAGAGCCATCAATCAAATAAAAATGATCTGTTTTTTGAATTTTATTCATGAAGTATTATTAAATATTATAATGATAACATATTCTGTATATAAAAAATTAACTTTCAATTATTTTAACAATTATAAGTAGATTATTTTTTATATTTTGAGTATTATTTAACAATGGAATTAACAAAAAATCTCACGCAAGCTAAACTATTTAAATCTCTGGTTGTTATTGTTCTTGGTTCAATAGCACTAACAATATCGGCAAAGATCAAAATTCCTTTCTATCCGGTTCCTATGACTATGCAAACATTTGTTGTATTATTTTTAGGAATAAGTTTAGGGCATAAAATTGCACTAGCTACAATTGGTCTATACCTAATTGAAGGAATTGCAGGTCTTCCTGTATTTTCAAATTCTCCTGAAAAAGGTGTTGGGTTAGTTTACTTTACAGGCCCAACAATGGGTTACTTGATTGGTTTTTTAACGGCTTGTTACTTAGCTTCCAAAATTAAGATTAATGATAATTTTTTCGTAGTTTTATTTAAGCTAATTATTGCAACTTCTACAATCTATATTTTGGGTCTAATTTGGCTTGGAACATTGATTGGATGGGATAAGCCAATTTTTGCTTTAGGTGCAAAACCGTTTCTATTAGCCGAGATTTTTAAAATTATGCTTCTAGCTCTTTTGACTAAGCAAATAATTAAAATTAAAAAATTTATCTAGGTGATCTTTTAGAAAGAATTCTTTGAAGAGTTCTTCTGTGCATTTTAAGCCTTCTGGCTGTTTCTGAAACATTCCTATTACATAACTCGAAAACTCTATGTATATGCTCCCACTTAACTCTATCTGCCGACATCGGGTTTTCTGGTGGGGCTGCTTTTTTTGAAGGATCTGCCAGTAATGCTTTCTCTACATCTTCTGCATCAGCAGGTTTAGCTAAATAATCTATAGCACCTTCTTTGATTGCAGCTACTGCAGTAGGAATATTTCCATAACCAGTTAACATGATGATCCTACTATCACTATTTGAAGATTGAATTTCTTTTACAACCTCAAGTCCATTTCCATCTGCAAGCCTTAAGTCTACAACAGCAAAACCAGGTTTTTTAGATTTTACAGATTCAACTCCCTTTTGCACACTCTCAGCTTGAAAAACCTCAAATCCTTTTTTTTCCATCGCTCTAGCTAAACGCTCACGAAAAGGATTATCATCATCGACTATTAATAATGACTTATTCTCAAAATCGCTAAGATTCTGTAGTTTTGCTTCTTCTTTCATAGCCCTTATATGGGGTCTCTGCAAAATATTACAATATATGAATTTTACGCATTTCTGGCTTGAATTATTTGCTTTACATTGGTGTTGTTTACTTTATATGCCAAAAAATATTAAAGTTTTTTTTAAAAAGACTTTTTTTTATTAAATTTTTTTTGGAGGCATTTAAAATGCAAAAATTTAAATCAGTTGAAGAATTAGTTAATCAGCTGAAACCTGAAAAACCAGTTTACTGTATTAGAAAGAATTCCATTAAATCTGCTGTTAAATTTTTCCTAAACAAATTTCCAGGTAAAATTTTATATGCAGTTAAAACTAATCCACACCCTGAGGTAATCAAAACAATCATAGAAAGTGGAGTTGAGCAATTTGATGTTGCTTCAATTGAGGAAATTAAAAATATTAGAGCTTTTAGCAATACAGCAAAATGCTCTTATATGCATACTGTTAAAAGTAGAGAAAGTATTAAAGAAGCCTATTTTAATTATGGTGTAAAAACTTTTTCATTAGATACTAAAGATGAACTGATTAAAATAATTGAAAGTACAAATAATGCTAAAGATTTAGAGTTATTTGTAAGAGTAGCTGTTTCAAATGAACATGCAGAAATTGATTTATCAAAAAAATTTGGTGCTTTAACATCAGAAGCAATTGGTTTGTTAAGACTTGTAAAACAACATGCTAAAAAGATTGGTTTAAGTTTTCATGTTGGTTCACAATGTATGCATCCAATTTCTTATTCAAAAGGAATTAGTGAAATTGGAAATATAATTAAAAAGACAAAAATTATTCCAGATTACATTAATGTAGGTGGAGGTTTCCCTACAATCTATCCTGACTTAATTCCACAATCTTTAGGTAGTTATTTTAATGAAATAAATAAGAGTTTAGAAAACTTAAAGCTTGAAAAACTTCCTGAAATTATTTGTGAGCCTGGCAGAGCTCTAGTTGCTGAAAGTGGTTCAACAGTTGTAAGAGTCAATTTAAGGAAAAAACAAAAGCTTTATATTAATGATGGTACCTATGGTACTCTTTTTGATGCTGGTACACCAAACATTGTATTCCCATCTAGAATGATTAAAGAAAATTCTAATAAAATAATTTCAAAAAAATTAACTGCTTTTGATTTCTTTGGACCTACATGTGATAGTATGGATTATATGAAAGGTCCTTTTTTGCTTCCAAATAATATTAAAGAAAATGATTATATTGAACTTGGTCAACTTGGAGCATACGGATTAACATTTAGAACTCAGTTTAATGGTTATTACTCAAATGAAATTTATGAAGTTGAAGATAATCCAATAATGACAATGTATGATAAAGACATTAACAAAGCTAACATGGTAGCTTAATGTCAGGTCAAAAAAATCCAGGTCATAACAGTAAAAGAGATTTCTTAAAAAATCCTGTTGAACACATCGATATAACTTCTTTTGATAGTAGAAAAATTATTTCCTCAATGGAAAAAATGTCATTTGTTTCTAGAGAAACAGCAAATGCTGCTAATATTTATAACGAGATGCTTAAAGATAAAGAATGTACAATTTTCCTTACTTTAGCGGGCTCTACTTCGGCAGCTGGATGCATGAATATTTATAAAGATTTAGTTAAATATAATATGGTAGATGCAATCGTTGCAACAGGTGCCTCAATAGTAGATATGGATTTTTTTGAGGCTCTTGGTTTTAAGCATTATCAAGGTTCACAATTTCAAGATGATACTGAGCTGAGGAATAACTATATAGATAGAATTTACGATACCTACATAGATGAAGAAGAGCTTCAAATGTGTGATAAAATCATATGTGAAATCGCAAATAACTTAGAAGCGAGAAGCTATACTTCAAGAGAATTCATTTATGAAATGGGAAAATATTTAAAAAATAACTCAAAGAAAAAAGACTCATTAATTGAAACTGCTTTTAACAATAATGTTCCTATTTTCTGCCCTGCTTTTACTGACTCAAGTGCAGGATTCGGGTTAGTTATGCATCAAGAACAAAATCCAAAAAAACATATGACGATAGACTCGGTTAGAGAATTTAGAGAACTAACAGAAATTAAAATCAAATCTAAAGGTTCTGGATTATTTATGATTGGTGGAGGTGTGCCTAAAAACTTTATTCAAGATACTGTAATTTGTGCTGAACTATTAGGAAAAGATGTAGACATGCATAAATATGCTGTTCAAATTACTGTTGCTGATAGTAGAGACGGTGCTTGTAGTAGCTCCACATTAAAAGAAGCAAGCTCATGGGGAAAAGTAGATATTACAAAAGAACAGATGGTGTTTGCAGAAGCAACTAGTGTTTTACCATTGATAGCAAGTGATGCTTATCATAAGGGTGAGTGGAAAAATAGAACAAGAAAAAACTTTACTAAAATTTTTGAATAAAATTGAAATATCTTTCAAATAAAAACGGGTTTTTAGGAATTGATAATAAATTTAGCTTTAAAGAAAAAGCTGTAATTGTTCCATTTGGTTTAGAAAAAACTGTCAGTTATGGGGGAGGAACAAAAAATGGACCTAAAGAAATTATAAAAGCATCTCATCAAGTTGAGTTATATGATGAAGAGCTTAATTGTGAACCTTATAAAAAAATAGGTATTAAAACTTTAAAACCATTTAAAATCGATAAAAATATCAAAAAAGCCCTGAATAAAATCTCTAATATTAATAAAGAAATTTTAGATAAAAAACTTTTCCCAATGACTTTAGGCGGAGAGCATTCAATAACTCCTGGATGTATTGTTCCTTTTACTAAAAAATATAAAAACATTTGTCTGTTACATTTTGATGCTCATGCAGATTTACGTCAAAGTTATAATGGAGAAAAATTTTCACATGCTTCAGCAATTAGAAGGTGTCTAGATTATAAAAACGTTTCGTTAATTTCATTTGGCATAAGAAATATCTCGGAAAGTGAAATCCCATTTTTAAAAAAGAATTCTTCAAGAATAAATATTTATTGGGCGAAAGATAAAAAAAAATGGAATTTGTCTAAATTTAAAAAACTAATTAAAAATAAAACTGTTTATCTTACATTTGATGTAGACGGACTAGATTCAAGCATTATGCCTGCAACTGGCACACCTGAACCAGGAGGACTTTTGTGGGATGAAACATTGGATATAATAAGGATTGCAGCTAAAAACTCGAAAATTGTTGGTGCAGATATTAATGAACTGTCTCCAATTAAAGGATTTAATTCTTATAATTTTCTTGTTGCAAAGCTAGCTTATAAAATTCTGTCTTATAAATTTTTATATTAAACTTTAATTGGTTTAATAATTTTCAATAACATTCTAAACGGTATCAACATTATTACAGCAACTAAAACTTTTACCGCTAAATCTCCCAGAGATAAAGTAACCCAAGGTACCCCTGTTGCATAAAATGATATTGAGAAAAATAAAAATGTGTCAACTGTTGATCCAATCAAAGATGAAGTAAGTGGAGCTACAAACCACTCTTTTTTTCTTAATCGATCAAAAATTTGAATATCTAACAACTGAGCAGTAATAAAAGCTACCCCTGATCCTATTGCAATTCTAACAGAAATTAAATCTGCAAAATCAGTTGAGAATAACAATGTAAATATAATTCCTATTAAAAAGCCCAAATATACAATTTGCCTTGCTAATAATTTTCCATACGACCTATTTGCTAAATCTGTTATTAAAAAAGCTATTGGGTAACTAAAAGCTCCATAAGTTAAAATCTCATTTAATCCAAAATAGTTTATTGGGAACTGAACTAAATAATTAGAAGATAGTACAACAACTCCCATCATTATTGACAGGGTGATAAATAATTTGTTCATTAAGCTGATTTAGCTACAGGTTTCTTTTTAAAAGGGGATTTAATTAAAACTACTTTTTTTAACTTTTTTAATCTAGGAGATAAATTTTTATTTTTTACAGTTTTTAAAAATTCATCAAAACTACCTTTTTTGTCAACTGACCTTACACCTGAGTTGCTTACAGTAAGTTTTAAACTTCTACCAGTAAGCTCACTTGTAAATTTTACTTTTTTAAGATTTGGTAAAAATCTTCTTTTAGTCTTGTTGTTAGCATGACTAACATTATGACCTTTCATAGGAATTTTACCGGTAAGTTCGCATTTTTTTGACATAATAACAGTGCCTATATAAGGGGAGATATTGAAGGCGTCAAGTTTAATACATTTAAGAAACAGTTTTATTTCCCACAATTTCTGTGAAATTTTTGACACCATCTCTTATTAGTAATTCTTTTAGGTCCTTTTTAATCATCCCAGCAATATTGGGTCCTTGAAATACCATGCCGGTATACAACTGAACATAATCTGCTCCTAATAAAAACTTGTCATAAGCTGCTTTACCAGAGTCTACGCCTCCTACTCCAATTATTTTAATTTTACCTTTTATTAAATTGTAGAATTTACTTATTAAAAGATTTGATTTTTTTTCAATAGGTTTTCCAGATAAACCACCTTTTTGATGTCTCTGTATATTTTGAAGTGTTTCCCGAGAAGCTTCGGAAGTATTTGAAATTATTATTGCGCTTATTTCATTTTCTAAAAGTATTTCTGAAATTAAGTCAATTTGATTTTCATTTATATCTGGTGAAATCTTTACAGCTATAGGAATTTCAGTGTTTAATTGTTTTTTTTCTCTGAGATAGATTTTAATAACTCTTTTAATTTATTCTCATCATGAAAGTTTCTGAGATTTTCAGTATTTGGTGAAGAAATATTGATTGTAATATAATCTGCAACTTCAGAAAATTTTTCTAATCCAATTAAATAATCATTCAATCTATCATTAGAATCTTTGTTTGGACCCACATTTACACCTAGCACACCTAGTTTTTTATTAGATTTTATTCTGTTTAATATTGTATCTGATCCATGATTATTAAAACCTAACCTATTAATTAATGCTTGATCTTCTACCAATCTAAATACTCTTGGTTTTTCATTTCCATATTGTTTTAATGGTGTAACTGTACCTACTTCAACAAATCCAAAACCCAATTTAAATAAAGGGTTATATACCTCTGCATTCTTATCAAAACCTGCTGCAATACCGATAGGATTATCAAGATCTTGATTAAATAATTTGGTTTTTAAAAGGGGATCATTTTTGGTTTCATCAAATATATTTGAAACTAAATTGAGTTTGAGTGATTGAATTGCTAAAAAATGTGCTCTTTCAGGATCTATTTTAAATATTAAAGATCTTAAATTTGAATACATTATTTCAATTTACTAATTATCAATTCTTTTGTTTCGTTAACACCGAAAAAACTTATAAAAAAACCCATTCTAGGTCCATTTTCATCTCCAAACACCACTTCATAAATTAACTTAAACCAATCTCTTAAGTTTTCTGCATACCCATTTTCTTTACCTGTTGAATAAATTAGTGTTTGTATATCCTCTGGAGACATCTGATCATTACATTGCTCTAAAGTTTTAACTAAAGCTTGTAGAGCTAATTTTTCATTTTCAGATGGATTTTTATATTTTTTTTGGGCCTTAATAACATCATTAAAATACTTGATTGCATAACCAACTAGTCCATCAAAAATTGGAAAGTTTTTTTCATGAATGTTAGTTTTATATTTTTTAACAAACTTCCATAATAAATCTTTGTTATCAGCATTACTTGTTTCAACTAAATTCAACAACATAGAAAAAGTCATAATCATCTCTTCTTTTGGAATGTTTCCATTATGAACATGCCAAACAGGATTCATTACTAATTGTTGTTCTGTTTGTGTTTTTGATTTTTCAATATTATCAAGGTATTCATCTACAGCTTTAGGCACTATTTCTTTATAAAGTTTTTTTGCTCTTTTTGGATTTTGATACATATATAAAGATAAGCTTTCGGGTGAAGCATATTTTAACCATTGGTCGATAGTAATACCATTTCCTTTTGATTTTGAAATTTTTTCACCCTTTTCATCAAGAAATAATTCATAAGCAAATCCAGATGGATGTTTTTTACCAATTAAATTTATTATTTTGGTCGATAAAATTGCACTCTCAATAAGGTCTTTTCCATACATTTCAAAATCTATATCTAGAGCATACCATCTCATTGCCCAATCAACTTTCCATTGTAATTTACAATTTCCATCCAAAATACTAGATTCTAATTTTTTACCTTTATTATCAAAAATTATTTTAGAATTTTTTTTATCAATTTCTATAACTGGAATTTCGAGGACATGACCTGTATCTGGACAAATAGGTAAAAAAGGGCAGTAAGTTTGTTGACGTTCTTTGCCTAAAGTTGGAAGTATAATGTTCATTATACCATCATAATTTTCTAAAATAATTTTTAAAGTTGGGTTGAAAAAACCACCTTTGTATAAAGATGTCGAACTTTTAAAACTGTATTTAAAATTAAAACTATTTAAAAAATCTTTTAACATTTCATTATTATGCTCTCCAAAACTTGCAAATTTTTCAAATGGATCAGGAACTTGTGTTAATGGTTTATGTAAGTTTTTGTTTAGTAATTCCTGATTAGGAACATTATCAGGAACTTTTCTTAAACCATCCATATCATCAGAAAAAGTAATTATCTCAGTTGGTAAATCTGTAAGTTGCTTTAAGGCATTCACCATCATTGAAGTCCTTGCAACTTCACCAAATGTTCCGATATGCGGAAGGCCACTTGGACCATATCCTGTTTGAAGAGTAATTTTCCCTTTTTTATCAATAAATGATTTTCTCTCACGAAGCATTTTTTTTGCTTCAACGAAAGGCCAAGCACTTGTTTTGTCTAAAATTTCTTTTTTAATCACGAATATATCTTTTATAAAAATCTTAAATTGGCGATTTTATTAATTCTTATAGAGTTGAAATTTATTTACCATAAAATAATGTTCTTTCAAAATGTCTAATTATAAAACTGTTTTTTTAACGCTAGGAATTTTACAAATTATTTTAGGGGTCTCAATGTTCATCCCTATAATTGCTCAATTTATTTATTCTGAAATAGATTCATCATTTTTTGGCGCATCTATTGTTACCATAATTTTTGGATCATTATTTTTTCTTTCAAATCTTGACCACGACAAAAAGTTAAATTTACAACAAGCATTTTTATTAACTGCTTTATCGTGGTTAAGTATTGCTATTTTTGGATCTTTACCATTTATATTTTCGACTATGGAGCTTTCAATTACTGATGCTTTTTTTGAGAGCATGTCTGGTATTACAACAACTGGATCTACAATTATTTCAAACTTAGAGAATACACCAAAAGGCATTCTATTATGGAGAGCAATACTTCAGTGGTTGGGTGGTATTGGTATAATTGTAATGGCAATCACCCTAATGCCTATAATGAATGTTGGTGGTATGCAATTATTTAAAATTTCTAGCAACGACTCATCTGAAAAAATTCTTCCTAAATCGAAAGAAATAGCTTTGAGACTTATTTATATTTATTCAGGTCTAACTGCTCTTTGTGCATTATCATATTGGATATTTGGAATGGGAAAATTTGATAGTTTAACTCATTCTATGACTACTATAGCTACAGGTGGATTTTCTAATTATAATCAATCTATCGGATATTTTGACAGTGTTCCTATAGAAATATCATCAATGATCTTTATAATTTTAGGAAGCATTCCATTTATTGCATATATTAAATTTATTAATGGTAATAAAAAAATATTTTTAAACGATATTCAAATCAGAACTTTTATTAAAATAATAATTATAAGCGTTATTATATTATCAATTTATTTATTATTTAATAATAACGGAAACTTTAGTTTAAGATCTATTTTTTTTAATACAATTTCAATATTAACTGGAACAGGTTATGTAAATGCTGAATTTGATGGTTGGGGAAGTTTTCCTATAACAATATTTCTTGTATTAATGTTTATTGGGGGGTGTGCTGGATCAACTACTTGTGGTGTTAAAATTTTTAGAATTCAAATTCTATATTTATTTATATTAAATCAATTAAAAAAAATTATATATCCTAAGGGAATATTTATAATTAAATACGATCAAGGGTCTGTTGATGATAAATTTATTGCATCAATAATTTCATTTATTTATTTTTACTTTATTATTTTTTTTATATTAGCTGCATTATTGTCATTAACAGGTCTCGATTTTATAACCGCTATCTCTGGAGCAGCAACATCAATCTCAAATGTTGGTCCAGGTTTAGGTCCTATAATTGGGCCTAATGGAGATTTTTCAGCTTTGCCTGATATTTCTAAATGGATCTTAACTGTAGGTATGATTTTAGGTAGACTTGAGTTGTTTGCAATATTAGTATTGTTCTTACCATCTTTTTGGAGAAATTAATTATGTCTGAAACAACGAAACAAACATGGCTTGATTCTCTTGCAGTTTATAAAGATATTCGAATGGTAAGAATTCTTTTATTAGGTGCAATAAGTGGATTTCCATGGGTATTAATTGCAAGCAGCTTGAGTCTTTGGCTTAAAGAAGAAGGTCTTAGTAGATCAACAATTGGATGGGCAGGTTTAATTTTTGGAGTATACGCGTTCAATTATTTGTGGGCTCCCATTATAGATAGAATTCAAATTCCAATACTAACAAAAAAATTAGGTCATAGAAGAGGATGGATAGTTTTGATGCAATTAATTATTTTGTTAAGTCTTGTTGTTTGGAGTGTGATTAATCCAACTGAAAATTTAGCTTTATTAATTACTGTAGGTTTAATTATTGCAATTGCGTCAGCAACCCAAGATATAACTGTAGATGCATTAAGAATTGAACAGATAAATGAAAATGAAGGAAAATCAATGGCTGCTGGTGCAGCTATGGCTGTTGTTGGATGGTGGACAGGTTATAAATTAGGTGGTGTTGTTGCTTTATTCACAGCAGAATTTTTTGAAAACCTAGGGGTAGCTGACTACTGGCAAGCTACTTTTTTAATTTTAGGTATTTTAATAATTTTAATGAATATTGGATTAATGTTTGTTCATGAACCTATAGAGACAAACAGACAAACAAAACAGAGAGAAACAGACAAGTTAATTGAAGGAAAACTTGGATCTAGCAATATTATTACAAACTTTATCGCATATCTTACAGGAACTATAGGCGGACCTATTATTAGTTTTTTTAGAAAAAATGGTTTTGCCATTGCAGCTGGAATTTTAGGATTTGTTTTCTTGTTTAAGATAGGTGAGGCATTTATGGGAAGAATGTCTATTGTTTTTTATAAAGAAATTGGTTTCTCCAAAGGTCAAATTGCAATTTATTCAAAAGGACTTGGCTGGATAACAACAGTTGTATTTACTTTGTTGGGTGGAGTAATGGCCATGAGAGCTGGAACAATTAAAACCATGTTCTTTGCTGGTGGGTTAATGGCTATAACCAATCTTTTATTTGCAGTTTTAGCATGGACTGGAAAATCAGAAATTTTATTTGCAATTGCGGTTATAGCTGATGATATCACAGCAGCTTTTGCAACTGTAGCATTTGTTGCATTTATATCATTACTAGTTGATAGAACTTATACAGCCACACAATATGCATTGCTTGCTTCAATTGGTACAGCTGGTCGTACTACTTTAGCTTCATCCTCAGGAGCTCTAGTTGACTGGTTAAACGGAGATTGGGGAACATTTTTTGTTTTAACGACTATAATGGTGATACCATCATTAATTTGTTTGTGGTTAATTAAAAACAAAATTAAAATTGGTGCAAAATAATTTTTATTTCACAGGTAATTTTTCGAATATTTACAAAAATCCTTCGAAAAGATCTGAGGTAACTTCACAAATTATATATGGTGAAAAATTCAAAATATTAGCAAAAAATAAAAATTGGATAAAAATTAAAACTTTATTTGATAATTATAAGGGGTTTATAAAAAATTCAAAATATATAGAAAAATTTAGTGCCAATTATAAAGTCAGTTCGCTAAAAGCAAAAATTTATAAAAAACCTGGAATTAGAACTAGTAGTTGGCTTCCACTTGCATCCAAATTATCTGTATTTGAACAAAATAAAAATTACGTAAAAATTGAAAAAAATAAATGGATTAAAAAAGCAGATATTAAAAAAATAAACCATAAAGAAAATAATTTTACAAAAATATTTAAAAAATTTCTCGATGTAAAATATGTTTGGGGTGGAAAAACATTTAAAGGTGTTGATTGTTCAGCCTTATTGCAAATATTTTATTTTTATAATAATTCGTTTTATCCAAGAGATACAAAAGATCAGATCAAATATACAAAAAAGAATTCAAAGAAAAGACTATTTAAAAAAGGAGATATTATTTTTTGGAAAGGT
>CACJQX010000004.1:37500-44662 GCA_902595595.1 uncultured Pelagibacteraceae bacterium | reverse complement strand
AGACTGGATGAAAAATTATAATATAGTTTTCGTTATCATTAACCTCAAGATTTTTAAAGTCATCTAGTTGAGGCGCACCAGTAAAATAAATTCTTTTTTTTTCTTCACCCCACGATTTTAACCTTTCACATGCATTTTTTGATGGAGCAAAATGAAGATGACAAAATTTTGATAAAACACTTCTACATAAATCATCAACATGACCAGATTTGTCTCCAGCCTGAACATGTGCCAAAGGAATGTTCATGTATGTACAAGTTATGCAAAAAGCTAAAGTCTCAATTCTATCTCCAGTTAATACAACCAGATCTGGCTTAATAATATTAAGTTTTTTTGAGTACCTAACTATTGCCTCACCAAAATTTTTTGGCCATGTGTATAAATTTTTTCCAGGACTTCCAAATTTTACTTTATAATCAATTTTTAATTTATTTTTTTTAAATAATTTATTATTTATTTTCATTTCTTTCTCTAAATAATTTCCTGATATTAAAATTGAATAAGATTTGTTATGCTTTTTGAAAACTTTTATTATATTATTTGAATATGAAAAAGTGGCTCGAGAATCAAAAAAAAATAATATCTTTTTTATTTTATTTGATGCCATTTAATTTTTTTATTTTTTAAAATATTTACTTTTGCTTTCTTATTAACTAATTTAAAGAAATCTTTAGCAGGAATTTCATTTAAATTTGGAGCAGGACGTTTTACTGTTATATTTTTATTATCAAGTACATCTCCTTTTTTAATATTTGAAATAGAAACTACTGACTCTCTTGCCCATTTAATTATTTGTCTCTCTTCTTTATGTATAATTTTTTTATTATTTCTCGTAGCATAAAAAATATCTTTAGAACCTTTTACTAACTGTTTTAATTCATGAGGTTCTAAAGAAGAAGCGTGATCGGGTCCTTTTGCTTTTTTGTTAAGTGTAAAATGTTTCTCAATAATTTTTGCGCCTAGTGCAACACTTCCTAAAGAAGTAAATATTTCAGATGTATGATCAGATAATCCAGATATTACATTAAATTTTTTTGAATATAACTTAATAACATTCAAATCAGAAATTCTTGGATCACAAGGATAAGACGATGTACATTGTGTTAGAGCTATATTTTTATTAAGCCCATAAACTTTATTAAATGTATATTCAACTTCTTTCATTGTAGACATTCCGGTAGAAATAATTGTGGGTTTTTTTTTTCTTGCTATATACATTTGTAAAGGAATATTTGTTAATTCACCTGACCCAACTTTAAAAAATTTTAATTTTATCTCTTTTTCTAGTATGTCAGCAGATTTAAACGAGAATGGAGTGCATAGGTAATCTACATTTTTAAGTTCACAATATTTTTTTAAATAAATATGCTCCTTAATATTTAAATTAGTACGTTCTAAAGTTTTATATAGGCTTTCTTTAAAATTTTTAGATCTAGGAGTAACCTTTAACATTTCATCTTCTAAAACATGAAATTGAAATTTAACTGCAGATACTCCTGCATTAGATGCTTCGTCAATCATTTTTTTTGCAATTTTTATATTCCCCTCATGATTAATGCATGCTTCTGCAATAATATAAGGTTCGCTTGCTTCCGTTATAATTTTATTTTTAGAAATTTGAAATTTAGTTTTCATCTAATATAATTTTTTACAAATTTTAAAGTCTTCATTATCATTTATATCAATTGATTCATATTTATTTGTAATAAAATAATTCCAATTTTTTAAAGGATAGATCCTTTTAAATTGTTTAAAAAATTTTCCTGATACATAATATAACAAGCTATTTTCATATAAATACGGGATCATTTTTTGCGTCATTTCTCTTTTCTTGTGCATTGAATTAAAATATTTATTAGCAAACTTTGAAATATGATTGTTTATGATTGTTACAGTTAAACAATGGTTTAATTTTTTTTTGATAGAATAATTTACAAATTTTTTTAATGTTGAAATTTTTCTAAGAGGAGACGTAACCTGCATTAGAACTATACCAGAGCACTTCTGTTTGTTCTTTTGAAAAAATTCAACGATAGCATTTTCAACTTTAGAAAATGTTTTTGAGTTTTTTTTAGATCTTTTAATACAATTGATGCCAAACTTTTTTCCTAAATTTAATATTTTATTGGAATTACTAGATAAAACGATGTTTTTTTTTTTAAATAAATTTGATTTTAAAGCTTGAATAATGGTTATTTCTACTAATGTTAATCCATTAATTTTTTTAAGGTTTTTATTTTTTAATCGTGTTGATCCTGATCTTGCAGGTATAAAACACATCAAGTTTTCGTATCTCATAATTAATATTTATTAAATTTTATTATTATGATTAATATTTTTAAAGTCTGCTTAAAGTAAAATTATATTATTTTTATTTTTTAAATTATAAAATCTTCCTCTTAAATCAACAATTATTTTTTTTGATTTTAGCATTTTTTTATAGTCAAACTTATCATGATCTGTTGCAATAATCACTATGTCAAAATTATTGTAATTTATTTTTTTATAATCAAGTGATTTGATTATTTTTTTATTTATTGTGATTTTTTTAACAAATGGATCGCAGTAATCTACTGAACACATTTTTTCATTTAAAAACCTACTAAAAATCTTCACAGATGCTGACTCTCTTGTATCTTCGATATTTTTTTTATAAGCCATACCCAATAAAAGTATCTTGTGATTTTTTTTATTTTGATTTTTAATAATTTTTTTAATTTCTGAAATGATCCAGTTTGTTCTAAATTTATTTATTTGAGCTGATAATTGAATAAACTTTACTTCAAATCCTTTTTTTTTTGATATCCATGAAAAATACAAAGGATCAATTGGTATACAATGCCCACCTATTCCAGGCCCAGGAAAAAATTTGCTATAACCAAATGGTTTAGTTCCCGCTATATCAATTATACTATAAGTATTTAGTTTCAAATATTCACATGCAATTTTCAGCTCATTGATCAAAGCTATATTAATTGATCTATAAATATTCTCAAAAAGTTTCGATGCTTCTGCGATTCTTATTGACTCTGCAATTTTGGTTTTTTTTACTATCAACTGATATAGTAAATCACAAATTTCTAAAGAATTTTTCCCAATGCCCGAAACCACTTTTGGAGTATTTTGAAAATCATATTCTTTATCACCTGGATTTTCTCTTTCTGGTGAATATCCAAGAAAAAAATTTTTATCAATTTGAAACTTATTATTTAAATATTTATAAAAAATATCTTCAGTACACCCTGGGTAAGTGGTACTTTCGAGAATAAGTATCTGACCTTTTTTTAAAAATGGTTTAAATTTTTCCCATCCACTTTTGATGTGAGAAAGGTCAGGTTTTTCTTTTTTTAGAGGCGTTGGCAAACAAACAATTATGACATCACATTTATTAATATTAGAAATTTTATTTTCTAAATTTAAATATTTTGTTTTTTTCTTTATTTCAGAAGATTTTATATATGAATATGGAGAAGTATTATTTTTTAGTAACTCGATTTTTTCTTTATCATTATCAAAACAATAGACTTTGTTTTTATTTTTTGAAAAAGCAAGAACTAATTTGATACCAACATATCCAATTCCGATTAAACCAATATTCAAAGATTTTTTTTTAATTTTGTTTAATAGATTTCTTTTATATTCTTTCATTTTAAATATTTATGAATATAAACTTAGATACAATATAACTTTTAAATAACAATAAATTTTTTATGAATAAAGTGCTCATTACTGGTGGAAGTGGCTTCATTGGTAGTCATCTAGTAGATAAAATGTCTATAAATCACAAAGTGATAGCTATAGATAATTTTTTTCAAAACAACAAACTTAAAAAATTTAACAAAAATGTAAAAATAGTAAAAGGTGACGTAAGAAATAAAGAGCTAATTAATTATTATTCAAAAAATTGTTCAACAATTTTTCATTTAGCTGCAATTATAGGTGTAGATGTTGTTGCTGAAAGAAATTTAGAAACAATGGAGTGTGAATTTATAGGTATGAAAAATATCTGCGAAGCCGCAAAAAAAAACAAGGTTAAAAAAATAATCTATTCGTCCTCAAGTGGAGTATACGGTACAATGAATTTTAAAAAAAATGTAAAAGAAGATATACCTGTTGCACCTGTTTCTGCATATGCATTTGCAAAAAGATTTGGGGAGATATATTTAAAAAATTTTTATATTGAAAATAAAATTCCAACTATTGCGATTAGACTATTTAATGTTTATGGACCAAGACAGGATAACAGAATGGTGATACCAAGATTTATTGAGCAAGCCAAAAAAAATAAACCTATAACGGTGTACGATACAGGAAATCATACTAGAGATTTTACATATATATCAGATTGCATTCAAACATTTTACTTATTACACAAAAAAAAAATTAAAGATTTTCAAATTTTTAACTCTTCAAGAGGAATAGATATGAGTATTAAAGATCTTGCTAAAAAAATAATTAAAGAAACAAATTCCAATTCAAAAATTGTAAGTATAAAAGTTCCAAAAAAGATTTTACAATTTCAAGTCAAAAAAAGATGCGGCAACTCATCAAAATTAAAAAAATTTATAAATTTTAAACCAGAAGTGAATATTAATATTGGACTAAAAAAAACTATAGCCTCAATAAAATAATAAAATATAAGATCATAAAATTTAGCACATTATTTACCTTCTTCACTTACGTATCCTTTTTATTAATCTCAAAATATTTAAAATAAGTAAATAATCTAAATCTTCTTCTCAAAATAAATGGGATAAAGAATAAAATGTTATATATATTTTTCAATATAGAATTTTTTTTATTAATTAAATTTTGAAATTCCCATCGCGATATTTTTAAATTATCTATAATTAAAGATATCTTATTTTTATAAATTGAGACTTTTGAAAAGTTATATTTTTCTATATACTTTTTTAATATCAAATAGATTATTTTTTTTTCTCTAGTCTCAATATCTTGGGAATAATTATAAATATCTTTTAAATTTTTTATTAAATATGGATCTAAATTTGGTTGATTTTTTGTCTGAAAATCAATACCTGATATATTTTTTGGAAGTTTGTCTAATTTAAAGTTTTTAAAAATAGAAAATTTATCGAAATTATTCGATATTTTTTTTCCTAAAAATTTACCTACTTTTAATAATTCAAAATGAGTGTTATCCAAAAGGTCTTTATGATTAATTACCAAATTATTTTTTTCAAAATCAGGTTGATTATCATATTTATTTAAATATTCGAAATGCAACTTCATTCTTCTTTCTATAAAAATTTCTAAATTATCACCTCCTAAATTAAAGCTTGTTTTATTAATGTTTGAATTTTTAATTCTAGAGGATATTACCAATGATCTGTAAGCATCTAGAGGATCTCTAATTAAATGAATAAATTTCATTTCAGGAAATAAAATTCTATAATTTTCTAAAAATGACACCTCTATAGATCTAAATACAACATGATCAGGATTATTGATGCCTATAAAGTAATTTGAACATGTTTTTAAATAATTGCTTACAAATGATATTGGATTAACCTTATCTTTTTGAAATAAATCTTCGTAATTTAAATTATGTTTACTAAATGAGTACTTTAAAAAATTTTTATTAATATTATTTAGGTCCTTTTTGTAATATTTGTATAAATAGTTAGATGAATATTTTTCTCTAAGTTTTAAATCTTTTTTTAACTTAGATGCATAATGTGTTTTTCTAAAATTTGATGAATAAATAGAGTTAAGGTCATCATATACTGATAAAAATGAAATTTCAGTTGGATGTACATAAGTATTATCTAATTTATCAATCATTCTTGAAAAAATAGAGCTACCCGTTCTTCCTACAGAAAATATTCCTATTAAGGACATTTTAACTTTACTTCGAATATTTTTTTACCATCTCAGCAATTATCATTTTTGATGTATATTGTTGTTTCCAATTTGGGTAATCTTTTTTAAATTTTGTCATATCTGTAATCCACCATTTATGATCTCCCTTTCTTGGTTTTTTTATGAATTTTAGTTTCATTTTTTTTTTACTATAAAGCTCTGCATATTTAATTGCTTCTAGTACAGAGCAATTTGAAAATTTACCTCCACCTACATTATAGACCGCTCCACGATTTGGCTTTAAATATATATGCCAAAACATTGCTGCCAAATCATTAGCGTGTAAATTGTCTCTCACTTGTAGCCCAGAATAGCCTATAACATTATACTTTTTATTATTAACGCAACTTTTAACTAAATGAGACAAAAATCCATGTAAAGGTACTCCAGCATGCCTATATCCAGTTAGACAGCCCCCTCTTAAAACAGTTGTTTTTAAACCATAATATTTACCAAATTCTTGCACTAATACATCTGCAGCTACCTTTGATGCTCCAAAAACACTGTGCATACTATTGTCAATTGACATTAATTCTGAAACACCTTTTTTAATTGAATTGCTTTTTGGAATAAATCTCATTCCTTTTTTTTTAAATTTTAAGAAATTTACTCTGTCTCCATAAACCTTGTTAGTTGACATAAAAATGAAAACTGCATTTTTACAATATTTTTTTGTTAGATATAATAAGTTTAATGTACCATTTGCATTTACATTAAAATCTTCAACAGGATTGTCATAAGAGTAATCATGGGAAGGCTGAGCGGCACAATGAATAATTAAATCTAATTTTTTTTTTTCTCTCTGAAATACTTTTTCTAACTTATTTTTATCCCTGATATCTACGTTATAGTTTCTAAAATTTTTAATCTCTTTTTTTAATGCATTATAATTTTTGCTTATATCACCTGCCTTACCAAAAAATTTCTTTCTCGTGTTGTTCTCAATCCCTATAATTTTAAATTTTTTATCTCTAAAGAAAAAGCAAGCTTCTGAACCAACTAAACCACCAGATCCTGTTATTAGAACTTTTTTCAACTTAATAATTTTTTTGAAATAGATTTATAATTATGTTTAGTTTTTATAAAACTATATGCATTTTTTGTAATAACATCAATGTTATATTTTTTATTTAATACTAAATCAATAATCGAATTTGTAAGACTTTTTACATCTCTAGTAATTATACAATTATAATTGTTTTTTAATTCTGGGATACCATTTTTACTTTGATATGTAGTACAAACTAAACATTTTTTTGAAAATGCATGTAAAATTTTC
>CACJQX010000004.1:0-32500 GCA_902595595.1 uncultured Pelagibacteraceae bacterium | reverse complement strand
CTTTCAGTGCCAAGGCATCCACTACACGCCCTTAAACGCTTGATTTATGCACAGAAAAAAATTCTGTGTTGAATCAAATTTTTATTTTGAACATTAGCTAATAACATTACTAATGTTCGGATATAGATATTGATATTAATTATTATTTTATTCACAATTTTTATAGCTAAGTGTTTGGTGGAGGATAGCGGGATCGAACCGCTGACCTCCTGAATGCAAATCAGGCGCTCTCCCAGCTGAGCTAATCCCCCATGATCTTAAAATTGGTGGGCCGAGAAAGACTCGAACTTTCGACCCCACCCTTATCAAGGGTGTGCTCTAACCAACTGAGCTACCGGCCCCCATGCAAGAGAAACACTACTTTAAGAAGAGAAATGAGGACGGTCAACATTATCCTGTATATTATTTAGAATGAAATTTAAATTTCATTCATCCTTAGAAAGGAGGTAATCCAGCCGCAGGTTCCCCTACGGCTACCTTGTTACGACTTCACCCCAGTCGCTGACTATACCGTGGTCAAGGATTTTAAACCTTGCCTTAAGGTAGAACCAACTCCCATGGTGTGACGGGCGGTGTGTACAAGACCCGGGAACGCATTCACCGTGGCACGCTGATCCACGATTACTAGTAATTCCAGCTTCATGCACTCGAGTTGCAGAGTGCAATCCGAACTGAGGTATCTTTTAAGGATTTGCTTAACGTCACCGTCTTGCTTCCTGTTGTAGATACCATTGTAGCACGTGTGTAGCCCAACACGTAAGGGCCATGAGGACTTGACGTCATCCCCACCTTCCTCCAGCTTATCACTGGCAGTTCTTTCAGAGTGCCCAACTTAATGATGGCAACTAAAAGTGAGGGTTGCGCTCGTTGCGGGACTTAACCCAACATCTCACGACACGAGCTGACGACAGCCATGCAGCACCTGTGTTTCGTCCGGCCGAACCGAAAACTCTAATCTCTTAGAGTCGCGACGAACATGTCAAGTGTTGGTAAGGTTCTGCGCGTATCTTCGAATTAAACCACATGCTCCACTACTTGTGCGGGTCCCCGTCAATTCATTTGAGTTTTAACCTTGCGGTCGTACTCCCCAGGCGGTGTGTTTATTGCTTTCGCTGCGACACTGAAAATAAATTTCCAACGTCTAACACACATCGTTTACGGCATGGACTACGAGGGTATCTAATCCTCTTCGCTACCCATGCTTTCGTTCCTCAGTGTCAGTAATGATCCAGAAAGCTGCCTTCGCAATTGGTATTCTTTCTAATATCTACGAATTTCACCTCTACACTAGAAATTCTGCTTTCCTCTATCATACTCTAGCTGAAAAGTTTTGATGGCAGTTCCAGAGTTAAGCCCTGGGATTTCACCACCAACTTTTTCAACCACCTACGAACTCTTTAAGCCCAGTAATTCCGAACTACGCTAGGTCCCTTCGTATTACCGCGGCTGCTGGCACGAAGTTAGCCGGACCTTCTTATTCGGGTACAGTCATTTTCTTCCCCGACGAAAGAGCTTTACAACCCAAGGGCCTTCTTCACTCACGCGGCATCGCTGCATCAGAGTTTCCTCCATTGTGCAAGATTCCCCACTGCTGCCTCCCGTAGGAGTTTGGGCCGTGTCTCAGTCCCAATGTGGCTGATCATCCTCTCAAATCAGCTATTGATCACAGTCTTGGTAGGCCATTACCCCACCAACAAACTAATCAAGTGCAGGCTCATCCAATGGTGCATAAAGCTTTCTCCGTAAAGACTTATCCGGTATTAGCACAAGTTTCCTCGTGTTATTCCAGGCCAAAGGGCAGATACCTACATGTTACTCACCCGTCTGCCACTAAGTATTGCTACTTCGTTCGACTTGCATGTGTTAGGCGTGCCGCCAGCGTACGTTCTGAGCCATGATCAAACTCTCAAGTTTAAAAACGGCGCACACTAGCTTCCATATAAATTCTAAGAATAAAATTTATATGATGTTGAAGTGTGTACGACAAATTTTGGTAACCTTAACCGTCCACACTTCTCTTCTTAAATTTTTACTTTTAAAATAGCTAATTGAGCAAAAAAAGCTCAATAATCCTCACTTTTTTATTGTGTTAACAATATTTTTATTGAGAAAGTTCAGTGCTTATAGGCTAAAATTAAAGGAAATCAAGCTTATAAGAATAAAAAAATTATCAAAAATCATAGATTTTATAGGGTTTTTTTTGATTTTTGTGTATCTCTAAACTAATAATTGAGTTTCATTTAAATTCTAATGATTAAATTATTAAAAATTAAAATAAAAAAAAATACCGAAATATTTATCCTATTAACATTAATACTAATAACAGCATTTTTAACAAGTTACTTCAATTATTCAAAAAAAAAGAGTTTTCAAACTTATAATAATTTTATTGATAATATTTACTTAAAAAAAACGTTAAATCATATTGTAGATAATCTCGAGCCTAAATATAAAAAAATTAAACACAAAATTAAATCTGGAGAAACATTTGATAAAATTCTAGAGAGTTATTCAATTGAAAAATCAGAAATAATTAAAATTAAAAATTCTCTTAAAAAAAAAGTAAATTTAAATAAATTAAGCACAAAGCAAATAATTCAATTTAGTCTTGATAAAACAAATAACAAAATTGAGGAATTCACATATCAAGTTTCAAATACGCAAAAAATATATCTTAAACGAAATATTAAAAAAGATATTTTTAATGAAGAGATTATATCTATTAAGCTCGATAAAAAGATAATTTATAAGGAAAATTTAATTATCCAAAGTTTATATAAAGCAGCAACAGATAAGAATATCCCTGCTAACACAATAATTGAATTTGCAGGAATATATGGTTTTCAAATTGATTTTCAAAGAGATATTAGAAAAAACGATAAATATCAAATTATGTATGAAGTTTTTTTAAATGAAAAAAAAGAGATTGTTGAAAACGGTGAGATACTTTTTGCAAACCTAAGATTAAGTGGACAAGATAATAATCTTTATTATTTTGATAACAAAGGAAGTGAAGGTCACTATGACAAAAATGGTAAAAGTGTAAAAAAGGCACTAATGAAAACTCCAATAAATGGAGCAAGACTTTCTTCTCCTTTTGGAATGAGAAAACATCCAATTGATGGTTATAATAAAATGCATAGAGGTACAGATTTTGCTGCACCTATGGGAACTCCTATAATGGCATCTGGTGATGGTGTTGTTAAAAAAGCTGGATGGTGTGGAGGAGGAGGAAACTGTGTAAAGATTAAACATAATTCAACATATCAAACAATTTATGCTCATATGTCAAAATTTGCACGAGGTATTAAAGCTGGCGTAAGAGTTAAACAAGGTCAAACTATTGGATATGTTGGTTCTACTGGTAAATCTACTGGACCTCATTTGCATTATGAAGTAATTGTAAATGGAAAAAAAGTTAACTCACAAAAACTTAAACTACCATCAGGTAAAATATTAAAAGGTAAAGAACGAAAACTATTTGAAACTAACAAAATTAAATTAGATGTTCTGAAATCAGAAAAAATATTGGGAATAAACTAATTTACTTCCACTTGAGTTTTTGCAGTTTTTTGAATTTTAGTTTCATCGTCAGATGCGTCTAATGTTTTATCTGCAGAATTTTGGTCTAAATTTTCAACTATATCATCAATAGCTTCGGGATTATTTTCAGATTTACTCTCTAAAAACTTCTCTCTTTTAAAATTTTCTCTTTCATTAAGTATTCTTGTAAAGTGATCAGCGTGCTGTAAATAATTCTCAGATAGAATTTTATCTCCATTCGACAGAGCCTCTCTTGCTAAATCATTGTATTTTTCAATCAATTTTGGTGCATTATGATTATTTCTTCCAGGGGCCTTCCTCTTGAAATTATCATTACTTGAAAAATTAGAATTGAATTTGGGGTTGTCACCATTAGATTTAAAATTTCTTGTATTCCTTCTAAAGCCACTTCTTCTGTTATTGTTATTATTTCTGAATGTTACCATATTTTTTTTGTTATAATTTTGTACTAACTATACACCTTTCATTATTTGCTAGATCTTTTTTAATGCCATCTATATAAAATTTTTCTTTTTTTAATAAATTTATAACTTTATTTTTTTGATCAAAGCCGATCTCTAAAATAAATTTGCCATTTTTTTTTATCAGTTCAGAGGATTTTTTTATTACTTTTCTGATTTCTGATAAACCATCCAATCCACCATCTAAAGCTAGTCTTGGCTCAAACTCAGCAACATCTCTTTCCAAATATTTTAATTTACATGTTTTAATATAAGGAGGATTAGAAACAATTAAATCATATTTTCCTAAATTGAATTTGTCAACATCTGATTTGTATAATTTTAATCTAGAACTAACTTTGTTAGCTATTGCATTTTTTTTACTTATATTTAAACATTTTTTACTTAAATCTATACCAGTTCCACGAAAATTTTCTCTATCCTTTAAAATTGATATAATAATACAGCCTGAACCAACACCTATATCTAAAATATTAATTTTACTTTTTTGTTTTGTTAATCTTAATGCATTTTCAACAACTAACTCTGTATCAGGTCTTGGTATTAATATATCTTTTGTAATAAAAAACTCTGAATTCCAAAAAGACTTTTTTTTAGTTAAATATGCCACTGGATTTCCTAAAGATCTTTGTTCAATTAACTTATAGAAATTATTTAAATTATTTTTGTTAATAGGGTCACTTGAATTAAGTAAAATATAATTTCTATCTTTATTAATTGTTTTTGCCATTAAAATTTCAGCATCTAATAGCGGATTAGGTATTAATTTACTCTTTAAAATTTTTTTACCCTCATCAATAGCTAAATTAATATTCATATATTATTTTAAGTTGCTAAGACTTTCCTCTTGCGCTTGTAAAGTTAATGATTCAATCATCTCATCAAATACTTCTCCTTCTAAAAATTCATCTAACTTATGAATAGTTAAATTTATTCTATGATCTGTAACTCTTCCTTGGGGAAAGTTGTAAGTTCTTATTCTTTCTGATCTGTCTCCTGTACCAATTTTTGTTTTACGGTCTTGAGATCTTTCTTGGTCTATTCTTGACCTTTCCAATTCATATAAACGTGCTCTTAAAATTTTCATTCCTTTGGCTTTATTTTTATGTTGTGATTTTTCATCTTGTTGAGATACAGATAAACCTGTTGGTATATGGGTAATTCTAACTGCACTATCTGTTGTGTTAACCGATTGTCCGCCTGGGCCTCCTGCTCTAAAAACGTCAATTCTTAAATCGGAATCATTGATCTTTAAATCAACTTCCTCAGCTTCAGGTAAAACAGCTACTGTTGCTGCTGATGTATGAACTCTTCCTTGAGTTTCTGTGTCTGGAACTCTTTGAACTCTATGTACTCCACTTTCATATTTTAATGTAGAATAAATATTTCTTCCTTTAATAGAAGCTATAACTTCTTTTAAACCTCCAGCATCACTTCTTGAAATTGATATTAATTCTAATGTCCATTTTTTTTTATGACTAACTTTTTCATACATTTTAAATAAATCAGAAGCAAATAAACTTGCCTCTAAACCACCAGTTCCTGCTCTAATTTCAATAATCGCATTTTTTTTATCTGCTTCATCTTTTGGTAATAAAAATAATTTTAATTTTTTTTCATCAATTTCATATTGTAAATTTAAATCAATTAATTCTGTTTCAGCCATTTTTTTTAGTTCATTATCTGATGTTTGGTCATTTAAAATTCTCTCTAATTCCTGTTTATCATTCTCAAAAGAGAGATATTTTTTTGCAACACCCACAATTTCGTTAATATCTGAATACTCTTTAGATTTTTCTGCAAACAATTTTTTATCTATTTCCCCTGAAGAAAGTTCTTTTTCTAAAGCTGAATGTTTTTCAATTAGCTCTTCAACTGTTTTTAATGGGATCATTTTTTTATTTATTTTCTATTTCTGCTGCCTTTTTTTCGACTTCTGAAATTACTTTATTTATAATCTCACTAGATAAAACTTTCTCAGTTTGAATACCTGATAAATAAAGCATGTTATTTCCTTTTCCACCGCCTGTTATACCAATATCAGTCAAGGAAGCCTCACCTGGACCATTCACTACACAGCCTATAATAGAAAGTGTTATTGGAGTTTTTATATGGGATAATTTTTCCTCTAATATTTTTACTGTGTCTATTACTTGGAAAGCTTGCCTTGCACATGATGGACAAGATATAATTTTCACTCCTCTGTTTCTTAATCCCAACGACTTTAAAATTTCATTTCCAATTTTAACTTCTTTTACAGGGTCATCAGATAAAGATACCCTTATGGTATCACCTATACCATCCAAAAGGAGTGATCCAAGACCTATAGCAGACTTAACACTGCCTGAAACAAAACCTCCTGCTTCTGTTATTCCTATGTGCAATGGGTAATTCGTTGCCTTTGAAAGTTGTCTGTAAGCTGCAATCGATAAAAATACATCTGAGGATTTAACACTTATTTTAAAATTAAAAAAATCTTCATCCTCTAAAATTTTTATATTTCTCAAAGCACTCTCCACTAATGCCTCTGGACAAGGTTCTTTATATTTTTCAAGAATATCTCTTTCTAAAGATCCAGCATTAACACCTATTCTAATTGAGCAATCATTATCTTTTGCTGCTTTTAAAACATCATGAATTTTTTTTTTTTCACCAATATTTCCTGGATTGATTCTTAAACACTTTGCACCATTTTCTGCAGCTTCAATAGCTCTCTTATGATGAAAATGGATATCGGCTATTACAGGGATTTGAACATTTTTAGTGATTTCTTTTAAAGCTTTTGATGAATCTTCATCTGGACATGATACTCTCACAATATCAGCACCTTCCTCATGAATTTTTTGAATTTGTTTTATTGTTGCTGACACATCAGTTGTTAATGTGTTAGTCATAGATTGAACTGAAATTGGATTATCTCCTCCAACTTTTACATCACCTACATTAATTACTTTAGTTTTTTTTCTATCAATATTTCTAAAAGGCCTAAGGCTCATAAAATTAGTCTAGTTTAAATTCTTTGTGTAAAACTGCTACAGCTTTTTTAACACTCTTAGAAGAAATAAGTACTGAAATTTTTATTTCAGAGGTAGATATAACAAGAATATTTATTTTTTGCGAAGCTAATGCTTGAAACATCCTATAAGTTATTCCTGGTGTAGTTATCATTCCCACCCCAATAATTGAAACTTTTGATAAATCTTTATCAAAAGACAATTTTTTGTATGATATTGAATTATTTTTTTTTATTAATCTCTCAGTTTTTTTCAAATCCTCAGACTTAATTGTAAATGTTAAATCTGTTTCTTTTCCATTTTGAGAAATATTTTGGACTACCATATCAACATTAATTAAATTTTTAGATAATGGTCTAAAAATTGATGCTGCTACCCCAGGTCTGTCTTTAACGCCCACAATGGTGATTTTAGCATCATTTTTTGTAGAAGAAATTCCAGTTATAATTTGATTGCTAAAAGTCTTTTTTGAACCTGTTATTAAACTTCCACTTTTTGAAACAAAAGAGGATTTAACTTTGATATCAATTTTATTTAACTTTGCATCCTGAACTGAGGTAGGCTGCATTACTTTTGACCCAAGTGATGCCATTTCTAACATCTCGTCATAAAAAATTTTTTTAATTTTTTTTGCTTTTTTATACTGTCTTGGATCGGTAGTATAAACTCCATCTACGTCAGTATAAATTATACACTCATCAGCTTTAATAAATTTTGCAAGCATAATTGCTGTTGCGTCAGATCCGCTTCTTCCGATAGTAGTAATTCTAAAATCATTATTAACACCTTGAAAACCAGTAATTATTGGTATTCCACCTGAATTTATATATTTATTTAGTTCTTTAATACCTACTGAACTAATTCTTGCACTTGAGTGAGGACCATCTGTTAAAATAGGTAATTGCCATGATGTCCAAGATCTTGATTTAAACCCATTATGTTTTAGTCTGCCAGCGATAAGCGCACATGATACTTGTTCTCCAGTCGAAACTAATGCATCATATTCTGCTCTATCAAAATTGTTACTTATCAATTTAGATTTATTTACTAACTCATTTGTCACACCACTCATTGCTGATGAAACAACTACTACCTTATTATTTTTCTTTTTGTAAAAAGCAATAATTTTACATACTTTTTTAATTCTATCTATAGTTCCTACTGATGTTCCGCCAAATTTTAATACGATAGTTTTCATGCTAGCTTTAATTATTAATATTTATTAAATAATGGATAAAATACATCTAAATAATTATGTCAACTATTTATCACAATGACTAGCGTAAATAAAAAAGAAATAGATAAATTTTCTAAAATGGCTAATGAATGGTGGGATCCAGAGGGTAAATTCAAACCACTTCATAAATTTAATCCAATAAGAATTAAATATATAAAAGAAAATATTATTAATAATTTCAAATTAAAAAATAAATTCAGACCTTTATCAGGAATAAATATTTTAGATATTGGATGTGGTGGAGGATTACTGTCTGAACCAATGTCAAGAATGGGAGCAAATGTAACGGGTATAGATGCTTCTGATAAAAATATTCAAATTGCAAAACTTCATGCAAAAAAAAATAAATTAAAAATTAATTATTTATGTTCATCGCCTGAAAAACTTAAAATTACAAAAAAATTTGATGTTATTTTAAATATGGAAATTGTTGAACATGTAGAGGATACAGATTTTTTTTTAAAGTCCTGCTCAAAACTTTTAAAAAAAAATGGACTAATGTTTGTTGCAACAATAAACAAAACTTTAAAATCTTATATTTTTGCAATTATTGGAGCAGAGTATATTTTGAGATGGCTTCCAATTGGAACGCATGAATGGGAAAAATTTGTTAAACCTGAGGATCTTAAAAAAATTTTAATAAAATATGATTTATCTCTCAATAAATTAGAAGGTATGAATTTTAATATTATTAAGGATGAATGGAGTATTTCTAGAGATTTATCTGTAAACTATATAGGAAAGTTTATTAAAAACTAATTTTCTTTTTCATCTATCCAGGGAATCATTTGAGCATCTATACCTTCTTCTTTCAATTCTTTTAAATCTTCCTTTGATGCACTACCGTAAATACCCTTTGATTTTTTTTTACCATTATAATGAATTGATCTTGCCTCATAAGCAAAATTATCACCAACATATTTGAAATTATCTTTAATAAATTTTTGATAATCTTTTATAGTTTTTTTTACTTTATTATATTTCTCTAAATTTATTTTTTCATCATTTTTAAAGTTTTGACTAATTAGTTGAGGTGCCATAATTGATTTTTCAACTTTCACTGAATTGCACTTATGACAGTTCAAAAGTTTTTTCTTTTTTAATCTTTCGTATTCATTTGAAGATGCAAACCAACTATCAAATTTTAAATCACATTCTTTACAAAAAAGTTTATATTTAATCATGATTAATAGTTAATAATACAAGTTGGATTTTCAATAAGCTAACTTCTATAATCTGCATTAATTTCAATATATTTTTTCGTTAAATCCATCGTATAAGCAGTAAAGTTTTTCTTTCCCGTAAAAGTTTCAATATTTATTTCAATATTTTCTCCTTTCATATAATTTGCTGTTTGTTTTTCATCATAACTTTGATCTAATTTTCCACCTTCCACAATTGTTATAGCTCCAAACTTTATTGATAATTTATTTAGATTAATTTTAGGTCCTGCTTTACCAATTGCCATTATAACTCGTCCCCAATTTGGATCTTCTCCAGCAATTGCGGTTTTTACTAATGGAGAATTTGCAACTGATAAAGCAATTTTTTTGGCATCTATCTCATTTTTACACTTACTAACATTTATTGTAATAAATTTTGACGCTCCTTCTCCGTCTGAAACAACCCTTTTAGCTAAATTCAAAAGAACATTATTTAAAGCTTTGTCAAAATTTTTAATTTTATTTTCATTTATACTTTTCACTTGATAATTTTTAACTTCATTAGTTGCAAAAATAGTTGCCATGTCATTGGTACTAGTATCCCCGTCACAAGAAATAGCATTAAATGTATTGGTTATATTTTTTTTTAATAACTTTCCTAAAATATCATTAGATAAAGTTGCATCAGTAAATAAATATGCAAGCGTAGTAGCCATATTTGGATATATCATTCCTGATCCTTTGGCTATTCCATATATTTTTACTTTTTCACTTCCAATATGACATTCCTCCATAGCTAATTTTGGCTTAGTATCTGTGGTCATGATTGCAAGTGCTGCCTTCATCCAAATAAATTTATTTTGGGTATAACGAATTTTTTTGATTAAATTTGGAATATTGTTGGAAATTTTTTCATATGGAAAAATTTCTCCAATTGTACCAGTGCAACCAAAAATTATATTTTTTGAAGAAATTTTTTTAGGATTATCCTCATCTTCATCTTGTTTTTTATTTAGTTGTTTAGCTGTTAAATCAGCTATTTTTTTTAAACTCTCATAGCCTTGTTTTCCGGTGAAAGCATTGGCGTTTCTTGTATTTACAATGAGAGAATATATTTTTTTTGGTCTTTGGTTTAAATTCCATTTTATATTTTCAGATACTATTTTTGATTGGGTGTAAACAGATGCATAATTAGCACCTTCTCTGAAATAAAACATTGTTAAATCATCTCTAATATCTTTATATAAATTTGCAGAAACAACTGAAATTGAAAGCCCATCTAAATGATCGAGGTCTTGAAAATCAATCATTTTAGTATTTTTTGATTGAGATGATAAAAAATTTGTTAAATTAATTCCCATATTGTTTAAATTATTAATTTAATACATATATTAAACAATATAATTAAAGAATAAATCAAATAGTCATGTTTAACCCATTAAATTTAATAACAAAATTTATCAAATCTAGTAATCAAAAAGAGCTAGATAAAATTAGTAAAATTGTTGAAAAAATAAACTCTCACGACGAAAATTTTAAAAATTTAAGTGACATCGACTTTCCAAAAAAAACTGAAGAATTTAAAAATCAAATTAAAAATGGAAAATCTTTAGACGAATTACTTCCAGAAGCTTTTGCTCTAGTAAGAGAAGCTGCCAAAAGAACACGAAATGAAAAACACTTTAACGTCCAGTTGATAGGAGGTGTAGCTTTGCATCAGGGAAAAATTGCTGAAATGAGAACTGGAGAAGGAAAAACTTTAACCATAACACTTGCTGCTTATTTAAATGCATTAAGCGGCAAAGGTGTTCATATAGTAACTGTAAATGATTATCTTGCAAAAAGAGACTCGGTTGAAATGGGACAAATTTATAATTTTCTAGGTCTCTCATCAGGATTTATTAACAACTATCAAGATGATGCTGAACGTAAAAAAAACTATAATTGTGATATTACCTATGCAACTAACAGTGAATTGGGCTTTGATTATTTAAGAGATAATATGAAATTTTCTGAAGATCAAATGGTTCAGAGAGATCATAATTTTTCAATAGTTGATGAAATAGATTCTTGTTTAATTGATGAGGCAAGAACACCTTTGATAATTTCTGGAGCAGCTGAAGATAAAACTGCTCAATATCTAGCAATTGATAAACTAATTAGAATCTTAAATAATAAAGACTTTGAAATAGATGAAAAAGAAAAGAGCATTTTATTGACAAATGATGGAATTAATAATGTTGAAAAACTTTTTTCTAACGCTGGCATTTTAAAAAATAATAATTTTTATGACCCAGAAAATTTACATTTGGTTCACCATGTTAATCAAGCTTTACGAGCAAATCATTTATTTGAAAAGGGTAGAGACTATATTGTTAAAGATGGAAGTCTCAAAATTATTGATGAACTTACTGGAAGAATTTTAGAAGGCAGACGTTTTGGAGATGGTTTGCATCAAGCATTAGAGGCCAAAGAAAAAATTCAAGTTCAGGCTGAAAATCAAACATTAGCTTCAATAACTTATCAAAATTATTTTAAACTTTATAAAAAAATATCTGGTTGTACTGGTACAGCTGCTACAGAATCTGAAGAATTTTTTGAAATTTATAATCTACCGGTTGTTGTTATTCCTACTAATAAAGAAATGATCCGAAAGGATTTGAATGATTTAATTTTTAGAACAGAAAAAGAAAAGAATGATGCAATTGTAGAAAAAATAATTGAAAGAAATAAATTAGGTCAGCCTATTTTAGTATTTACCTCAAGTATTAATAAATCTGAAGTTTATTCAAATTTGTTAAATCAAAAAAATATTAAACATGTAGTTTTAAATGCAAAAAATCATGAAAATGAAGCTGAAATAATTGCAAATGCTGGAAAAGAAAACTCATTAATAATTACAACAAGTATTTCGGGAAGAGGAGTTGATATTCAACTTGGTGGTAAGAAAGGTTCTATTCCAGAAGACCAACTTAAAATAAATAAAGAAAAAATTAAATCCTTAGGTGGTTTATTTGTAATTGGGACAGAAAGAATGGAATCTAGAAGAGTTGATAACCAAGCAAGAGGAAGATCTGGCAGACAAGGCGATGAAGGGAGTTCTGTATTTTACGTTAGTCTAGAGGATGATTTAATGAGAATTTTTGGATCAGAGTCGATGAATAGTATGCTGGAAAAACTTGGACTTAAAGACGGTGAGAGTATCGATCATCCATGGATTAACAAAGCTTTAGAGAGAGCCCAGCAAAAAGTAGAAGCCCGAAACTTCGATATTAGAAAAACATTAATCAAATTTGATAATGTTCTTAATGATCAAAGACATGTTGTGTTTTCACAAAGAAAAAATGCGATGAATAGTGAAAATATCTTTGATTATTCAAATGAATTTTTAAAAGAAATAGCTGATGATTTAATAAAGTTAAAAATTTCAAATTTATCTAATCCGAAAAGTAATGAATTTTATAATAAAACTAAGCAAATAGTTGGGAAAAGCTTTGAAGAAACTGAATTTAAGGGTTTAATTGAGTCAAAAGATAAAGATTTTAGAGAAAAAATTTCTAATAAATTTCAAGAAACTAGAAACGAACGGATTAAACTTCTAGGTGAAGATCATGCAAAAGAAATTGAAAAAAGAATTTTTCTTCAATCAATTGATTTAAACTGGAAATCACACATTCAATATTTGGAGCAATTAAGACAAGTTATAGGTTTAAGATCTTATGGTCAAAGAGATCCATTAGTTGAATATAAAAAAGAAGCATTTGAGTTATTTTCAAATCTTTTAGAAAAATTAAAATTAGATTATGTAACTATTTTAATGAACTTAAAGGTAGTAATGGAGCCAAATAACGAAGAAAAAAATTCTAAGAAAATAAATCCATCTGATAATCCAAAATGTTTATTGTTAATAAAAAAAAATCAAAAAATTTCTAGAAACGATAGATGTGAGGCTACAGGAAAAAAATTTAAAAACTGTTGTGGAGCTTTATAGAATTTAAATTAGTAAAAAGATTGAAGAAACTAGAATTAATCCACCAATAATCGCTAGTAATATTTTTTTTGATTTAAAAATTTGATCAAAGTTATTTTTCTTAATTGTTAATGTACTTAGATCTTCAGTACTAGTCATAAAACCATCATTCCTTCCAATTTTTAGAAATTTATTTTTTCTCTCAGTCATTATTTCTTCTGAGGATAATTCGTCAAAATAATTTAAATTTTTTGTTAAAGTTTTTCTAACATTGTTTAATATTATATCTCTATCCCTGTGGGCACCACCTAATGGTTCGTCAATTATTTCGTCAATAACTTTTAACTTAAGTAAATCTTTAGCTGAAAGCTTCATAGCTTTCGCAGCATCAAGCATTTTTTTTGGATCTCTCCATAGAATAGTCGCGCATCCCTCGGGGGATATTACTGAATAAATTGCATTTTCTAGCATAAGGACTTTATTTGATGAAGCTAATGCAATTGCTCCACCAGAACCACCTTCGCCTATAATTATTGCAATAGTTGGAACTTTAAGCTCCATACAGCATTCGATTGATTTTGCAATTGCTTCGGCTTGTCCTCTCTCTTCTGCTCCTACACCTGGATATGCTCCTGGAGTATCAATAAAAGAGATTATGGGAATATTAAATTTGTTTGCTAAGTTCATTAATCTTATTGTTTTTCTATAACCCTCTGGTCTCATCATCCCAAAATTTCTCTCAATCCTACTGTCTAAATCTTCTCCTTTTTCTTGACCTATTACTAAAACAGATTTTCCATTGAACTTTGCAAATCCGGTTAATACTGATTTATCCTCTCCATAATATCTATCCCCAGATAATGAAATGAAGTCTTCAAACAAATTATCAATAAAAAATTTTGCTTTAGGCCTATCTTCATGACGAGCAACCATAGTAGTCTGCCAAGGATCTAAATTAGAATAAATATTTTTTAATTTTTCATCTATTTCTGATTGAGTGCTTGAAATTTTTTGAGTGTCGACTTCTGATAATCCCTCTTGATTGTAAGGATCTTTCAATTTTTCTAGTTCGTTTTCTAGATCTTTAATTTCTGTTTCAAAATTTAGATAATTTTTCATGTTTTATTTATAGCGGATGGTTAAAATACAAAAAAGGCAATAAAATGATATTAAATAAGGTGTAATTCTTATTAATTGACTTAAATCATTTAACAGATACAAATTCATTATCGGGAGAGACTATTTATAGCGCCGAAGGAGCAACCACCCCGGAAACTCTCAGGCAAAAGGACCGATTAAAGCATAACACTCTGGAAAGAGATTGATTTCCGCCGAAGGAGTAAAGCTCTCAGGCAAAAATACAGATGGGGTACGAATTAAGTGCTATGCAAAAAAAATACATTAAAATTAATAATCTTCAAGTATCTGAAAAGCTATCAAGCTTTGTAAATGATGAATTATTAAAAAATACAAATGTATCTTCAGAAAATTTTTGGTCAGGTCTAGAAAAAACACTTGATGAACTTGCACCAAAAAATAAAGAATTAATTAAATTTAGGGAAGATTTACAGAAGAAAATAGATGATTGGCATATCAAAAATAAAGGTAAAGAATTTAATTTAGATGAGTACAAAAAATTTTTATTAGAAATTGGTTATTTAAAAAATGAAGGACCTGATTTTAAAATAGAAACTGAAAATGTTGATGAAGAAATTGCAAGTATAGCTGGACCTCAGCTAGTTGTACCTGTCATGAATGCGAGGTATGCATTAAATGCTGCTAATGCAAGATGGATGAGTTTATATGATAGTCTTTATGGTACAGATGTAATTGAACAGTCTGAAGACAGCGTATCTGAACGGTATGACCCTTTAAGAGGTGAAATGGTTATAAAATATGGAAGAGATTTTTTAGATAAATACTTTCCATTAGCAGGATTAAGTTGGAATAAAATTACAAGTTTTGCTGTAAAATATGGAAAATTAAAAGTTTTAAAAGGTGCTGATATTTTTGATTTGGAGGACGAAAAAAAATTTGTTGGTCACCGAGGTGAAAGCGATAATCCGTCTGCAATTATTTTAAAAAATAATAATTTACATATTGAAATTCTAAAAGACTCAAGAGCTTTTGCTGCTCAACAAGATCATGCAGGTATTAGTGATATTATACTAGAATCAGCAGTGTCAACAATTTGTGATAATGAAGATAGTGTAGCAGCTGTTGACTCAGAGGATAAGATTATTTGTTATCGAAATTGGCTAGGCCTAATGAAAGGAGACCTTAAGTCAAAATTTGAAAAAGAAGGGAAATTATTTGAGAGAAAATTAAATCCACATAGAAGTTATATCTCAAAAGATGGTAAAGGTTTAAAATTACATGGAAGAAGTCTTTTGCTAGTAAGAAATGTTGGTCATCTGATGACTAACCCTTCAATTTTATTAAGTGATGGAAGTGAAATACCTGAAGGAATTATGGATGCTTTTATAACTACAGCAGCTGCGCTTCATGATATTAAAAATAAAAATAATTCAAGAACTGGATCAGTTTATATTGTAAAACCTAAAATGCATGGACCAGACGAGACAGCATTTACAGATTTAATTTTTTCTAAAGTTGAGGAAGTTCTAAATTTACCTAAGTACACATGTAAGATTGGGATTATGGATGAAGAGCGAAGAACATCGGCAAATTTAAAAGAATGTATTAGAAGTCTTAAAAATAGAGTTTTTTTTATCAATACTGGTTTCTTAGATAGAACTGGTGATGAAATGCATACATCAATGGAAGCTGGTCCTATGATTAAAAAAGGTGATATGAAATCATCTAAGTGGATTACTGCATACGAAAATAACAATGTTGATATTGGTTTAAGTTGTGGGTTTTCTGGTAAAGCTCAAATTGGAAAAGGAATGTGGGCAATGCCAGACAAAATGAAAGATATGATGGAGCAAAAAACAGGACACTTAAAAGCAGGTGCAAACTGCGCGTGGGTTCCTTCTCCAACAGCAGCTGCTTTACATGCTTTACATTATCATGAAATAAATATTTTTAACGAACAAAAAAAATTAATTGATAGAGAACCTGCTAAGCTTGATGATCTCTTAACCATCCCAATAGCAGATAGACCTAATTGGTCTGTTGAAGATATAAATAAAGAAATTTCCAATTCCGCACAAACTCTATTAGGGTATGTTGTGAGATGGGTCGATCAGGGTGTAGGTTGTTCTAAAGTGCCAGATATTAACAATATAGGTTTGATGGAAGACAGGGCCACTCTGAGAATTTCATCTCAGCATATCGCAAACTGGATACATCATGGTATTACAACCAAAATACAAGTAACTGAAATAATGAAAGAGATGGCAAAAATAGTAGACGACCAGAACAAAGATGATCCACTATATGTTAAAATGAGCAGTGATTATGAAAACTCTATAGCATTTCAAACTGCGTGTGATTTAGTGTTTAAAGGTAAAGAACAACCTTCAGGTTATACTGAACCATTACTGCATTTAAATAGATTGAAAAAAAAATCTAATCTGAGTTCGAAACCAAATTCGATCGATTTTTAAAAGCAGAAAATAAAGTTCCATCATCTAAACTTTCAATTTCTCCACCAACAGGTAATCCTTGTGCTAATTTAGTAATCTTAACATTCAAATTTTTTAAACTATCTTGAATATAATATGCAGTTGTTTGACCTTCAACAGTTGCACTAGTTGCGAGTATGACTTCTTCTATCTTATCTTTTTTAACTCTTTGCACTAAAGAATTAATTAATAAATCCTCTTTTTTTTGTCCAGCTGATGAAATAGTGCCTCCTAAAATGTGAAAATAACCTTTATATATATTTGAACTTTCTATACTCCACTGGTCAGATATATTTTCTACTACACAAATTTTTTCATATTTTTTATCTACAATTTTACAATTTTCATAATCACACTCTATTGAAATAGATTTTAAGGCACCACAAATTGTGCATCTAGAAATATTTTTATAAACATCCGCTAATGATTTTGCTAAAGGTTTTACTAGTTCATCTCTATTATTAATTAACTTTAATACAATCCGCTTTGCTGATTTAGGACCCAAGCCAGGCAATTTTGATATCAGTTTAATTAAATCATCTATCTCATTACCATTTTCCATATTTTATAAGGGCCATTTGAAACCTGGAATTCCAAACCCACCTGTTGCTTTTGAAATTTCCTCAGTTGTTTTTGATTTAAGTTGAGATTTAGCACTATTATGTGCTGCAACAATTAAATCTTCAATGATGGTTTTGTCCTCTTTCATAATTTCATCAGATAACTTTATTGTTTGCATCTCTCCCTCACCATCCAAAGTTATCTTCACAGAATTTGAACCCGAAACTCCTTCAACTCTAATTTCCTTAATTTTTTCTTGGCTTTCTTTCATTTTTGCCTCAAGTTCTTTTGCCTTGTCTAATATTTTACTAAAATCAGTCATTATTAACTCCATCTTTCTTTGAATTTACATCTATTAACTCGGCATCAGGAAATTTATCCATCACACTTTTAAATATTTCTGAATTTTTCATTTCGTCGATTAATTGTTTTTTAACATTTTTTTGTTTATCTTTTATTGACATTTGTCCTCTCAATTTACTAAACGTAATAATCCATCTTTCACCGGTCCATTCAAAAAGCTTTGATGATAAATCTTTTACAAAATCTTTATCTAAACTTTCATTAAAAGATATTTCAATTCTATTTTTTTCAAATTTTACAAGGTTAACATTTTTTTCTAATTCGTATTTAAGTTTGATCTCCTTTTTTTTTGCACATATTTCAATTAAATCCTCGAATGCATTTATATTAATTTTATGTTCTGCTTTAATTTCTGTCTGAACTTCTGGTTTGGTTTTTTCTTCCTGTGCAACATTCTTGATTTGATTAATTGTTTTAGAGGATAATTCACTTTCTGTGTTCTTTACAAAATTTTCACTATTCAAATTAGTCTCAACATTTTCAATTTTATTTTCAGATTTTACAGAACTTAAATGCATTAGTCTTATCAAGAACATCTCAATTGAAAGGTGTTGATTAGATACTATGTCTATCTCTTCGAGAGAAGAGATGGCAAATTGCCAAAATAATATTAATACGTCTGAGTCAATTTGATTTGATAAATTTTTAATTTTAGAAAATTCTTCATCATTTAATGAGAAATTTGTACTTTCTAAGTTTAGAGAATTAATATTTTTAAAGTAATAAAGTAACTCTAAGAAATCATTAATAAAAACCTTTGGTTCAACACCTTGGTCATAAATTTTTCTATAAATACTTATTACTTTTGTTTCTTCACCTTTTAAAATTAACTCAAACAAATCAATTAATTGAGATTTATCGAAATATCCAAAAATTTTCTGAGCTGAATTTAAATCTAATTCTTTTCCATCATCCAAACTTAATAATGCTCTATCCAATAATGATAAAGCATCTCTAACAGAGCCCTCTGAAATTTTTACTATAAGCTTTAAAGCATCATCGCTTATTTTTCCATTTTCCTTGTCTTTAATTTTTTTAATAAACTCGAATAATTCTGAGGATTTAATTCTAGATAGATCAAATCTTTGACATCTAGATACAACTGTAATTGGAATTTTTTTAATTTCTGTAGTTGCAAAAATAAATTTTAGATATTCTGGTGGTTCTTCTAAAGTTTTTAATAAAGCGTTAAATGCTTGTTTGCTTAACATATGAACTTCATCAATAATGAAGATTTTATATTTAGCCGAGGTCGGCCCATATCTTGAAAATTCGATTAAATCTCTTACGTCATCAACACCTGTTTTGCTTGCCGCATCCATCTCAAGAACATCGATATGATTTGAGTTTGTAATCGCATCACAATTATCACATTTAATTTTACATTTATTTTCTATTCCATTTAAGCAATTAAGTGCTTTTGCAACAATTCTTGCAGTTGTGGTTTTTCCAATTCCCCTTATTCCAGTGAACAAATATGCATTGGGTATTTTGTCAGCTTTAATCGAATTGGTAATAGTTTCTGCAACAACATCTTGACCAATAAGATCATCAAAAGTTTGTGGTCTATATTTTAATGCTAATACTTTTGAGTTATTATTCATATATTTATAAGGAGACTAGAACCTGAATAACTGTCTCTACGACTGCTTCCGTTAAGATCTGGTCGGGTTCAAGCAGCATCCACCTCTAGCCTCCAAAACCATTATAGCAGTTAAAATTTCTAATCTACAAGAAAAGATTCTTATTTTTTTTGTCTCAAGTTATCTGCTTCAAAAACACCTAGAACGTGAAAATCCTCACAATGTAGACCCAGCTCTTCAAGAGATTTCTGAACTTTTGGATCTTCGATGTGTCCATCCAAATCACATAAGAAAAAATAAGAGTCGAAACTATTTTTTTCTGGGTAACTTTGTAGTTTAGTTAAATTTACACCATTAATAGCAAAACCTCCTAGTGATTGATAGAGAGCAGCTGGCTTACTTTTCAATTTAAATAAAAAAGAGGTTATATAAGTTTTATCTTTAAATTCTGGTTGAGAAATATTTTTTCCCATAACCAAAAATCTTGTTAAATTTCCACTTTCATTTTCTATATTTTTTTTAATTACTTCTAAACCATAAATTTTAGCACTTAATGAAGATGCTATAGCTGATTGCTTAACATCTTTTGTTTTAGAAATCATTTCAGCAGATCCAGCCGTATCTGCTCTAATATGTTCTGCTAAATTATTTTCTTTTATAAATTTTGAACACTGGGACAATCCTTGTGCGTGTGAGTATACTTCTTTGATATCTTTTAATTTTGCCCCAGGTTGTCCTAATAAATTATGCTCAATTTTTTGAAAATGTTCTTTATAAATATTTAACCTATGTTTAAAAATTAAATATTCAATTCCAATGTTACCAGTAATTCTATTTGACTCTGGAATTATAATTCTGCTATCTGGTTCTTCAGATGCTTTGTTAAAACACTCATCAAAAGTTTTACATGGTAAAATTTCAGCTTTAGGATCAATAGAAAGCGCTGCTAAATGAGAATATGCACCAAAGGTTCCCTGAAAATAAATTTTACTCATCAATTCTTATATTCCATTATTTTTTTTAAGGCTAGATAATCTTCTTCTGTATCCACTCCTATTGGAGATGACATAGCAAGTGAAACATTGATATCAATATTATTATCTAATGCTCTTAACTGCTCTAGTCGACTTTCTATTTCATTTTTGGATTGATCCAAGTGAACAAATTTTTTAAGACAATCTCTTGAATAACAATAAATTCCAATATGGTGATAAATATTTTCTAACTGCTCAGATTTTCTTGAAAAAGATACTGCCTTTGGAAAATGTTCCCTTTCTAGGCTATTTTCAGTGATGACCTTAACAATATTTTCATTCTTGAGGTTTTTATTATCTTTTAATTTTGCGGCAAGAGTTCCTAAATTAGAATTATTTTTTACCATTTTGTCATTCAAACTTTTGATATCATCAATGTCTATTGCTGGTTCATCGCCTTGTAAATTCATAATAAAATCAACATCTCTAACATTTGATTTTTTAAGTGCTTCGTGAATTCTATCTGTTCCTGTCTTGTGTTTATTGCTTGTTAAAATAGCATTGAAACCATTACTTTTAACATCATCAATAATTTCTTGATCCTCTGTAGCTACAATCACGTCTCCAATATTGGCTTCTTCCGCTTTTTTAGACACATGCGATATAATTGATAAACCATTTATTTTTAATAATGGTTTACCAGGCAGCCTAGTGGCGGACATTCTAGAGGGTATAATTACTAAAGTTTTCATTATATTTTCAAATTATTATACTCATTAAACAACTATAGAGGCAAATTTATACATTAAATTTTAGCTTTTTTTTAATTTATCATGTTATACGTTCACTACAAAATTTAGAAAAAATGGATTCTTTCGAAATAAATAAAATAGTTGCCGCAGTTTTAATGGTTGCCCTGCTTGTTATCGGTATTGGAAAGTTGTCTGATGTTATATTTCACGTAGAGAAACCTGAGACACCTGGTTATTCGGTCGAAGTAGAAACTGCAACCACCATATCCACAACTAGCTCAAGTACAATATCAGACAAAATTGATATATCGGCCTTAATGGCAATGGGAGATATTGCGCATGGTGAAAAAGTTTTTAAAAAATGTGCAGCTTGTCATTCAATTGTTAAAGGAGGGAAGAATGCTATTGGTCCAGCACTATATAATGTTGTGGGAAGAAAAGTTGGAGCGGTTGAAGATTATAAATATTCTAAAGCTTTAGCAGCGTATGATAAAGAATGGACTTTTGAAGAACTAAATGGATTTTTAATTAAACCTGCAAAATGGATTAAGGGAACAAAGATGGCTTACGCAGGTTTACGAAAAGAAAAAGATAGAGCCTCCGTAATAAAATATCTAAATGAAAATTCAGACAGCCCTTTACCACTACCTTAATTTTCCAAAACAATATAACAAAATACTTTTTTGAACATGAACTCTATTGAGTGCTTGTTGCCATACGTGAGATTTTTTACCTAAAAAAACATCATCACTTACCTCATCACCTCTGGGTAAACAATGTAAAAAAATACAACTTTTTTTTGCATAACTCATTAATTTTTTATCAATTTTAAAATTTTTAAACACTTTTATTTTTTTCTTCTTATTAACTTTGTCATTTAAAGAAATAACTTTATCAGAAAAAATTACATCTGCATTAGAAACTGCTTTTTTCGCATCATTATAAATATAAATTTGCTTATTATTTTTTTTGACCCAAGCTCTAACTTCTTTTCCTGGTTCAAATTTTTTTGGACAACCAATATTTAGTTTAAAAGAAAATTTTACCGATGCAGCTATTAAACTATCCAAAACATTATTTGAATCACCAATCCAACAAATGTTTAATTTTGAAATAGGTTTTTTCATTATTTCTTCAACTGTAAAAATATCAGATAAAACCTGAGTAGGATGTGACGACGGACTTAGACCATTAATAATTGGTACTGATAAATGTTTTTTGAAGTCTTCTATCTTTTTGTCGCTATCAGTTCTCATCATAAAACCATCACCATAAGTAGAAAGAATTTTAGCAGTATCAGCAATGCTTTCCCCACCTTGACCTAAATGGAGTTCATTAGAACGTAAGGTTAAAGTACCACCTCCTAGCTGTTTTATTGCTAAATAAAAACTAATTCTTGTTCTCGAGCTTGCTTTCTCAAACATTTGGATCAAAATCTTACCCTTTAGAGGTGCACCCTTATCAACTTCAAGGGTACTTAGTTTTTTTCTTAAACTTTTTCTTTTCTTAGCATCGCTAATAATCTTTCTCAGATCTTTTGCAGATATATCTTTTAAATTAATGAAATGTTTCATATTATTTTATCTGCGAACAGACCTTTTCAATAATTTTTATTGCTAGATCTATTTCACTTTTTTTTACATTTAATGGGGGTAAAATACGAACAACATTTTCTGCTGCTCGAATAGTCAATAGCTGATTATCCATCAATTTTTTGATAAATTCAGTTTGATCTTTATATAACTGAACACCAATCAACAAACCTCTTCCTCTTATTTGCTTAATTACTTTTGGATATTTTTCTTTAATTTTATGTAATTTAAATAAAAAATATTTCGATAAATTTTTTACGTTATTTAAAAATTTCTTATTTGATATAATATCCATTACAGTATTTCCAACAGCCATAGCCAAAGGGTTTCCTCCAAATGTTGAACCATGGGTGCCTGGTGTCATGCCAGAGGCAACTTTTTTATTCATCAAAACTGCTCCAATAGGAAATCCCCCACCTATTCCTTTTGCAATTGGTACAATATCAGGTTTTACTTTTGATGTTTCAAAAGCAAAGAAATCACCAGATCTTCCTATTCCACACTGAACTTCATCAAGAATTAATAATATTTTTTTCTTATTACATAATGCTCTTAATTCTTTTAAACACCAATCTGGTATTACTTTTATTCCACCTTCACCCATAATAGTTTCAACCATAATAGCAGCTGTGTTTTTATTTATTTTATTTTTGAGAGAATTATGATCTCCAAAACTAAAGTGATCGAAACCTGTTACTTTTGGACCAAATCCCTCAGTCATTTTCTTTGATCCACTAGCGAAAATCGCTGCTAAAGTTCTTCCATGGAAGGAGTTTTTAATACATAAAATTCTATTTTTATTTGGTTTGCCTATTGAATAAAAATATCTTCTAGCAGCTTTAATTGATGCCTCGGTAGCTTCAGCTCCACTATTTTGAAACATCACAAAATCGGCAAAAGTTTTAGTGCATAATTTTTTTGCAAGTTTTTCACCTTCTGGAATTTGAAAAGCATTAGAAACATGCCACAATTTTTTTGATTGATTTTTTATAGTTTTAACTAATTTTGGATGAGCATGCCCTAGAGAATTAACCGCAATTCCTTGAACAAAATCTAAATACTTTTTATTATTATTTGAATATAAATAACTACCTTTACCCTTTTTAAAGGAAATTTTTTTTCTATTATAATTTTTTGCTAAATAAGTCATAAAATTTAAATGTTTTATAAATTTTAATTATTAGATACAAGTTATGATTGAAAACAGGTAACATTTTAATTATTCGATTCTTGTTGATAACTGTCATTTTTTGATTGTTTAATTTTAACTAATATCACTATATTGTTGTGATATAAAAAAAATATACAATATATTGATTATGAGTTGGACTGAGGAAAAAGTATCAAAATTAAAAGAACTTTGGGGAAAAGGAAATACCGCAAGTCAAATTGCCCAAATTATTGGAGGTATAAGTAGAAATGCCGTAATTGGTAAGGCTCATCGTTTAAATTTATCTGCAAAAATAAAAACTCGAACAGCTACCTCAAATCAAAATTTTGAAAATTCATCAGATGAAAAAAATATTAAATCCAAAAGAGTTCGAAGAAGCAAATTTAAATCATTAATAATTGAAAAAGATTTTGAACCAGAAAATCCTAAACAACTAGAAGAACTCGATGAAAATTCTTGTAAATGGCCAGTAGGACATCCAAATGAAAAATCATTTTATTTTTGTGGAAGATCATCATTAAAAGATTTCTCATACTGTAAACTTCATCTTCTATATGCTTATCAACCTAAAGGAAAAAAAGAAGAAGTTACAGAAAAAGAAGATATTCCAGATTTTATAGAAAAGAAAATAAAATCAGCTTAAAATTAACTTAAATTTTTTTCTTCATAACTATTTGAAGAGTATTTTTCTGTGGAAAATTGTCCTCCTTCTCTCCACATAAAACAATATTTTTTAACTTCATCATTAAAATATCTAACACTTGGAACACCAATTTGAGAATTTGATTTATATTTTCCAGACAAAATGTTATCGTACTTAAGTAGTTTTAATTGATCCATTGTTAAAATTGGATTAGGCATTATCTCAAATAAACGTGCAGACATTTTTGCTAATGAAAGTGGAAATGGTATTAAAATTCTTTTTTTATCAGTAAGTTTCATTAATCTTAATAATATTTCTTTAAATGTAATCACCTCTGGTCCTACACATTCCACAATTTTAGTATAGATATTCTTTGAAATTATGTGAAAAATTACATCTGTTAAATCAGAACAATGAATAGGACTAAACTTAGTATCTCCGTTATAGTAAAGTGGAAAAACAGGAAGTCTATTTAGTAGTGTCATAAAATTTGTTGTAAAATTATCATCCACTGAATAAACAATTGAGGGTCTCAAGATTGTTGCTAAGGGAAAATTACTTAAAATTTCATTTTCTCCATCAAGCTTGCTTTTAGCATAATCAGAATCTTTAGCTTCATTAACGCCTAATGCAGATAAGTGAATAAAGTGTTTTAAATTATATTCTTTTGAAAATTTTGCTAAAAGGGATGGAAAAATTGTATGAATATTTTTGAACGTATTTCCTTTTTTTTGTTGAAATAAAATCCCAATTAAATTTATACAAATATCTGCTTTCTCAAAAAGTTTTCTTATTTTATTTTCCTCAAAAATATTTGTCTCTACTATGTCAATATAGCCTGCATTAGCTTGGGTTTTGATTAAATAACTTTTTTGATGAATATTTCTTGTTACAACAGTAACTTTATAGTCATTCTTTGTCAGTTTTCTTATCAAGTTTCTTCCAATTTGGCCACTTCCACCAAAAATTAGACAATTTTTTGCTTTCATATATATATGTTTTATAATGAGTAATAATATTCAACTACACAAAAACGACATACCAGATGATTTGGAATTAGGCAATATAATAGCTGTGGATGGAGAGTTTATGGGTCTAAATGTAAGACGTGACCCACTATGTTTAATACAAATTTCTTCAGGTAATTCAGACGCACACATAGTGCAATTTAATAGAGTTAATTATAATGCTCCAAATCTAGTTAAATTATTAAATGATGAAAAAATTACAAAAATTTTTCATTATGGAAGAGCAGATATCGCACACATTAAATATTATTTAAAATCAGATACAAATAATATCTTGGATACTAAAATAGCATCAAAACTTGCTAGATCTTACTCTGATAATCATTCTTTAAAAACTTTAATTAAAGAATTTACAAATATTGATATTAGTAAACAATTTCAAAATTCTGATTTTGGTGGTGAATTAACAGCAGCACAATTAAAATATTGTGCAAATGATGTGATCTATTTACATAAAATTCACGAGGAACTTGAAAAAATTTTAAAAAGAGAAAATAGAATAGAGCTTTACAAGGATTGTTTAAAATTTTTAAAGATAAGAGTTGAGCTTGATTTAGCTATGTTCAAAGATGATATTTGGTCTCATTGATGGGTAAAAGAAAATTTATATCAGAAGCAAAAAAAGTTATTAATCTTGAAATTAAGGCATTACAGAAACTTAAAAATAGTCTTAATTCATCTTTTAACTCTGCCATAAACTCAATAACGAATTGTCAATCAAAAGTTATTTTATGTGGAGTTGGAAAAAGTGGATTGATTGCGTCCAAAATTGCAGCTACACTTGCTTCTGTAGGTACACCATCATTTTATCTTTCAGCAAGTGAAGCTTCTCACGGTGATCTTGGAATGATTTCAAAGAAAGATATATTAATAATTATTAGTAATTCTGGAGAGACAGCAGAGTTAAAAAATATAATTCAATTCGCTAATAGAAATAGAATATTATTGATAGGAATTGTTTCTAAAGTAGACTCAATTCTTTATAAAGCATCTGATATAAAACTTTTAATTCCTAAACTTGTTGAAGCTGGAGGAATTGTTCCAACTTCAAGCACAACTGCTCAATTAGCATTAGGAGATGCATTGGCGATTGCAACCATGCAAAATAAAAAATTTGGCAAATCAGATTTTAAAAAATTACATCCTGCTGGATCTTTAGGTGCTCAATTGAAAACCGTAGAAGATATAATGACAACAGGAAGCAAAATACCTTTTGTAAATGAAAATACTAAAATGAATAAAGCTTTAAAAACAATTACAGAAAAGGGTCTTGGAATATTAATAATAAGAGATAAAAATAAAAATACAAAAGGAATAATCACTGATGGGCAAATTAGAAGATTTACTCAAAAGAAAAATAATTTTCAATCTTTGCCAGTAAAAAAAATTATGACAAAAAAGCCGATTTCAATTGATAAAAATGAATTAGCAGCAAAAGCGCTTTCTATAATGAATAATAAGAAAATTACTTCTATAGTTGTTGTTAATAAAAAAAAACCTCTTAAAACAATTGGTGTCCTTCATATTCATACAATATTAAAAGCTAATATTAGCTAATGAAAAATAAGTTAATAATAAAAAGTTTATCTATTTTCTTAATAGCAATTGTTACTATTTTTATTTTTTTTAATTTTTTCAAACAAGAAAAAGAGGTAAAAATAGAAGCCTTAGAATCAGAGGAAAAAACATATAATTCAAATGTTATTAAAGATGTTAATTATACATCAACAGATGTAAAAGGAAATTCTTATAAAATTTATGCTAAAATAGGTGAAGTGGATATCAACAATAGTGCTATAATCTACCTTACTGATGTCACGGCTAATATAAAATTGAAAAACTCTGAAATAATTAAAATTGTCTCAGATTTTGGAAAATACAATATAAACAATTATGACACCATTTTTTCCAAAAACGTAAATATCAACTATTTAAATAATAATATATTAAGTGAATACTTGGACTTTTCAATAAACAGAAATTCAATGATAATTTCTAAAAATGTAAGATATTATAATGATAAAGATATGTTAATTTCTGATGTAATTGAAATGAACCTAGAAACAAAAGATACAAAAATTTATATGTACAATGTTAATGAAAAAGTAAATATTAAGAGTATAAACTGATATGGCTGTAATAAAAAAATTTCGTATCAAATCATTTAAAAATGTAGAACCGATTGTAGAGTTTCAAAATATTTCTTTATCTTATGGAAATCGGTTAATTTTAGATAATATTAATTTCAAAATCAATCGAGGGCAAATTTTTGGAATGCTTGGACCTAACGGTGTTGGGAAGTCTACAATATTTAACCTAATTACTGGTTTAATCAATCCACAACATGGTAAAATAATTATAAATGGTGAGGATGTTACTAAATACCCAATTTATTTAAGAACAAAAAAATTTAAAGTTGGTTATGTTCCACAGCATGGAGGATATTTTAATGATTTATCCTTGTTAGACAATTTAAAAGCAATTGCAGAAATAATTATAGATAAAAAAAATTTAATAAGCGAAAGAATAGACTATTTGCTTTCTAAATTCGAACTTGAAAATGTTAAAGATGTAAAGGCAAAGTTTTTATCGGGAGGTCAAAGAAAAAAATTAGTGATAGCGTTATCCCTTTTAAGTCAGCCAAATGTTCTTTTGCTAGACGAATGTTTTGCAGCACTTGATGTTTTAACAATCAAAATGTTGCAAGAAATTGTTGTAAACTTACAACAAGAGAGCAATATCACTATAATAATCTGTGACCATCAAGCTAGAGATCTTCTTGCTTGCGTTGATATGGCTATGATACTTAGTAATTCTAAAATAATTGCACAAGATACACCATCAAATCTAGTTATGAATATTAAAGCTAGAAACGCATATTTTGGAGATAGTTTCAAAATAAGTTAAAATAAATGTCCAATTACATCACTGTCAAAAAAAAAATTAAAACTTATAACAAAACAATTACCGTTAGTGGTGATAAAAGTTTAAGTATAAGGTGGGTTCTATTTTCATCTTTAGCAAATGGTATATCTAAAGCGAAAAACTTGTTGATGTCAGAGGATGTTATAGCTGCAATTAATACAATAAAAAAATTAGGTATTAAAGTTAAATTTAAAAATAATTTATGTGAAATTCATGGAAATGGAATAAATGGTTATAAATACAAAAAGAATATTACTTTAGATGCACAAAATTCTGGAACTCTAGGCAGATTAATACTCGGACTGTTGATAAACACTCCTTATCCAATAAAACTAATAGGTGATAAAAGTTTATCAAAAAGAGATTTTAAAAGAATTTCTGATCCGCTTTCAAAGTTTGGTTCTAAATTAAAGCTTTATAAAAATAGAAATTTACCACTAACAATTAACGGTTCAAAAAAACTTAAATCTATTAATTACATTGAAAACAAAGGATCTGCTCAATGCAAAAGTGCAGTAATGTTTGCTGGGATGAGAGCTGAAGGAACAACATTAATTAAAGCTAAAAAATCACGCGATCATACTGAATTGCTTTCCAAATATTTAAAATTACCTATTACAATTAAAAAAATGAAAGGTTATGATTTAATTAAAATTAAAAAAGTTAAAAAAATAAATAAATTAAATTATCTTATACCTTCAGACATAAGTTCAAGTGCTTTTTTTTTAATTTTAACTGCTTTAAACAAAAACTCAAAACTTATTATTAAAAATGTAAATATCAATCCTTCTAGATCAGCTGTAATTACAATTTTAAAAAAAATGGGAATCAAAATTAAGCTTCAAAATCAAAAAACTTATAAAGGTGAAAGAAATGCAGACATCAAAATTGAAAGTCCAAGCTCTATAAAAGCAATAAATTGTCCAAAAAATTTGAACAGTGGTGCTATTGATGAATTTTTAGTAATTTTCCTAGTTGCGGCTAAAGCAAATGGTATATCTTATTTTAAAGGTTTAGCTGAACTTAACCAAAAAGAAAGTCCAAGACTAATATGGGGGGCAAAAATTTTAAAAAAAATGGGAATTAAAACAATTACAACTAATGACTCGATAAAAATATATGGTAATCCAGATTTAAAAATTACTAAAAAAATTATAATTAAAAATTTTTTAAAAGATCACAGGGTATTTATGACAAGTGTAATTGCAGGTTTATCATTTGGAGGTACTTGGAAAATATATGATAAGAATTCTATCAAAACATCTTTTCCAAATTTTTTAAAGATTATAAATAAATTAAAAAATAAATGAAAAAAAGGAAAAATATAATCAAAATTGCAATAGATTCTCCTGCTGCCTCTGGTGCAGGGACTTTGTCTAAGGCAATATCAAAACAATATAATCTTTTAGCTTTAGATACTGGTAAAGCATACAGATTGATTGCTTTATACAAAATTAAATTTCCTAAAAAATTTAATTTAAATTTTTTAAAAAAAAAAATAAATAAATTAAACATTAAGGATCTAAATAAAAAAGAATTATTATCTGATGAAGTAGGAATGATTGCTTCTGTAATTGCAAAGAAAAAAAGTATTCGAAATCTCGTGCATAATTTTCAAAAAAATTTGGCATATAATCCTCCAAAAAAATATTCTGGTTCCTGTTTGGACGGCAGAGATATAACCTATAACATATTACCTGACGCAGATTTTAAGTTCTTTATAACTGCAAACCTCAAAACTAGGGCTTTAAGAAGATATAAAGAGTTAAAAAAATTGAATAAAAACATAACTTATAAAGAAGTGCTAAAAAGCATTAAAATACGTGACAAAAATGACTTTGAGAGGAAAATATCCCCATTAAAGAAAACAAAAGATTCACTATTGATTAATACAACAAACCTTAATAAAAGGGCATGTTTTTTAAAAATAAAAAAAATAATAGACAGAAAATTAAAAATTAATGGAAATTTATAAAGATCTCACAAATCCAAAATCTGAAGAATTCAAAAAACTATTAAACAGCCAACTTTCAAAAATCAAAATAGAAGAAGGCAAAATAATCGAAGGAAAAATAAACAAAATAACTGAAAAATTTGTTTTTCTTTTTGTTGAAGGTTTAAAATCTGAGCCCGTAATAGATATAAATGAATTAAAAGGAATGGGTTTAATTGATAAAATTAAAATTGGTGAAAAAATTTCAGTATTACTTGAAAAAATTGAAGATAAAAACGGAGAGGTTTTAGTTTCTGCAAGCAAAGCCCAAAAGATAAAGGGATGGGATAAACTTGTAGAGGCTTATGAAAAGAATGAACCAATAATGGGAAAAATAACATCGAAATGTAAAGGTGGTTGTATAGTAGAACATATAGACACAGGTTCATTAATGTTTCTGCCTGGCTCTCAGATAAGTGATAAACCATTAAAAGATATAAGTCACTTGATGAATGAGCCCCAAAAATTTGCCCTTATCAAATTAGATAAAATTAGAGGAAACGCTTGTGTTTCAAGAAAAGAAATAATTTCCTCTTTTAAAAAAGAGGATAAAGCAAAAATTATAGAAAAATATAATGTAGGTGACATTATTAAAGGAGCTGAAGTTAAAGGCTATAGTTCTTTCGGATGTTTTTTTAACGTTAATGGTGAATTAGATGTTTTGGTTCATCTTCAGGAAATTTCTTATTCAAGAGTAAATCATCCTGATGAAGTATTTAATATTGGTGAAAAACATGATTTAAAAGTAATTAGTGTCGACAAAGAAAAACTGCAAGTGGGTTGTTCTGTGAAACAACTATCTCCTGATCCATTTGAACATATAGAAAATTATGAATTAAATAAAATTTATAAAGTTAAAGTTGTTAAACTAATGGACTTTGGAGCCTTTTGTGAACTTGAAGCAGGTTTGACTACTTTACTTCATTCAAGTGAATTGAGTTGGACTAAAAAAAATATATCTCCAAAAAAAATGTTAAAAGTTGGGGATGAAATAGATTGTGTAATTACAGAAATTAATAAAGATAAAAGACGTGTTGCGATATCTCATAGATTAACTCTAGAAAACCCTTTTGAAACATTTGAAAAAAAATATCCTATCAATTCAGTAGTTGAAGGAGAGGTAGTTAATAAAAATGAATACTCACTATTTGTAAAAATAGAAGATTTAGATGTTGATGCATTCTTGCATTGTAATGATCTTACTTATTTAAATAATGGAGAAGAGGAATTAAAAAATTATAAAAAAGGAGACAAAATTAAGGTAAAAGTATTAGAAGTAAAAACTGATGAACAAAAAATAAGAGTAGGACTAAGACAAACAAAACCTGATCCTTTTGATTGGTTTAAAGATAAATCAAAAAATCAAATAATTACCGTTAAAGTTATCTCTACTGATAACAAAGGGTTGTATGTAAGACCCGAAGGTTGCGAAATGGATTTCCAAATAAAAAAATCTGCAATAGCGATTAATTCTGCAGATTCACGTCCAAGCAGATGGACTGGGGGAGAAAAACTTGACTGTGCGATAGCAGAACTTGATTTAAATAAGAGAAAAGTAGTGCTTAGTATAAAATTATTGGAAGAAATAGAAAAAAAAGAAGCTTTAGAGAAATATGGGGCCGCAGAAGGTTCTGGAAAGAATTTGCCTTTCTCATCTCTTTCTGAAGATTTAAAGAAAAAAGAAGAAGAAAAAGAATAATTAAATTGGCTATTGTAAAATCAAAGCTTTTAAAACAACTCTCAAAAAACTGGCCAAATTTTTTACAGAAAGATCTCTCGAAATTTACAGATATTATTTTAAATGAAATTAAAAGATCTCTGAGACATGGAGACTCCGTTGAATTGAGAGGTTTCGGACGGTTCTCAGTAAAAACTCAAAAAGCTTCTATAAGAAGAAATCCTAAAACAGGTGAAAA
>CACJQX010000003.1 GCA_902595595.1 uncultured Pelagibacteraceae bacterium | reverse complement strand
TAGAATTACCAAATAAAGCCAAAAGATATTCTTCTCTAATGGCACCCAATTAAAAAATATAAAAATACTAAAAATTATTGCACCTAAAATTGAAGTATAAAATATAGCAGCAAATGGATCGTTATCGCCTGATACAACTTTGGTAAAAAATTGATAAAGAGCCCAACAAATTGGAGGAACAATAGGGAATATTAAATCTAAACTAAATATTCTCATACTTGGACCTAGTGAATAAACAATCGAGCCAAAGCTCAATAACATTAAAAGTATACCTTTTGTACTCAATATATCTTTTAGGAAGTATGCTGAAAGTAGTGAAACGATTAAAGGAGCTGTAAAGAAAACAACATAAATATCTACCAAGTCAAATTTCTGTAAAGAATAAAACATAAACGAGGTGGCAGTCACCATTAATATCGATCTAATTATTTGGACTTTAAAATTTTTTTTTAAATTTACTTTTGGCTTAAAAATTAAAAAAAATATAATTAAAGATACCAAGTGAAAAAAAAATCTTCCCCAAATTGCTTGAGTAACTGGCATTACTGTTCCAAGATATTTTGCTGTAGAGTCCATACAGACAAACATAAAAAAACCACCAGCGGCTAATAAAATTACGTTAATTAAGGATGTCTGTTGAGGCACAGGAAAAATAAATTACATTACAACGCCAACTTGCCAAGGATTAAACTCCTCGTCACCGTAGCCGTTGATTTCACTTTTTGATTTATTCCCTGAAGCAGTATTTACAACTAATTCAAATATTTTTTGACCAACTTCTTCAACTTTTTCTTTTCCTTCAGCAATTGTGCCACAATTAATATCCATATCTTCTGACATTCTTTCAAACATCGCTGAGTTTGTTGAAAGTTTTAAACTTGGAACTGGTTTACAGCCAAAGCAAGATCCACGTCCTGTCGTAAAACAAATGACATTAGCACCTGATGCAACTTGACCAGTTACAGATACTGGATCATAACCAGGAGAATCCATAAAATTAAAACCTTTATTTTTTAAAGGTTCAGCATAATGCAATACATCTTGAAGGATTGAGTTTCCTCCTTTTGCAACAGCGCCTAAGGATTTTTCTAATATGGTTGTTAGACCACCCTTTTTATTTCCTGGCGCAGGATTATTGTCCATCGAACTGTTATTGATTGAAGTATAATGTTTCCACCATTCAATTCTTTTAATAAGTTTATCAGCAGTCTCTTGTGAGCTCGCTCTATTAATTAATAAATGTTCAGCTCCATAAATCTCTGGAGTTTCGGATAAAATTGAACTTCCACCTTTTTTAACCAAGAGATCTGCTGCAACTCCTAGTGCAGGATTTGCAGTTATTCCTGAATATCCATCTGAACCACCACATTGAAGAGCTAAAGTTAGATGACTTACTGGTTGTGAAGTTCTTTGAACATTATTTGCTTCTGAAAGCAAATTTTTAATTTGAGATAACACTTTTTCGACTATTTTTTTAGTTCCACCTTCATCTTGGATTGTTAGAAAATGAATTCGGTTATGTTTTTTTAATGATTCATCAAACAAACTGACCTGAGCACATTCGCATCCTAAACCTATAACAAAAACATGAGAAAAATTGGGATGATTTTTAAATCCATCTATAGTTCTTTGAAAAATTTGCATTCCTTCACTTTCAGTATTCATTCCACATCCTGTTGAGTGAGTAATTGGAACAATGCCATCAATATTTGGGTAATCTTTTAAAATGTCAGAATATTTAATCCTCTCAACTATCATTTTAGTGACAGTAGCTGAGCAATTTACAGTACTTACAATTCCAATGTAATTTCTGGTAGCAACCTGTCCATTATTTCTTAAAATTCCATTAAAGAACGTATCTGCTTTTTCATCAATAACATGTTTTTTGTCTGTAACTTTAAAATCTCTTTTAAATTCTCTAAATTCTAAATTATGAGAATGAACATGTTGTCCTGGTTTAATATCATCTAAAGCAAATCCAATAATTTGATCATATTTTATGATTGGATCACCTTTTTTAATAGTTTTTAAACAAACTTTGTGTCCAAAAGGGATTGGATCAATAGTGCTAATCTCATGACCTTCAATTTTAGTTTTTTCAGGAATAATAAATTGGCTAACGCCCACATTGTCATTCTTGTTTAAAACTATTAGATTATTCATAAAATTATTATATAACCAATAACTTAAACAAACCATTATTTAAATTATGCCTAAAAAAAGAAAAAAGAGTTTTCGAAGTCAACAGTGGTTCAATAATCCAAAAAACCCTGACATGACGGCCTTATATCTAGAAAGGTATTTAAATTATGGTCTTACAAGAAAAGAATTGCAATCTGGAAATCCAATTATAGGAATTGCGCAATCTGGCAGTGATTTATCTCCATGCAATAGGCATTTCATGTCTTTAAGTAAAAGAATAAAAGATGGGATAAGAAGAGCAGGCGGGATACCAATGGAATTTCCTACTCACCCAATTCAAGAAACTGGAAAAAGACCAACAGCAATGTTGGATAGAAATCTTTCTTACTTGTCACTAGTTGAAGTTTTGTATGGATACCCAATTGATGGAGTTATCTTAACAACAGGATGTGATAAAACTACTCCGGCAGCTTTAATGGCAGCTGCTACAGTAAACATTCCTGCAATAGTTTTATCAGGCGGTCCAATGTTAGATGGAGTTTATAAAGGAAAATTAGCTGGTTCAGGAATGGTAGTTTGGGAAGCGAGAAAAATGTTAGCTAAAGGAGAAATTAAATACGAACAATTTATGGATATGGTTGCATCTTCTGCACCGAGTGCCGGACATTGTAATACAATGGGAACAGCTTCTTCAATGAACTCTGTTGCTGAAGCGTTAGGTATGTCTTTACCAGGGGGTGCTGTTATTCCAGCTCCCTATAGAGAAAGAGAACAAATTTCTTACGAAACAGGAAAAAGAATCGTTGGAATGGTTCATGAAGATTTAACCCCATCAAAAATTATGACACGTAAAGCTTTTGAAAACGCAGTCGTAGTTGCAAGTGCTATTGGTGGATCGAGTAACTGTACAGCTCATTTAAGCGCTATTGCAAAACATATGGGAATTAAATTTGATCTTTCTGATTGGCAAAAACTTGGGCACAACATTCCTTTATTAGTAAATTGCCAACCTGCAGGAGAATATTTAATGGAAAGTTTTCACAGAGCTGGCGCAATACCTGCGGTAATGAAAGAATTAATTAAAAACAAAAAAATTCATACAAAAATAAAGACAGTTACAGGAAAAACTGTAGGAGAAAATTTAAGAAAGAAAGTTGATGTAGATAACAAAGTGATTAAAACATTTAAGAATGCATTGACTGAAAAAGCTGGTTTTTTAGTTATGAAAAGCAACTTTTTCTCATCTGCTATTATGAAAACATCTGTAATCAGTAAAGAATTTAGAGATCAATATTTATCAAACCCTAAACACCCAAATGTTTTTGAATGTAAAGCTATAGTTTTTGAAGGTCCTGAGGATTATCATAAAAGACTTAATGATAAGAAGTTAAAAATAGATGAAAACTCTCTATTAATTATTAGAGGCTGTGGACCTGTTGGTTATCCTGGATCAGCCGAAGTAGTTAATATGCAACCACCAGATAGATTATTGAAAAAAGGAATAAGACATCTACCAACCTTGGGTGATGGAAGACAAAGTGGAACATCAGAGAGTCCATCAATATTACATGTTTCACCAGAGTCTGCAGTAGGTGGAGATCTAGGAATTGTTAAAACTTACGATAAGATAAAAATAGACTTAAATAAAAGAAGAGTTGATTTATTGATTTCTCAAGCTGAGTTTAAAAAACGAAGAAAAAATAAAAAAGTATTTAAACCAAATAATCAAACTCCTTGGCAGGAAATCTTTAGAAATACTGTTGGTCAATTGGATGATGGTGCATGTATTAATTCTCGAGGTAAATATTTAGACGTATCACATACCAAAGGTTTACCAAGAGATTCTCACTAATATGAAGCCAAAAATATTAGTTTCTAGAAAAATATCTGATTTAGCAGAGGAAAAACTTAAAAAAGAATTTGAAGTAACTCTTAATCCAAAAGACGAACCTATTCCAGAAAGTGAATTAATTAAAACTGTTAATGATTATGATGGAATGATATCAACAGGTTTTGATAAAATTAGTGAAAATTTTTTTAAAAATTTAAATGGTAAATTAAAAATTATAGCTCAGGTTGGTGTTGGCTATGATAATATTTCAATTAAATCTGCTAAAGAAAAAAAAATTAAAGTAACAAATACTCCAGATGTATTAAATGAGGCGGTAGCTGAAACTACAATTCTTTTGATTTTAGCTGCATCTAGAAGAATTGGTGAAGCTTACAATTTAGTTAGAGCCGATGATTGGAAAAATCAAAAACCAGATTTAACTAAATTTATGGTTGGAAATTCTGTTACAGGCAAAACCTTAGGTATCATTGGAATGGGTCGTATAGGAAGAATGGCTGCAAAATCTGCAAGGGCATTTGGTATGAAGATTTTTTATTATAATAGAAACAAACTTTCTGATGATCTAGAGGATGGAGCAAAGTATTTTTCTGATATTAAGACTATGCTACCAGAGTGTGACTTTGTTAGTATACATGCACCTGCAACTGCTGAGACTAAACATATTCTAAATTCTTCAACAATTAGTTTATTACAGAAACATGCTGTAGTTATAAATACTTCAAGAGGATCAACGATTGATGATGATGCTTTGATAGATGCATTAGAAAACAAAAAAATTTATGCAGCAGGTTTAGATGTTTTCAACAATGAACCAAATTTAGATAAAAGATACTTAAAACTAGATAACTGTTTTGTTTTACCGCACATTGGGAGTGCAACACATGAAACCAGATTAGCTATGAGCATGATGGCTGTCGACAATATATATTGTTTTTTCAATAAAAAACCACTCATTTCAGAAGTAGTTTAGAACAACTATAAGTTGTCTGTTCAATGAATATATATAATTTCTATATATAAAAGTTAAACGAAATTATTGATCTCAAAAATCTTTTATGATTAACTTTCTAAAAAACATAAACGAGAGGAAGATAATGTTTAAACTTATATCTAAAACTATAGCAGCTGTGGCTGTTGTTTCAGTTGCTTTATTTGGCTCTGCAAATGCAAAGACTTTAAAGATTGAAACACACTTTACAGCTAGTTCACCAAATGGTGAAGTTGCTGCTCAATTCGCTAAAAACGTAGAGAAGTTTTCTGGCGGAAGCTTAAAAGTAGAAATGTTCTACTCATCATCAGTAACAGGTAAATCTGCTGAGGTGTTTAACTCTGCACAAACTGGAATTATCGATTGTGATATGACTGGTGCTGGTTACCAAACTGGTAAAAATGCGGCGTTCCAATTCGCAGGTGATGTAATGGGTGGATACGATAACCCATATCAACAATATGAATTCTTGAATTTCCCAGGAGCTCAAGAAGCTGTTGATGCACTTTACAACAAATATGGAATGACATTAATTGGTTGGTGGATACCAGGACATGAGTCTTTAATATCTAGCAGACCAATTCCAGATGTTGCTTCATTGAAAGACTTCAAATTTAGATCACCTCCAGGAATGGAAAGTATGATCTTTACAGCATTAGGTGCTAAGCCAATCGTAATGGACTTTGGTGAAGTTCCAACTGCTTTACAAACTGGTCTAATCGATGGTGCTGACTATTCATCTTTAGCTACAAACTATGCAGGTGGACACTATGAGCAAAATAAATATGCTACATACCCAGGTTTCCACTCTATGCCAGCTGACCACTTAGCTTGTAATACGAAAGTATGGAAGAAGTTAAAGAAACATGAGCAAGGTGCTATGTTAGCTGCAATAGAAATTGCTGGAAGAACTATCACTAGCTTAGTTGAAAGAAAAAACGCTGAAGCTGTTAAAGCTTTAAATGAAATGGGCGTTACTCTTCACGACTGGTCTAGAGAAGATAGACTTAAATTCAGACAAGCTGCTTTAGCTGCTTGGGAAGAATGGAAGACTAAATCTCCAGAAGCTGCGGCACTTATTGAGATACACAAAGCTTATATGAAAGCTAACGGTATCATGTAATAAAAAAAATCTTGAAGGGCCTGAAAAGGCCCTTCGATTTATTTAAGTTTTTACTCAATGATCGATAAAGAATTACAAGAACAAAATGAAAAAGTCGCGAGTAAAGATGATTTTCCAATAAATTGGATAGATAGAGTTTCCTTATTTTTAAGTCACACAATTAAATATCTAATTCCTGTAATTGTAATTGTGATGATGTATGAAATTTTTATGAGATATGTATTGTTTAAACCAACTTTGTGGGCAAATGAATTATGCCTATGGCTTGCCGGAGTTTGTTATTTAGTTGGTGGTATATATGCAACAAGATTAAGAAGCCATATTAGAATAGTATTATTGTATGATTGGGTTAGTAGACCGACACAGAGAATTTTTGATCTAATTAGTACTTTAATTATTGTTCTTTTCGCAGCAGCTGTAATTTATGGGGGTATGGAAGATGCATACAGATCATTTATAAATTGGGAGAGATTTGCAACTTATTGGGATCCACCAATTCCTGCTACTATGAAGCCACTAACACTTCTATGCGTTTTTCTTATTGCTGTTCAATCTGTAAATAATTTAATTATTGACTGGAGAAATCCTAAGGAAAAACAATACGACCCTTCAAAAGAATTGAAATAAAATGGATATAGGATCACTTTCGATAATACTTATAGTAGGATTATTATTACTTATATCTATAGGTGTTCCAATGGGATTTGCATCTGGTTTTATGGGTGCAGTACTTGTATTTTTATACATAGGTGAACATGCGTTAGGCATATTACTTTCAAGATATTATTCTCTTGTTGTCACTTATTCCTTTTTATCTGTTCCATTATTTATATTTATGGCCTCCTTGCTTGAACGATCAAATATAGCAAGAGATTTATATGATGCATTAAATGCGTGGTTAAGAAAGACTAGAGGTGGAGTAGGAGTCGTTACTGCCATCATGGCAACAATTATGGCGGCGATGAGCGGAATTATTGGTGGAGAAATAGTTTTATTAGGTTTGATTGCACTGCCTCAAATGTTGAGATTAAAATACGATCAGGATATGTCGATTGGTATTATTTGTGCATCAGGATCTTTGGGAACAATGATACCACCTTCAATTGTTTTAATTATTTATGGATTAACAACAGAGACTTCTATTACGATGTTATTCCAAGAAGCTATTGTTCCTGGTTTAATGATTTCAGGTTTAATTATTACATACATTTTAATTCGTACAAGATTACAACCGCATTTAGCACCTTTAAGTGATGAGCCTGCTTTAACTTTAAAAGAAAAAATGTCATACCTTCCAGGTCTTTTACCACCGATTGGTATTGTAATCATTGTATTAGGTTCAATTTATTCTGGAATGACAGGAATTACAGAAGCAGCTGGTATGGGAGTAGTTGCTACATTAATTATAATTTTTGCAAGAAAAGAACTTACGTGGTTTCTATTTAAAGATGCATTGACAAGAACTTTCAAAGCATCAGGAACCATTTTAACTATTACTTTTGGCGCTACAGTTTTAGCAGGTGCTTATTCTCTTGCTGGAGGTCCTAAATATGTAGCAGAAACTATTTTGGCTTATGATTTAAAACCAATGTATTTAATTTTCATGATGCAGATTATGTTTTTGATTATGGGAGCATTTATGGATTGGGTTGGAATTGTATTGTTAGCAATGCCGGTATTTTTACCAATAGTTATAGCTCTTGGATTTGATCCAATTTGGTTTGGAATATTATTTTGTGTAAATATGCAAGTTTCATTTTTAAGTCCACCGTTTGGGCCTGCGGCTTTTTATTTAAAATCTGTTGCTCCTCCACATATTTCATTAACAGATATATTTAGAGGTTTTGCTCCATTTATAGTTATTCAGTTAATTGTATTAGCATGTGTTATGTTTTTCCCAGAAGCAATGACGCAAAATTTCCACGAGTTTAAACCGAAACCATGATGAAAATAGGCTTTATTGGAACAGGTCTTATGGGCCTGCCAATGGCTAAAAATTTATTAAAATCAGATTTTAAACTAAAAGTATTCAATCGTTCAATTAATAAAGCAGAACCTTTGAAAGAGTTTGGCGCTGAAATATCAAAAACATTAGGTGAAGTTGTTAAAGATAATGACTTTATTATTACAATGTTAACAGATGATAGCGCTGTTGATGCAATAATGAGTAATTCAGATTTATTACAAAATTTAAAATCTGGATCAACTGTTATTGATATGAGTTCGGTTAAACCAACGACAGCAACAAGATATGGAAATAGTCTAAAATCAAAAAATGTGAATTATTTAGATGCACCGGTTTCAGGAGGAACAATTGGAGCTGAGGAAGCTTCATTAGCTATAATGGTTGGAGGAGAGCAAAGTGTCTTTGATAATTCTATAAATATTTTAAAAGCTATGGGAAATCCAACTTTAGTTGGACCAATTGGTAGTGGACAAGTTTCAAAGTTAGCAAATCAAATTGTAGTAGGAGTTACAATAGGAGCGGTTGCGGAGGCAATAACTTTATGTGAAAAAGCTGGAGCTGATCCAGTAAAATTAATTAAAGCTCTTTCTGGAGGTTGGGCAGACAGTAAAATTTTACAAACTCATGGAAAAAGAATGATAGATAAAGATTTTACTCCAAAAGGTAAAACTTTTACCCATTTAAAAGATATGAATAACATTTTAGAGTGTGCAAATTCATATAATACACATTTACCTATTTCAAATTTAGTGAAAGAAATGTATAAAACCCTTGTCGATAATGGTCATGGAAACACTGATCATAGTTCACTTTATAATGAAATCGAAAGGATAAATAAAAAATGAGTGGAAGATTAGAAGGTAAAAAAATTCTCGTAACAGCAGCAGGCCAAGGGATTGGAAAGGCAACAGCAATAGCATTTCATAAAGAGGGTGCTCAAGTAACTGCAACTGATTTAAATGATAAAACTTTAGCTGATTTAAACAAAGAATATCCTGAGATAAAAGTGCAAAAGCTAGACTCAACAGACAACAATGCAATTTTAGAGTTTACTAAAACTTTAGATGGAGTTGATGTTTTATTTAATGCTGTTGGATTTGTTCATCATGGAACAATATTGGAATGTGATGAAAAAGATTGGGATTTTTCTTCTAATGTAAATGTTAAGTCGATGTACTTTATGTGCAAAGCTATTTTACCTATAATGATTAAACAAAATGGTGGAAGTATTATTAATATATCTTCATGTGCATCTAGCTTTAAAGGTTTTCCGAATAGATTTGTTTACGGAACAACAAAGGGTGCAGTGATTGGTTTAACAAAAGCTATCGCTGCAGATTTTGTTAAACAAAATATTAGATGTAATTCAATTGCGCCAGGTACAGTTTATTCGCCTTCTTGGCAAGATAGGGTCAATCAAAGCCCTGATCTTGTTCAAGCAAAAAAAGATTTTATAGCAAGACAACCTATGGGAAGATTAGGAACCGCAGAAGAAATAGCAGCTGTAGCTGTTTATTTAGCTAGCGATGATGCAACATTTACAACAGGAAGTACAATTCATGTTGATGGTGGAATTTCAATATAATTTAATAACAAAAGGATAAATATGAAATTATTAAGAGTAGGAAATAAAGGAAGCGAAAAACCAGCTGTATTAGATAAGGATGGTAAAATTAGAGATATTAGCTCTCACGTTAAAGATTTAAATCCAGATCATTTAAATTTTGAAACTATTTCTAAATTACAAAGTGCTGATTTATCATCTTTACCAGAATTATCTGCAAGTGATAGAATAGGATCTTGTATTACTAAGCCTGGAAAATTTGTTGCAATTGGATTAAATTATTCTGATCATGCTGCTGAAACTGGAGCTGATGTTCCTTCTGAACCAATAGTTTTTATGAAAGCTACTAGTTGTATAGTTGGACCTAATGATGACGTTGAAATAGTTTCTGGATCTAAAAAATTAGACTGGGAAGTTGAACTTGGGATTATTATAGGAAAAGAAACAAAACACATTTCTGAAAGCCAAGCTCAAGATCATATATTAGGTTATTGTTTGGTTAATGATGTGAGTGAAAGAGAATGGCAAATTGAAAAAATGGGTCAATGGGTTAAAGGAAAATCCCACGACACTTATGGACCAATCGGCCCTTACTTTGTTACTAAAGATGAAATTGCAGATGTTAACAATTTAAAGATGAGTTTAGATGTTAATGGAAAAAGAATGCAAACAGGTAATACAAGTACAATGATATTTAACGTCGATGTTATCGTCTCTTATTTGAGTAAATATATGTCTCTTCAAGCAGGCGATATAATTACAACTGGAACACCTCCAGGAGTTGGTATGGGAATGAAACCTCAACAGTTTTTAAAAGCAGGTGATACAATGAAATTGTCAATAGAAAACCTAGGAGAGCAAAACTCGAAGGTAGTTGCTTTATAATTAATTGTGAAAATAACTTCTATTAAAAGTCATGTACTTAGATATGAGTTAGAAAAAGAACTTGGTTACTCACAACAGTATTATAAACATCGTACAGCTCATCTTGTTGAAGTTAAAACAGACGAGGGAATAACAGGTTGGGGTGAATGTTTTGGTCCTGGAAAAATAGCTTTAGCAAACAAGTTTATTGTTGAAAAGGTTATACAGCCTTTAGTAATTGGTGAAGATCCTTTAAACAAAGAACACATCTGGCAAAAAGTATACAATCTTTTAAGAGATAGCGGTCAAAAGGGTATGCCAATTCAAGCATTATCAGGAGTAGATATTGCTTTATGGGATATTCTTGGAAAGAAAACTAAAACTCCTCTTTATCAGCTTGTAGGTGGTAAATGTAATAATGAAGTTCCAGTATATGGATATGGAATGATGTTACAAAAAAAATCAGTTGATGAATTGATCGCCTTGTTCAAAGAAGAATCTAAGCAAATAAAATCAAAAAATTTTAAAGCAATGAAAATGAAAGTTGGATTAGGTCCACAAGAAGATTTAAAGTTGGTTCAAGCTGTGAGAGACACTGTTGGAAAAGATTTTAAATTAATGGTTGATGCCAATCACGCTTATAATTTGAAAGATGCTCTTTATGTTGGAAAAGGTTTAGATGAGCTAGATATTTATTGGTTTGAAGAACCTGTGGCTCCTGAAGATTATGAGGGTTATAGAGAATTAAAACAAAAAATTTCCACTAGCATTGCGGGAGGAGAAGCTGAATTTACCAAATATGGCTGGAATAAATTAATATCAAATAAGTGTATTGATATAGCTCAACCAGAGGTTTGTGGACTTGGCGGAATTACGGAGTATTTAAAAGTTGCAGCATTAGCGCAAGCAAATTTTATACCAGTAATTAATCATGTATGGGGCTCTGCAGTGAGTATTGCAGTTAACCTCCATTTGTTGACAGCACAACCAGATATGCCAGGTGGATTATTTCCATCTAAATCTATGCTCGAGTTTGATACAACAGAAAAAAATATTTTTATCACAGATTTGCCAAAGGAAGAATTTTCAATTTTAGACCAAGTTAAAAACAATAATGGTTTTGCATCAGTAACAGATAATGTAGGTATTGGTATTAACCCTGATCAAGACTTTATAAAGGAATTTGAAGTAAATGAATAAAATAAAAACCTCAGAACCTAAACCTCTTTGGAAAATAAGATGTACTTTAGGTGAAGGAACATTATGGGTTGGTGAACATAATTCAATTTATTTTGTAGATATTAAAAAAAAGAAAATTTATTCTTTCAATATTAAAAATAAAAAAAAGAAAATTTTTAAAGTAAATAAAGAAATTGGTTTTATCGCTCATATCAAAGATTATATTTTTATTTTAGGTCTTCAGGGAGAATTAAGAATTCAAAATCTTAAATCAAAAAAAATTTTAAAATCAATAAAGATAGAACCAAACTTGAAACTAAATAGAATTAATGATGGTAAAACAGATCCTGCTGGAAATCTTTGGTTTGGCACCATGGACAACTTGGAAAGAAAAATTGAAAAAGGTTCTTTATATAAATTAGATAAAAATTTTAAATTAATAAAAGTTGATAAAAATTATAGAATTACTAATGGACCAGCGTTTATTGATCAGTATAATTTTTATCATACAGATAGTCCAAAAAAAACTATCTATAAAATTAAAATAAATAAAAATAATAAAATAGTTAGTAAAAAAATATTTAAAAAATTATCTTCTGATGAGGGTTCACCAGATGGAATGACTTTAGATAAAAATAAAAATTTATGGGTAGCTCATTTCCATGGTGCTTGTATTTCTGTTTTTAATAAAAAAGCAAAATTAATTCACAGAATTCAGTTTCCTGCAAAAAATATAACTAATTGTGCATTTGGAGGTAAAAATACTAAAGAACTTTATGTTTCAACAGCTACAAAAGGGATGAGCAAAGCAGATCTGCGAAAATTTAGATATTCAGGATTCTTTTTTAGTGTAAAAACAAATGCAAGAGGAATTTTACAAAAAAAATTTATTATAAGTAATGAAGAAAAGAGATCTTTACTATGAGCGAATACCAACAAAGCTTTTAAGAGAAGATATTAGATTATTAGGAACTTTTCTTGGAAGAGTAATCAAAGATCAGGAAGGTTCAGTTTTTTTTGAAATTGTTGAAAAATTCAGATTATTATCAAAAAATACTTTATCAGATAAAAATAAAAGTAAAATTTTTTCAAAAATTTCGAAAGAAGTAAAAAAACTTTCTTCTAAAAATACATTTAAATTAACAAGAGCATTTTCACATATTTTAAATTTAATGAATTTAGCTGAGTCATTAGATGCATCTAGAAAGTTAAATGAATTTGAAAATCCATATTTTAAAAGTAAAAATCAAAATCTTTTCATTGAAGATATAATAGAAAGTTTATTTAAAAATAAAAAAATTTCGGATAAAAAAATTTACGAACAAGCCACAAAACTTGATATAGGCATTGTACTTACCGCTCATCCTACTGAAGTAAAAAGAAGAACTTTAATTCAAAAATATGCCAATTTAATTGAAATTATGGAGCAAAGACATCTTTATAAAAAATATCCATCTAAGATTATAGAATTAGATAGAAAGCTCTACTCGGAAATTGCAATAATATGGAAAACAGATGAACTTAAAAGGACTAAACCATCTCCATTAGATGAAGCGAGGTGGGGTTTAGCTGTTATAGAGGATAGTCTATGGGACACCATTCCTAAAGTTTATAAAAGACTTAACGACATATTCAGAAAAAATTTAAAGAAAGATTTACCGCGTGATTTTAATCCAATTCAATTTGGATCATGGATGGGTGGAGATAGAGACGGAAATCCCAATGTAACAGCTGAAGTTACAAAAAAGGTAATTTTATTTTCTAGATGGCAAGCTGCAAAATTATATGAAAAAGAACTTACTAAATTGATACAAGATTTATCAATGGAAGAATGCTCTACAAAAATTAAAAGAGCAACTGGAAATAGCTATGAACCTTATAGAGTTTATTTGAGACCAATTAGGGATAAGGTAAGACTAACCCATCAATTAATTGAAAATCATTTAAATAACGGTGCAGATTTAGATGAAAAAAAATTAATTCAAAATAAAAATGAAATAACTCTTCCATTAAGAGAAGTAAGAAAATCATTAAAAGCAAACCGAGGTGAGTATATTGCAAATGCAGACCTTTTAGATTTAATGAGAAGAGTCAGGTGCTTTGGAATTAATTTAGCAAGATTAGATATAAGACAAGAGGCAGATAGACATGAAAAACTTTTAAACGAAATTTTTAAAAAGAAAAAAAATATAAAATATTCTTCTTTAAGTGAAATTGAAAAAGTAAAATTATTAAATAAATCTATAAAAGAAAAAAAATTTTTTGTAGATAAAATAAAAATAAAAGATAAGGAAAATAAAGAAGTTTGGAATACTCTCAAACAGATAGCGAAAACACCAATTGAGTGCCTAGGTGCATATGTAATATCAATGACCTCAACAGCATCTGATATTTTATCTGTTTATTTTTTACAAATGCAGGCACAAAACAAAAATTTATTAAGAGTTGTGCCACTTTTTGAAACTTTAGATGATTTAAAAAATGCTGATGGTGTAATGACAAATTTATTCAAACTTCCATGGTATAGAAAAATGATTAATTCAAAGCAGGAAGTTATGATTGGATATTCTGACTCTAGTAAAGATGCTGGAAAATTATCTGCGAGTTGGCATCAATATAAACTTCAAGAGGAGCTTAGAAGTTTAGCTAAAAAATATAAAATAGATCTTGTTTTCTTCCATGGTAGAGGTGGATCTCCAGGAAGAGGAGGCGGACCTATTCAGGCTACTTTAAAATCACAACCTTCAGGAACAGTTAATGGCAAAATAAGAATTACTGATCAAGGGGAGGTGATTCAACAAAAGTATGGATACAAACCTTTAGCTGAATATAACCTATGTAGTTATATCGGCTCTGTAATGGATGCTTCTTTAAATCCGCCACCAAGATCAAAATCAAATTGGCGTGATTTGATTCAAAAAATGTCAGAAATTTCAACATCCTCATATAGAAAATACTTAAATCAAAGTGAGGATTTTATTCGTTACTTCAAAACAGTTACACCTCATAAATCACTTGGAAAGCTTGCGATTGGATCAAGACCAACCAAAAGAAAGAATGTTGATAATATTCAAAGTTTAAGAGCTATCCCTTGGGTGTTTGCTTGGACACAAATTAGACTAATGTTACCTGCTTGGCTTGGGACAACCGAGGCATTGAGATATGCTTCAATCAAAAAGTTCAAAAAAACAATGACTGACATGGAAAGAAATTGGCCATACTTTGTATCAACGATGGATATTTTAGATATGGTAATTTCAAAGGTGGATCCAGAAATATCAGTTATTTATGAAAATAATTTAGCTGATGCATCACTAAAAAGAATTGGTAAAAAATTAAGATTTCAATTTGAGGCATTGGTCAAATTGCATAATAAAATTACTCCTAAAGAAGTGGTAAAAGAAAGAAAAGAATTTAGAAAGTCTTTATTTATAAGAAATAACTATACAGAAATGTTAAATATACTGCAGGCAAATGTAATGAATAAATTAACAAATAAAAAATATAAAAATTTAGATAAAAAATTTCTTGAAGATGCTTTAATGACATCGATTGCAGGTATTTCTGCAGCAATGAAAAATACTGGATAAATGTTTGAAATCTTAATTGCTTTTGGGGCAGGACTTATAAGCTTTTTGTCTCCATGCGTTCTACCTTTAATACCTGGATATATTTCTTATATCTCTGGCCAATCATTACAAGAAATTTTAAATCAAAAAAAAATCAATTTTTTTCCATTAATTTTATTTTGTTTAGGGTTCTCAACTGTATTTGTGATTTTAGGGGCGTCAGCATCTTTTTTAGGACAGGCACTTTTGCAAAATTCAGAAGTATTAAGAATTTCAGCTGGAATAATTATTATAATTTTTTCTCTTCAATTAATTGGAATAATCAATATTCCATATTTAAATTTTGAAAAAAGATTTGATGCAAAAGAATCAAGAAATATTCTTTTTCCATATGTAATTGGTGTTGCTTTTGGTTTTGGCTGGACACCATGTATCGGTCCAATTTTAGGTTCAATTTTAGCTTTAGCATCTATTGAAGAAACTTTATCAAGAGCTTTAATATTGTTAATTTCCTATTCATTAGGTCTTGCTATTCCTTTTGTTTTGTCTGGATACTTAATTCAAAGATTTTTATTATTTTCTAAAAATTTTAAGAAAAATATTAGTTTAATATCAAAAATTGGTGGAATAACTCTATTGGTTACAGGTATTTTAATTTTAACCAATCAATTACAAGCTATTGGTTTTTATATCATTGAAATCTTTCCTTTTATGCAAAAATTCGGATAAAAGGTATTAATGAAAATTTATCAAATAGACTCCAGTGCTCGAAAAAAAGGTTCTACCTCTAGAGCTTTAGCAAAAAAACTTTTAGATAAAATTAAAAAGTCTGGTGATGAAGTTATTTATAGAGATTTAGATGATGAGATGCTCTTTGTAAGTGGGCTTACAGAATCTGGAATGAATATAGATGAAAAAGATCAAACAGAAGAACATAAAAAAATGTTTGAACTTTCTGATAAACTTGTAAAGGAATTGAAAGAGAGTGATGTCATAATAATTTCGGCTCCGATTTATAATTATGGTCCTCCAGCAACACTTAAAGCTTGGTCGGATTTAGCTGCTCGTATAGGTGAAACTTTTAGATTTAAACCAAATGGTAGAAGAGAGGGATTGTTAAAAAACAAACATGCATATCTAGTTATTACTTCTGGAGGAACAAAACTAAATAGTTCAGAAGATTTTTTAACTCCTTGGTTAAAATTTATTCTTAATTTTTTTGGTATAGAAAAAGTAGATATAATTAGTGCAGATCAAATGGCACTAGATTATGAAAAATCAATCAAAGAGGCTGAAGCTCAAATAGAAAATTTGTTTAAAGATTAAACTTTCTTTTTAAGTGTCTAAGTTTTCCCTCGGTACTATCATAATCAATATAACAACCTTGTAAAAATCTTTCACCTTCTTTTGTTTCATAAGCTGTTCTTCCATGGAGAAGTCTGTGATTATCCATCATCATTAAGTCTTTTGGCTCGAGTTTGAATTCAATTCTATATTTATCTGAATTATACATTTCGGATATTTTTTTTCTTGCTTGGTAGTAAAGATCTAATTTTTCTTTTTCTAAAACTGGAACATAGTCTAATCTAGGACTAAATCTTACCTGTTTGAAACTCTTATCCTCGTTTAGTTCAATCAAAGGAGAGATAGTTTCTAAAATTACTTCATTATCTATGAATCTAAATCTAACTTTTACTTCAGTTAAAATTTTATAAAATTCTGGGTATTGATTTTTTAAATCTTCAGTAACTGTATAACCGTCTACTAATGTTGATAATCCTCCTGAAACTTTACTTTCTATACAATGTAAAATTTGAATACATGGTACAGGATTTCTATAAGGATTGTCAGTATGAGGTGCTAAGGCCAATGAAGTATAAGCAAGATCGTTTGGATCAGGTTTGGATTTTACATTAAAATATTCACCAAAATTTGTTCTTCGAACACTGCCTATAGAATTAGCAAATTCCACAATATAATTTTTAGATGTTGGAATATTCTTAATTATTACAAAACCATATTTGTAAAATGAAACAAGTAGATCGTGCATCTCTTTACTTTCGTAAAAATTTTCTTGGTATTCAAAATTTTTTATATTTTTTAAAGAGGAGTCCCACTTAGTTTTTTCAATAGATTTTATTACAATATCTTCTTTTGAAAATTCAGAGGTAATTTTATCAATTTCTAATTTTGAATTAACACCGTCATTAAAATCAACCTCTAAGTATTTTTCATTAAGGTTTACTTTATTTATTGAAATATTATTACTTAAAAAGGTAGGATCAAAAAGTCTTTGCTGAGTTCCTTTATCTAAATACTCCTCACCATTAACTCTTTCTCTTAACCAGAATGGGTGAATTTCTTTTTTTTCAGACCCATTATTAAAATAAACCTTATTTTCAACTAGCTCGATTTTCATAATAGTAAGCTAAGGATTATTTAAAATTTAACTTTAATCAACATAAATTAAATAGTAAGAGTTCATTGTGAAAAAATTTGATATAAAAAAATATCCAATATATGCAAGCTTTTTAAATCAACTTGCTAAAGATTTGACTAAGTTTTATTACGCAAAGTTAGATAAGCCATTTAAGATAACCAATAAGATGAAAGGCAAAGGTTACGATCCTGTAACAACATCAGACAAAGCATTTGAAAAATTCATAAGATCTAAAATTTCAAAAAAATTTCCTAATCACCAAATTATTGGTGAGGAATATGGTCATAAAAATACTAAAAGCGAATTTTCTTGGGTGATTGATCCGATTGATGGAACCAGATCATATGTTGTAGGTAATCCTAGTTGGAGCAATCTCATTTCATTAAATTACAATGGAGAACCAATTTTAGGATTAGCAAATTTCCCTAAAATGAGAAAATATTATTTAAATTTAAATAAAAATTCTGCATTTGTTTTTGAAAATAATAAAAAAAGAAAACTTAAAGTTAACTCAAAATTAAATTTTGTGAATGCAAAATTAGCTGCTGCTTTTCATAATCAATTAACTTTAAAACAGCAATCTAAAATTAAAAAATTTATAAAAAGAATGCAGTTTCCATGTTTTGATGCATTGACCTATTGTCAATTAGCAGAAGGTAGACTTGAAATGGTTGCACAATGTGCAAATAAGATTTGGGATATTCATCCTATAATACCAATTGTGAGAGCAGCAGGAGCAATAGTAACCACATGGGGCAACAAAAACCCTGTTGTTGGAGGAAATATTATTGTTTCAAATAGTAAAGCCAATCATAAAAAGATTTTAAAATTATTAAAACCACTAGCTGAATGATACCAGAAAGAGCACAAGCAATTCTAGATTTCTGGTTTAAAGAAACCCCTTCTGAAATGCGTTTCAAAAAAGATGAAAAGTTTGATAAAAAAATAAAAGATAATTTCTTAAAAGACTATGAATTAGCATGTCAAAATGAATATGATGATTGGCAAGATAACCCCATGAGTTGTCTAGCTTTAGTTATTTTATTTGATCAGTTTTCAAGAAATATGTTTAGAAATGACAAAAAAGCTTTTGCTCAAGATCAAAAAACTAGATTGATTGTAAATGATGCGGTTTATTCAGGTTATTTAGAAGCTATGAATGTAAATCAAAGATTTTTTATGTTGTTACCTTTAATTCATAGCGAGGAAATCAGCGATCATGAAATGGCTTATTACTTATTGAAAAAATATTTAAGAGAACACGAAGGATACAATGAAATAAAAAAATTTTGGCAAGATCACACAAAAGCAATTAGACAATTTCATAGATATCCACACAGAAATGAAATTTTAGGAAGAGAATCTACTGAAGAAGAACTAGAATTTTTAAAAGGTCCAAATTCATCTTGGTAAATTTTTAATGACCAGGAAAATCGATTAAATTTTCAACTCTATAATTTTTTTTAATAAGATTATCAGAACCACCTAAATCAAATAAATTAATTACAAAAACAAAAGCTGCTACGTTACCTTTAGAAATTTCAATTAATTTTGCTGCAGCTTCAGCAGTTCCACCTGTAGCAATTAAATCGTCAATAATTAAAACGCTATCATTTTCGTTAATAGAGTCTTTGTGAACTTCAATAGTAGCAGTTCCATACTCTAATTCAAAATCAATAGAATGAACTTCTGCAGGTAGTTTATTTTTTTTTCTAAGCATTATAAAAGGTTTTTTAAGAATATAGGAAACAGCAGAAGCAAATACAAAACCCCTGGACTCTATAGCTGCAATTTTTGTAAAATTGTATTTTTTTGACCTATCAATGATTTGATTAATCGTTTCTTCAAAAGCATTTTCATCTTTAATTAGCGTTGTTATATCTCTAAATAAAATACCCTTTTTTGGATAATCAGGTATGGATCTAATGTAATCTTTTAAATTCATAATTGTTAAATTTAAAAGTATAAATAAATAAATTTTTAACTATGACAACAAATAAATTAGCAATAATTGGTGGTAGTGGTCTTTATGATGTTGAGGAATTCAAAGAAAGAGAGTTACTTGATTTACAAACACCCTGGGGCAAACCTTCTGATCAGATTTTAAAAACTAAATATAACAGTAAGGAAGTTTATTTTTTACCAAGACACGGGAGAGGACATTTTGTTTCTCCTTCAAATATAAATTTTAGAGCAAATATAGATGCACTTAAACAACTTGGAGTTACAGATATTGTTTCAGTTTCGGCGGTTGGTTCTTTAAAAGAAGATCTTCCCCCAGGAAAATTTGTAATTGTTGATCAATTTATTGATAGAACATTTGCAAGAGCAAAAACTTTTTTTGATGATGAGATTGTTGCCCATGTATCAATGGCTCATCCTACTTCTAATGGTTTAATGAATGCTTGCGAGGATGCAATTAAAAAATCTAATATAGATTATCAAAGAAATGGAATTTACTTAGTTATGGAAGGACCACAGTTTTCTACATTAGCAGAATCTAATTTATATAGATCATGGAAAGCAGACGTTATTGGCATGACTAATATGCCAGAGGCAAAATTAGCAAGAGAAGCTGAAATAAGATATGCATCAGTTTCTATGGTAACAGATTTTGATTGTTGGCATCCAGATCATGAAAATGTTGATGTTCAACAAGTTATCAAAGTTTTGTTAGGTAACGCTGAAAAAGCAAAAGTTATGATAAAAAATTTAATTGATAATTTTGAAGATCATATTGATCCAAATGACCCAACAAATAATTGTTTAGATGTAGCAATAATAACAGCACCTGAGAAAAGAACAAAAAAAACAATTGAGAAACTCAAGACAGTAGCAGGTAGGATACTTTTAAAAAAATGAGACAAATATTAATATTAATTATTTTTTTATTAATTAACACAAATACACTTGCTGATAAAAAATTTGAAAAGGATTTAAAAAAAATTTCAAAAGATAGTGCGTTTATTGATAACGCAGGTAAAATTTACTCTGTAGATAAAATTGATAATAAAGAAAATACAATATTGGTAATTTATACACATGGAGCAATGGGTGATCAAAAATTAGATAAATGCTTGAGTAAATGGAATTTAGTGCCTCAGGTTATTAGAAATTTACACAATAAAAAGATAAATAATTTTGAAGTTAAAATTTATAGACTTTGTTCAGGTGTTAGAGGCTGGTCAAAATCAGAACAAGATAAAATGTGGAAACATCATGAAAAAACAGGAAACTTAAGTTTGAAGGATAGTAAGGGTAAATTTTTAATAAACAATCAAAAGCAAAATCGAAAATTAAAAGTAATTGAAAATACAATTTATAAGTTTGCAGATAGTGGGTTTAAAAATATTATCTTAGCTGGTCATTCGTCAGGTGGTTGGCAATCTTTAAAAATACAATCAAATAATGATAATTTAATTAATGGTGTAATTGGTCTTCACCCAGGTGCTGGAGGAACAGTGAAAAATAGAAAAGAATGGCCGTGGTGGGAAGATATTAGATACTATGGATTTGGAGATTTTACTAAATTGAACGCAATAATAATTACTCACGATAAAGATAATTACAATAGTCCCAATGATTATTCATTACTTAAAAAATCAAATAATGTTGAATTTGTAAATATTTCAGATTCAAAATGTAAAAAAAAAACTACTCTTGGTGGATATCATGGTTTAGCTTTAACAAAATGTTATGCTGATGAAGAAAAAAAAGAAAAAGATTTAGTTAATTATTTGGGAAAATTATTTTAATGAAAATCCAAGGAAAAGAATATCGAACAATATGGTATGAAGGAAATATTGTTAAAATAATTGATCAAACAAAACTTCCACATCAATTTATTATTAAAGAACTAAAGACAGTAAATGATGCAATCAATGCTATTAAAGTAATGGAGGTAAGAGGAGCACCTTTAATAGGAGGAACGGCTGCTTATGGTATAGCTTTGGCAGTTCAAGAAAATAATAATTCAGAATTTATAAAAAAAAGTGCAAAAGAATTAATTCAATCAAGACCTACTGCTATTAATTTAAAGTGGGCCGTAGACCGAATGATAAAAAAATTAACAGGAATTAACAGCGATCAAATATTAAGAATAGCTTTAAATGAGGCAAAAGAAATATGTGATGAAGATGAAAAGTTTTGTGAAAATATTGGTATTAATGGATTAAAAATAATTGAAGAAATTTATAATAAAAAGAAAGATACAGTAAACATATTAACACATTGTAATGCAGGTTGGTTAGCAACTATTAATTGGGGTACAGCAACTTCACCTATATATCATGCTCATAAAAAAGGAATTCCAGTTCATGTGTGGGTAGACGAAACAAGACCAAGAAACCAAGGTGCAAATTTAACTTCATATGAATTAAATGAGGAAGAAGTTCCAAACACAATAATTGCTGACAACACTGGTGGAATTTTAATGCAAAGAGGTGAGGTTGATATGTGTATTGTTGGAACTGACAGAACTTTATCTAATGGAGATGTTTGTAATAAAATTGGAACTTATCTTAAAGCATTAGCTGCCAATGATAATAATGTTCCTTTTTATGTGGCCCTTCCAAGCTCAACAATCGATTGGGATATTAAAGATGCAAAAGATATTCCTATTGAAGAAAGAAACTCAGAAGAATTATCGTATGTTGAGGGTATGGATGAGAATAATGAAATTAAAAAAGTTTTAATCTACCCTAACAAAAGTAAGGCAAAGAATTTAGCTTTTGATGTTACGCCTGCAAAATATGTAACAGGTTTGATTACAGAAAGAGGGATTTCGGATGCCTCATCCGATGGTTTAAAAGAATTATTTAAGAAATAATATTAGAAGAAATCAATCCATCGAGTGGTTTTGGGTGAAACCATGTAGATTTTTGTGGCATAAATTTTTTCTTTTCAGCAAAAGATAAAACTTGCGAAATATTAGTTGGATATAACTTAAATGCTAAATTATATTTTTTAGAGTTTACAAATTTTTCTAAAGCTTTTTTACCTTTAAAACCTGACACGAATTTTATATTTTTTTTACTTTTCAAGATTTTATTTAATATTAATTTCCTTAATATTGTTACATCCAATTCTTTTGATTGTTTAAATGGTTGAAGAGTATACCACTTCTTATTCGTATACATTTCAATTTGATTTGGCTTTAGTACTTTATTTTTTTTAGAAATATTTAAAGAAAAATGTTTTAAAATTATTTTCTTAATTTTATCAAATTTCAAATGAGTTTTTATTACTCTATTGTAATCCAGTATATTTACTTGTTTATAAGGAAAAGCAATTATCATAGGAGCAATTTTCTTTTTACTCTTGAGCATTGCTTGAATTCGATGATGTCCATCACATATATATATTTTATTTATACTTTTAAGATAAGTTCCAAGTAATTTTTCTATTTTGTTCTTTTTAACAACCCAAAGTTCATGCCTGCATTTGTCTTTAGATATAAAATTATAATCTGGCTTGTGTTTAAAAATACGATTTAACTTTTTTAAAGAATTGGGAGTAGTTTTATATGTTGTATAAATAGGGCTTATTTGACTGTTAAATTTTAATAATTGCTCTTTTCTTTTTCTTATCCTTTCAACAAAAGTTTCCTCGTGACCTAATATTTTTTTATCATCATAATTTTCTAAATTTATTTTTCCAACAATTCCAAGTAATTTTTTCTTACTGTGAGTAATTCTATATAAATAGAAATGATTAGATTGATCTTTTTGAATAATGCCTCTCTCTTTAAGAGCACTAAGCATTTTTTTTGATTTATTTATATTAGAAGAATTTAATAAATTAAGAAAATTTAATTCTTTATTTGGTTTATAATTATCAATATAACTGACGTTAGGAGATGTAATTCTTTTTGCAAATTTTTTTTTAGGTCTTATTCCGCTAAATGGTTTAATGAGACTCAATTTTTATATTAAGCAATTTTTGGAAGTTCCTCTAATGCCTTGTCTACACTAGCCTGATCAAATTTATCTTCCGCTAAATTTCCTTCAAAGAAATCTCCATAAGCTTTCATGTCAAAATGACCATGTCCACAAAGATTAAATAGAATTGATTTAGCCTCACCGTTCTTTTTACATTCTAATGCTGCATCTACTGCACCTTTAACAGCATGAGTTGCTTCAGGAGCAGGAACTATTCCCTCAGTTCTTGCAAATGACACTCCGGCCTCAAAACATTCTTTTTGACCATAAGCTTTTGCTTCTATAGCACCAATTTCTTTAAGATGACTCACCATTGGTGCCATAGCGTGATATCTCAATCCACCTGAGTGTGTTGCTGGTGGAATAAATTGAGAGCCTAAAGTATGTGTTTTCATTAATGGCGTTAACCTTCCAGTATCACCAAAATCATAAACAAATTTACCTTTTGTTAGTGAAGGACAAGATTTTGGCTCACAAGCAATTACTCTAGTATTTTTTCCTTCTCTAAAATTTTTACCAATGAAAGGAAAAACTAATCCTGAAAAGTTACTTCCGCCACCAGTACAACCAACTAAAATATCTGGATAATCATCGGCCATCTCCATTTGAAGCAAAGCTTCATTACCAACAATCGTTTGATGCATAAGAACATGGTTTAATACACTACCAAGTGCATACTTTGTATCAGGGTTTTTTGCTGCCATCTCGACGGCTTCAGAAATAGCTATACCCAAGCTACCAGTATTTTTTGGATCTTTTGCTAATATAGCTTTTCCACTATCTGTCTCATCTGATGGACTTGCAACACATCTTGCTCCATATGTCTGCATTACAAGCTTTCTATATGGTTTTTGTTCAAAACTAACTTTAACCATATAAACATCTAATTCTATCCCAAACAATTTACATGCAAACGCTAAAGAAGTTCCCCATTGACCTGCACCTGTTTCTGTAGTTATTTTTTTTGTTCCTTCTTCTTTATTATAAAATGCTTGTGCAACTGCAGTATTAGGTTTGTGACTTCCGGATGGACTCACTCCTTCGTACTTATAATAAATTTTTGCTGGTGTATCTAAAAATTTTTCTAATTTTCTAGCTCTATAAAGTGGGGATGGTCTCCATTGTTTATAAATATCTCTTACTGGCTCAGGAATTTCAATTTCTCTATCCTGAGAAACTTCTTGACCAATTAAAGCCATAGGAAATAAAGGAGCTAAATCATCTGGTCCTATTGGTTTTAAAGTACCTGGATGCAAAACTGGATCAAGCGGTTTTGGAAGATCTGCAGCAATATTATACCATGTCTTAGGCATTTTGCTCTCTTCTAGGAAATATTTTATAGTATCAGTCATTTTAAATTATATGTAGTCTGATCTTAAATTAAGTTAAAAGCAAGCAATTATTTATGAGTAAAATAAAGGCTGAAATTATCAAATTTTCAAAAATGCTTAATAGCAAGAATTTGTCTGCTTTAAGATCTGGTAACATATCAGCAAGATATAAGGATGGTTTTTTAATTACTCCATCAGGTAAGAAGTATTCTTCTCTTAAAAATAAAGACATAGTTTTTGTTTCATCAGATGGAAAATTTAATAAAAAAAAAGGTGTACCATCATCAGAATGGAAATTTCATCAAGATATTTACAGAAAAAAAAAAGACGCAAAAGCAATTGTTCACGCACACTCAACATTCGCTACAGCAGTTTCTACTCACAAGAGAGGAATTCCGTCGTTTCATTATATGGTAGCAATGGCAGGAGGTCATGACATAAAATGTGCAAAATACGCAACATTTGGAACAAGAGAATTGTCAAAAAATATTTTGAAAGCTTTAAAGGGTCGAAAAGCTTGTTTAATTTCAAATCACGGACAGATTGCATTTGAAGAAAGTTTATCAAAAGCCTTTGAACTTGCTGAAGAGGTTGAAAATATATCGCTTCAGTATATAACGAGCCTTAAATTGGGTAATCCTAAGATTCTTTCAATTAATGAAATGAAAAAAGTTTTATCCAAAGCAAAGAATTATAAAAGAGGATAGCTAATGACTAAAGTTGGAGAACACTTAACTCTAGACATTATTGGTACAACTAAAGAATACGATCCCACAGTATTTGAAAAAGTAATTAATGATATTGCAAAAGCTGCAAAAGTAACAATTCTCAACATATCTAAATATAAATTTGAACCTCAGGGTTTTACAATTCTTGCTTTACTAGCTGAAAGTCACATTAGTTTTCATACATTTCCAGAAAAAGGAATTATAAGTTTTGATTTCTTTACATGTGGAAAAGTAAACCCCTCAGTAGCGATAGATATTATAAAAAAAGAATTTGAACATAAAAGAATAGTTAAAAAAGAATTTAATAGAGATACTAAGTCTCTTTATCACGACATTTACAGTTCGCCAGGTTTACAAAAATCATATGTAGTAAATGATGTTTTAGAGGATTTTAAATCTAAAGTAGGTCAACACATAGAAATTTTAGATTTAGAGCAATTTGGTAAATCTTTATTTATTGATGGTGAAATACAAGTAGCTTCAACTGATGAGCATTTATACAGCTCGACGTTTGTAGGCTCTGGTTTAAATTTAAATAAAGATAATGAAAGAGCTGCAATTATTGGAGGTGGAGATGGCGGAGTTGCAAGAGAATGCATTTCCAAAAATTTTAACTTTATAGATTGGTATGAACTGGATCCTGAAGTAGTTGATGTTTGTAATAAACATCTCGGAGACATTGGAAAGAAAGCAACAGAAAAAAATTCTGTCAAATGTGTATGGGGTGATGCTTTTGAAAGTATTAAATCAATAAGTGATGATACTTACGATCATATTTTTGTTGATCTAAATGATGATCAATTTTGCATAGATTTAGCTTCTAAGAATATGGATTCATTAGTGAGAATTTTAAAACCAAAAGGAGTTATTACTGCTCAAGTAGGAAGTCAGGATAAAAAACCACAGCAGGTTGAAAACTGGTTAAATGTTTTTAATCAAAACTTTGGAAATGCAAAATTATCAAGAGTTTATATACCTAGTTTTGATTGTTCTTGGAATTTTTCTTCCTCAATAAATCATTAATTTTTCTTTTTTCTTTTTTAAAACTGTGAAATAATTATTCTTAATTAAAGGAGAAAATAATGAATATATTCAAAAAAACTATTTTAACAGTTCTTGCTTCTTTATTTATCATTGGAAACGTTTCTGCTGAAAAAATAAAAATTGGAACTGAAGGCGCTTACCCACCATGGAATTCAAAAGATGCATCAGGAAATCTTATTGGTTTTGAGGTCGAGCTTGCTCAAGAACTTTGTAAAATTATGAAGTATGAGTGTACTATCGTTGAACAAGACTGGGACGGTATGATACCAGCTTTAGTAATGAGAAAGTTTGATGCAATAATGGCTGGAATGTCAATTACTGCTGAAAGACAAAAAACAATTACTTTTTCACAAGGTTATGCTGATGAAGTAGCTTCTCTTGCAGTAATGAAAGGTTCAAGTTTAGAAGGAATGGATACACCAGAAGGTATTAATTTATCATTAGGTGGATCTGATGTTAAAAAAGCTCTTAAAACATTAACAGGAGCACTTGCAGGTAAAACTGTTTGTACTCAAACAGGAACAATTCACCAAAACTTTTTAGAATCTGGTGATGTAGGAAGTGTAAATGTTAGAACTTACAAAACTCAAGATGAAGTTAACCTTGATCTAACATCTGGAAGATGTGATGTTGCTTTAGCTGCAGCGGTAGCATTTACAGATTATGCTGATAAATCAGGTAAACCAGTTGTATTAGTTGGACCAACTTTTTCAGGTGGTGCATTTGGTAATGGTGTAGGTGTTGGTATCAGACAAGCTAGCGATAGTGCAATCGGGAAAAGAGATGCTAAAATCTTAAAAGACTTCAATAAAGCAATTAACAAAGCTAGAAAACAAGGAATTATTAGCAAGCTTGCTATTAAGCACTTTGGTTTCGACGCTTCTATGTAATTCATTTCAGATCTGGCGACTATAATATATAGTCGCCAATCTATATGGAACTTCTCGCATTTGGTAAAACAGGTTGGGGGGATGAGTTATTTTACGCAACCCTGATGACAGTTGCTGTATCAATTACAGCAATGTTAGTTGGTTTCTTTTTTGCATTAATTTTCACTCCTTTAAAGCTTTCAAAATATAAAACTTTAAATTTAGTTGGTAATTTTTACACTACAGTTATTCGTGGAGTTCCTGAACTATTAGTAATCTACCTTTTCTTTTTTGGAGGAAGTGGAGCCATCATGTATGTGGCTTCTATTTTTGGGTATTATGAATACATAGAAATAAATGCCTTTATTACTGGTTCAATGGCTATTGGTATTATTTCAGGAGCTTATTCAACAGAAGTATTTAGGGGAGCAATTCAATCAATAGACAAAGGTCAATTTGAAGCTGCAAAAGTTCTTGGGATAAATAAGTTTGGTCAATTTTACAAAATAATTTTTCCTCAAATGTTAAGACTTGCTATTCCAAATCTAAGTAATGTTTGGCAAATAACTTTAAAAGACACTTCTCTTATTTCAGTAACAGGATTAGTTGAGATAATGAGACAATCTTATATTGCAGCAGGATCTACTAGAGATCCATTATTCTTCTATTCGTTTGCAGCAGTTTTATATCTACTGCTTACTTACGTGAGTATGAAATTAATTAACAAATTAGAACTTAGATATAGCAGGGGTTATTAATGGATTTTGATTTAATGATAACTAGTTTTCCTAAACTTTTGGGAGCAACAGTAGTTACTTTAAAATTATTATCTGCATCATTATTTTTTGGATTATTCCTTGGGCTTTTCTTTGCAATTTTAAGATTAAATAAAAATATAGTTATTAATAAATTTGCTTATGGCTATTCATACATATTTAGAGGAACACCATTATTGGTCCAGATTTTCATAATTTATTTTGGGTTAGGACAAATCGAATATTTAAGAACAACATTTCTATGGGTAATTTTAAAAGAACCTTATTGGTGTGCAATAATAGCATTTACACTAAATACTGGTGCATATACTTCTGAAATTTTAAGATCTGCGTTTCAAACTATAAAACCAGGAATCATTGAAGCTGGAAAAAGCTTAGGAATATCAAACAAAATAATCTTTTATAAAATTCAAATTCCAATTGCTATTAGACAATCACTTCCTGCTTATGGAAATGAAATAATATTGATGATGAAAGGAACTTCTTTAGCAAGCACAGTAACTTTGATGGATTTAACAGGTGTTGCTAAATATATAATTTCAACAACATTTAAACCAATCGAAGTATTTATTGTTGCTGGTGGTATTTATTTGTTCATGACTTTTATCATTCATAATGTAATTAAATATTTAGAGAAAAAGTACAGCTTTCAACAATAAAAATGTTTTTATCAGAGAAACAAATTAATGATTATCAAAATGATGGTGTAATAATAATTAAAGATGTATTTAAAAATTGGATTGAGCCGCTTAGAAAAGGATTTCAAAAAGTTTTAGATAGTCCAAGTAAACACGCAAGAGAAAATGTAACTGATGATAATGGAAGATTTTTTGAGGATTATTGTAACTGGGAGAGGATAGAAGAATTTAAGGATTGTTTATATAACTCACCTGGAGCTCAAATAGTTGCAGAGGCAACTAATTCTAAATCTACTCAAATTTTTCATGATCACATTTTTATAAAGGATCCAGGCACTCACAAAGAAACACCTTGGCATCAAGATATACCATATTACTGTGTAGATGGTAATGATACAGGAAGTTTTTGGATTCCGTTAGATGAAGTTGATCAGAAAAATAATCTTAAATTAATTTTAAGTTCTCATAAATGGTCAAAGTTAATTAGACCCACAAAATGGTCAAATAACCAATCTTGGTATGATGATGATAGTGCTTTCATGGATTTACCTTCACAAAAAAAATTTGAAAAAAGTATTTTAATTCCAGAACTAAGTTTAGGGGATGCTGTTCTATTTAATTTTAAAACCGTACATGGCTCAACAGGAAATAATTCGACTAAATCTAGAAGAGCATTTTCGATGAGATTTATAGGTGACGATGTTAAATATATTGATAGAGGAGGGCCTACCTCGCCACCATTTAATGGTATTAATTTAAAAACTGGAGATTTGATGAGAGAGGATTGGTTTCCTAAAGTTTTTAGTAACTAGTATATTCTTTAATTTCTTTAATACTTGATCCAGTGTGATTGTTTATTTCTAATTTAATTCTTGCTCGGTCATCATTTAAAAAATGAACATCTCTAGATAGTTTTATAAATTTATCACCAAAGTCCTTATTTTTTTCACAATCTCTTTTGTCGTCCTCTATAACCCAAAGCTTGGCATTAATATCTTTTAAATCTTGAAATAGTTTATTTAGTTTATCGTCAGATTTAATATTTTTTTCTAACTGATCTTTAAGAATCGAATGTTCATTTGATATAAATTTCAGTTTTTCAGGATCTTTTATTTTTTCTTTTTTAATTTCTAAGATTGAAATTTTGTCTAAAAGTTCGCCTACCGATACTTCTACCATAATTTTATTCATTAAATTTTATACTATGTTAAATTGTTAAAAATATGTCTAATATTTTAATCATTAAACATGGATCTTTGGGTGATATAGCCCAAGCTTGTGGTGCAATTCAAGATATTTCTGAGAATCATAAAGGAGATGAAATTCATTTACTTACAACTAAACCATACTTTGATTTATTTAAAAAAAATCCACACATTTCTAATGTTATTTTAGATAAGCGATTATCAAGACTAAACCTAATTTATTTATATTCCTTAATGAAAAACATAAAAAAATATAATTTTTTTAAAGTTTATGATCTTCAAAACTCAAGTAGAACAGCTTTTTATAAAAAAATTTTATTTCCAAAAGCAACTAAAGATACTTGGTCATCTACTGACACAACGTTGCCTGAAGGGACTACAAAACAAGATTTTGATAAAGATTCTGTTTTGTCTAGATTTGATCATCAATTAAAATATTCAGGCATAAATACAAATCATACTTTGAAACCTGATTTTTCGTGGAGCACAACAGATATATCTCAAATAAAAAATTATCATCAATTAGATAAATACATTCTTCTTTTTCCTTTTTGTTCGCCGCATTTAACTTCAAAGAAATGGCCTTATTATAATGAGTTAATTGCTATGATTAATGAAAAGTCAGATAATAAATTTAAAGCAGTGATTGCACCTGGTCCGAGTGAAATTAAAGAAGCATCAAATATTAATGCACTTTGTATTTTAGATAATGGTAAAGCCTTAGATATTTCTCAGTTAGCAACATTAATTAAAGATAGTTCATTTGTTATTGCAAATGATACTGGACCAGCACATATGACAGCACACTTAGGATCAAAAGGAATCGCTTTATTTGGATCTCACACAACTCCTTTTAAAGTAAGTATTGAAAGAGAAAATTTTAAAGCGATACAAGCCCCTGAATTATCTAAACTCTCTCCAGAAAAAGTTTTTGAGAGACTTTCTGAAGCTATTTCTTAATTTTTTCAATTATTCTTAAAAATACAGGAACTGTGAAAAGTATGAAAAGTAATCTTATTATATGGTGAAAAGCGACAAAATCTGGATCTAAATCAAAAGCAATTGCTATAACTGCCACCTCATAAATTCCACCAGGACTAAATGATAATATTAAAGTTAAAATATTTGTATCAACAAATAATGTTGCAACATAGGCTGCAACTAAACCTAGTACAACCAAAATAGTAGTAGCTACAATACTATGAAGAGAATTATTGGCTATCTCTTTAACGGTTTTTTCTGCAAACCTACAGCCCACAGATGCACCGAGCATTAGCAAACAAAAATTTACTGTTTCATCTGGTAATTTATATGAGGCTATATCTGTTATTTGTAACAAACCACTCGCAAATAATGTTCCAGATAGTAATGCTGCAGGTATTCTAATTTTATCAAAAACAAATACAAAAAACAAAGAAGCAACAATAAGTAAAATTAAATTGAAATGATTTTGAGCTAAATAATTAAAGTCATTATTTAACAAAACACTGTTGTCAGTATTATTAACTATAATAAATGGAATGACAGTTATTATGATGATTAATCTAATTAAGTGAGAAGTTGCAACTTGAGATAAATCTGTTTTTTCATTTTCTGCTAAAATCATTAAAGGACCTAGTGCACCAGGTGCTGCTGAAAATATTGAAGCTTTTTCTCCATAACTTGCAAATTTTTGGAGGTATTTAGCGACAACTAAAATACAAATTATTATGTAGATTAACATAATTAATGAAGTCCAAATCCAATCAAGCATTTGATTAAATAGATTTTGGTCTATGTAATTTCCAATATGCAAACCTAAAATTATTAAGATAAAACTTAATACAATTTTAGGCATCAGGATTTTTAGACCAGATAAAGCAGCAATTGAGGTGATAATCATAGGACCTAAAAACCAAGCTAGAGGAATATTAAAATAGTCAGCAATAATTGCGCTAGGAAAAGAAATTATTAGAACAGTAACAAATTTAATTGAAAAAACTTGTTTTGTATTATTAAGGTAAAATGTGATTTGATGATTAATCATTCATTAAACTTCTATCATCAACTTTTTAAAAGATAAGAAAAAAGAAATTAAAACTAGTGAATTAAGTGAAACTTTAATCTGAAAAAAAAATAAAACATCATATTTGATTGATATTTTTTTTGTTGAAGCGGTTTCAATTAAAAGTTGTGTTACTTAATTACAGGTTGAATAAACATTAAGACTATAATTAACTAGGGTTTTTAAATTAGAGAGGGATAAATAATGAAAAACTTAAAAAAAATAGTTTCAGTATTATTCTCGGCAATCCTATTATTCTCAGCAACAACTACAAGCTCAGTAGCAATTGACAAATTGCACTTTGTAATTGGTGGTGGTGCTGGTGGTGGTTGGGATGGAACCGCTAGAGGTACTGGAGAAGCTTTGACAAAAGCTGGTATGTTAAGTAGTGCATCATTTGAAAATATGTCAGGTGGTGGTGGTGGTAAAGCTTTAGCTTACATGATCAATACTAAACCTGCTAATACAGTTTTGGTTCAATCAACACCATTAGTATTAAGATCAATTACTAGACACAAAGGTTATGTAAAAGGAAGTGGAACTTTATCTTATAAAGATGTTGTGCCAATAGCTGGTGTAATTGGTGACTACGGTGCTATCGCAGTTGCAAAAAGTTCATCTTTTAAAAATTTTAAAGATGTAGTTGATGCTTACAAAAAAGATCCAAATTCAGTTAAAATGGCTGGTGGATCAGTGAGAGGAAGTATGGACCATTTAATTGGTGCTTTAGCTTTCCAAGCTGCAGGTGCAGATCCGAATGCTGTTCAATACATTCCTTATGATGCTGGTGGAAAAGCTTTAGCCGGACTTTTATCTGGAGAAACTCAAATCATATCAACTGGTTTAGGTGAATTGATGGGTGCAAGAGACCAAGTAAGAATTATTGGTATCACTGCGCCTTCAAGAGTTTCTGATGCACCAGATGCACCAACTCTTAAAGAACAAGGATATGATGTACAATTCGTTAACTGGAGAGGTTTCTTTGGCCCTCCAGGTATGAGCAATGCTGATAGATCAGCTATTGCAAAAATGCTTGGCGATGTACAAAAAACTCCTGAATGGGAAACTGTCAGATCAAGAAATGCTTGGGTTAATATTTATAATCCAGAAGGCAAGTTTGTTTCTTTCTTAGAAAAACAAACTCAAGAAATGACAGCTCTTATGAAAAAATTAGGAGTTATATAATCCTTAGGATTATTTGAAATTAGAGCAGTGAATATAAATACTACAAAAATTATATCACTGCTCTTTTTTATTTTTTCAGCATTTTATTTATATACTGCTTACCAAATTCAAGTATTTGCATTTGATGAAAATGCACCATTTAATGCACGAACATTTCCAATTTATTTAGGTTATGCAGGATTATTTTTTTCTGGATTAAAACTTATTTTACCAGATCCAAATACTATTAAAGTTGATCATAAAAATTTAGAATATAAGAAAACAGGAATACTTATACTTATTGCTATTATTTATGGAGCTACAATTTTAAAAGTTGGATATTTTTTAACTACATCTTTATTTTTATTTGCGTCATATTACTTTTTAGGAGAACGAAGATGGATTTTAATGTTTTTATTATCCTTTCCATTTGTTGCAGCCTTTATGTATCTTCTACACGGTATTCTTGATATATATTTGAGGGATCCATTCTTACAATCAATAGGAGTTATGGGATGATTGAAGGAATATTAATTGGATTAACAACAGCACTTACTTTTCAGAACATATTAATGGTTATGGTTGGTTGTTTTTTTGGAACAATCATTGGAATGCTTCCTGGTCTTGGGCCAATGACAGCTATCGCATTAATGATACCAATAACTTATGGTTTTGATCCTGCAACAGGATTAATTCTGATGGCTGGAGTTTATTATGGAGCAGTATTTGGTGGCTCTACTTCCTCTATATTGTTAAACGCACCTGGTGTTCCTGGAACTGTTGCAACTTCATTTGATGGTTATCCTATGGCACAACAAGGTAAAGCGGGCAAGGCTTTAGCGATTGCTGCATGGAGTTCGTTTGCAGGTGGAACATTATCTGCAATTTATTTGTTATTTATGGCACCAAGTTTATCAAAAGTAAGTTTATCTTTTAGGTCGCCAGATTATTTTGCTCTAATGATTTTAGGTTTAACTGCTATTGCTGCTTTTTCATCTAAAGGACAATTTTTAAAAGCTATGATGATGGTAGTACTTGGGTTGATGTTAGCATCAGTTGGTCAAGATAGTTTGTCTGATATTACAAGATTTACATTTAACAATATGAACTTAACTGACGGGATTAGCTTTGTATTAGTTGTGATGGCAACATTTGCAATGAGTGAAGCCTTAACAATTATTTTAAAAAGAAATGATCCAACCAGTGCTGCTAAACAAGTTTCTTTAACTGAATTAGGCTCAATCAAAATTAATAAAGAAGAACGAACCAAAATGTACAAAACAATTCCAAGATCATCTATAATTGGTTTTTTAATTGGTGTATTGCCTGGTGCTGGTGCAACAATTGCATCCTTTTTAGCTTATGGAATGGAAAGAAACGTAGTTAGTGACGAAGAAAAAGAAAAATTTGGTAAAGGAAGTGTAAATGGTTTATCAGCACCAGAAACGGCAAATAATGCCGCTTGCTCAGGTTCTTTTGTGCCAATGCTTACTTTGGGAATTCCTGGAAGTGGAACTACAGCTGTTATGCTAGGTGCACTTTTAGGATTTGGTGTTCAGCCAGGTCCTAGACTTTACATGACTAATCCAGAGATTTTTTGGTCAATAATTATGTCCATGTATATTGGAATGGTAATTTTGCTGATATTAAACTTACCACTCATTCCTTATATAGCTAGAATTCTTGCTGTTCCTAAAAATTATTTGATTCCTCTTATTTTATTTTTCTCTGTTACTGGGATTTATGTAATGTCGTTTAATAATTTTGATATTTATTTAATGATTGGAATAGCTGTAGTAGCTACCTTTTTAAGATTATATGATTTTCCGATGCCACCTTTAATATTAGCTTTTGTTTTAGGTGGATTGATGGAGGAAAATCTTAGAAGGTCTTTGTTATTAAGTAATGGTTCTTGGGAATTTTTGTGGGATAGAACTTTAACTGCATGTATCTTAGCTACTACAATTTTAATTGTAGTTTGGCATATTTACAAAACTTTTAAGAAGAAAAATTAAGATTTAATATCTATTCGTTTTCTTATAATTTCTTTATCAAGCTTCATTTCACGATATGACATGATTAAAACACCTAAAAATATAACACTAGCACCAATCCAAGTGAAGAGATCAGGTGTTTCACTAAAAACATAATATCCAATTAAAGAAGCAAACACTAAACTTAAAAATGAGTATGGTTGTGTCATACTAACATCTACTAATTTGTATGCGTGATTAATGCAAAGATGTAGCAATGTACCAAATAAACCTGCAAAAAATAAATAAATCAAAGTTTGAAAACTAGGTGTTTGCCAATAAAACAACGCAATAATGAAGCTAAAAATCGTCATATACGTGTATCCATAAGATAAAATCGTAATCGAACTATCATCTTTTGCGATAGTTTTTGTAATTATAATCACTATTGACCACATAAAAGATGATGCCAGTGCCATATAAACTCCAAGAGAAATTTCAATTATTCCTGGTCTTAAAATTATTAACATTCCTATAAATCCTAAAACCAGTGCAAAACTCCTGTATATGTAAATTTTTTCTCCTAGAAATAAAACTGCCAATATTGTTACTATGAAAGGAACCACAAAAGATATAGCTGTAGCTTTTTCAATTGGCATCATTACTAAGGCTGAGAAATATAATAACATTGAAGGCAAGTTTAAAACCGCTCTAAGAAAATGTTTTTTATGATGATTTGTTTTAAACACTGTAAAATTAGATTTTAGCATATAGGGAAGAATAATTAGGAAACCAAATAAAAATCTAAAAAAACCTGCAACATAAACATTAACTTCTTCTTGTGCTAATTTTAAAAAGGTTAACATTAATGTTCCACAAAAAACTGAGATTATAATTAAAAAAATTGCTAATTTATTATTTGAAATCAATTTAATATCTTTTTGTATTCTTCAATTATTTTTGACCATTGAAATTTATTCACAAATTCTTTTGCATTTTTCCCAAGGTTTAAATATTTTTTATTTTCCAGCAATGAATTAATAGAAGAATAAATGTCATCAAGATTATTTCCATCACATATTAAACCAGTTTTTTCATGATCAATTGCATCTGCGGCACCACCATCTTTACCACCAATGGATGGTATACCGTATTGTGCAGCTTCAACATACGCAATACCAAAACCTTCAACTGATTTTTTATGGATTATGGATGGCATTACAAAGATATTTGATTTTGAAACTAAAGCATTTTTTAAATCATTGCTAATATTTTTAAAAAACATAACTTGTGCTTCAAGATCTAGCTCTTTTACTAGACTCTTAATATTTTCTTCTTCTTCTCCATATCCAACACATATGTAAACAATGTCAGGATATATTTGTTTCAAATTTCTCAAAGCCATAACTATTTTTTCATGATTTTTACGCTTATCAAATCTTGAAACTGTAATTAGTCTTGGATTTTTAACTTTAAGTATACTTTCAACTTTATCTAAAGTTTTTTTATTTAATTCTTCAGCAGGATCCACACCTGGATTTATTACAATTACTTTATTTACATTAACACCAATTTCTATCGCTAGATTTTTTGTAAACTGAGAATTTGCTATAACTTTTTCAACATTATTTAAAACTCTAACCACTCTTTTATTTTGACTAGAACCTTTAGGATGGTTGATTTCTTTACTATGAATTAAACAGTATTTTTTCTTAGAAGTTTTAATAAGTTCTAAACTTTTCCAATGATCAGCAATAACACCATCTATTTTATTTTCTTTAATATATTCATTAATTAATTGTGCTTTTCTATATTTTCTAAGCAATTTAATTCCTCCAACTCTTTCGATCGAAAAAGAGGATTGCTCATCAAATTCTTTGTGACCTTCTATATGATCTGCAAAAACTTTTATCATAAAGTTTTTAGACATTTCTCTTGAAAGGCCCCACATTAGATTTTGCATACCACCAAGCTCAGGTGGGAATGACCTAGTTACAATAAGATACATTAATCATACTTCCATTTAATACCACAGCCCGCGCTCGGTATTTGATCTTCAGGACCTTTTCCAGTTTCAGCTATTTGTATCATTGCCGTTAGCAGATCACTTTCTCCTTCTTTAACTGGAATAAACTTTTTAAGTTCTCTTAATCGTCCTCTGTATTGAAGTTCTAGATTTTTATTGTAGCCAAAGAAATCTGGAGTACATACAGCATCATATGCTTTAGCAATTTCTTGAGTTTCATCATGCAAGTAAGGAAAATTGAAATGATTTTCATTTGAAAACTTGATCATGTTATCAAACGAGTCGTCTGGATAATTAACAAAGTCGTTTGAGCAGATAGCAACTGAGTTGATGCCAATTTTTTTCAATTCACTACAATCTTCAACTAATTCTTTTGTAATGGCTTTTACATATGGACAATGATTACAAATGAACATTATCAAAGTTCCATTTTCACCTTTGATATCATTTAAAGACAGAATTTTATTATCAGTAGATTTTAATTCAAATGGAATAGCTTTTTGACCAAAATCACATATTGGAGTTTGAATGGGCATAATGTAAAATATATAGATTATGTTTTATGATTTAAAAGATAAAAAACCAAAAAACTCTGGCGAAAATTGGGTAGCGCCAAATGCTACAATAATAGGGGATGTTACTTTAGAAAAAAATACAAGTATTTGGTTTAATGCAGTGCTTAGAGGAGATATTGAAAATATTCATATTGGTGAAGGATCTAATGTACAAGATGGAAGCGTATTGCACACAGATCCTGGATGTCCTTTAAAGGTAGGAAAAAATGTTACTGTTGGCCATTTAGTTATGCTTCATGGATGTACTATTGGAGACAACAGTTTAATTGGAATTGGAGCTGTTATCTTAAATAAAGCTAATATTGGTAAAAATTGTATCATTGGTGCAAAAGCTTTAATAACTGAAAATAAAGTCATACCAGATAACTCTTTGGTTGTTGGTTCTCCAGGTAAAGTTATTAGAGAAGTTTCAGAGGAAGAAAAAAAAGCAGTGTTTGAAAACACAAAACATTATCAAGATAATTGGAAAAAATATTCGAAATCAATTTTTTAAAGGAGATAAATGCCAGCAGGCTACGTAATAGCTCAATTAAAAGTAACTAATCCTGAAAATTATAAAGAATATGTTGAAAAGGTTACGCCACTCGTAAAAAAATATGGTGGAGAATTTTTAGTAAGAGCTGGTGAGTTTAAAATTTTTGATGGTGAAACAAAATTTCCTAGAATTATTATTCTTAAATTTCCTACATATGAAAAAGCATTAGAATGGTACAATTCTGAGGAGTACAAACCAATAAAACAAATAAGATTAGATAATTCCGAAGGTACAAATATAATTATTAAAGGTATTTGAAAGAATAATTGGTTTAGTTAAATAATAGATCGTTGACTGAATAAACTATCAATCCAATTATTATTAAAAATAAAATTAAAAAAGATAATTGCCCACTTAACTTAGATTTAATTTTGGTTTTACCCTCTTTAAATTTTTTAAAATGAATACTCCCAAATCTCATTACAGCTAATCCTAAAAATATAAGAAATGCTGTAAATATATATCCAGTAACCATCTATGGAACTAACCAGGTATCTTTTTTATTTTCTAAATTAAACTTTGCTCTTCGATGGCCTTTAGCTGCTAAATAAAGCCATTCTATAGATTTAATTTTGCACTGAATAACAGTAAAGTTTTTATAACCCTCTTCGCTTTGTTCTTTGGTATAATCAAAATTATCTAATTCTGGTTTTAGACCGGAAGTTGGTAGATCTGACTCAGTTCCTGGACCATTATCAACCAAATAACATTTTCTGCTAATATGTTGGGTTTTTGACCAAGATTCTTTTGTTACATCATTATTGTGATTAACCGTACATTCAACTTTCAATCTAACCTGTATTTTTTCATCTTTATCGTAAAATAACATTGCTGCATTTTTATTTGCTTTTAATTTTTCAATTTTATCTGACCTAATATCGCTATGATATTGTACTAAATTATTTGATTGATCAGATTTTCTTAGAACAACAATTCTTCCATCAAAGTCTGATTGATCACCACAAATGAATACTGGTATTCTAAAAGGAGAACCTCTGTCTTTCACAGCATTATCTAGCATTGACCAAATTTTCTTTTTGATCTCTGCAAAGTCCTCGTAATAAGGAACTGTATCCGTCACAAATATTATTTTTTCTTTTTTAATCTAGCAATCAAACCTGAACTATCCCAACGGTTTCCACCCATTTCTTGAACTTCAGCGTAATAACCATCAATAATTTCTGTTATAGGAACAGGCGAGCCATTTTTCTTTGCTTCTTCAATTGCAATTTTTAAATCTTTTCTCATCCAATCAATGGCAAAACCATAATCAAATTTATCATCTGTCATAGTTCGGTATCTGTTTTCCATCTGCCAAGATTGTGCTGCACCTTTAGATATTGTTTCCATAACTTTATCCATATCTAAACCTGCGTTTATTCCAAAATTAATTGCCTCTGATAAACCTTGTACTGTTCCAGCAATACACATTTGGTTCATCATCTTTGTTAACTGACCACTTCCACAAGGACCAATTAATTTTACTTTTTTACTGTAACAATCAATCACAGGTTCAGCCTTTTTAAACACTTTTTCATCGCCACCAACCATTACTGTTAGTATTCCTCCCTCAGCACCAGCTTGTCCACCAGAAATAGGGGCATCTAAAAAACTAAACCCTTTATCATTTGCTTTTTTATTTAATTCTCTTGATACTTCTGCAGATACAGTTGAGTTATCAATAAAAATAGACCCAGCTTTTGCTGTGTTAAATAATCCATTTTCTCCAGTTGCTACTTCTCTTAAATCATCATCATTACCAACACATGTAAAAATAAAATCAGCACCATCTGCAGCCTCCGCAGGTGTATTCGCCATTTTACCTTCATATTCACCAATCCATTTTTCAGCTTTAGATTTAGTTCTATTAAAAACAGTTACATTGTGTCCGGCTTTTGATATATAACCAGCCATTGGGTAGCCCATGACCCCAAGACCTATGAAAGCAACATTACAAGTCATAATTTTTTTCTATGTTTAAAAGTTTAAGTTTAAAAGTAATTGTATTTGGATTTATTTTTACATTTTTTTCAAGTTTTGGACAGAGTTTTTTTCTTGGCCTATTTAATTCTAGTATTAGAGACGCCTTATCAATTACACATGGACAATTTGGCTCAATTTATGCATCAGCCACCTTATTAAGTAGTATCGTTTTAGTTTGGATTGGAAAAAAAATCGATGATGTAAATATTTTAAAATTTGCATCTTATGTAATAATTTTTTTATCAGCTTCCTGTTTTATATTTTCAAAGATTTCATCTGTTATTTTTTTATTTATAGGAATTTTTTTAATGCGTTTAGCTGGGCAAGGTTTATCAAGTCATACAGCTACAACAACCATATCTCGTTTTTTTGAAAAAAATCGAGGTAGAGCTTTAAGCACAGGTTGGTTAGGTTTGTCTTTAGCTGAATTTATAATGCCAGTTTTAATTGTTTTTTTATTAACTTTTATAGAATGGAGAGATATTTGGGTTTCAATTTCTATTTTAGTTATACTTGTTTTGCCTGTAGCAACTTTTATTTTAGTAAAAGAGGTTAAGCTTGATACTAGAGAAGAGTCTAAAGTAGAAGAGAATAATAAAGAAATTAAACAATGGAAAAGAATAGAGGTATTAAAAGATTATAGATTTTACATTATGTGTATGACGATGTTAGCAATGCCATGGATTGCAACAGGATCTTTTGTCTATCAGTCTTTTATATCTTCTTCTAAAGAGTGGGGACCTTATGTGATTGCACAATCATTTATGGCTTACTCTATTTTATCAGTGATTACTCTGTTTATATCTGGTTTTTTAATTGATAAATTTTCAAGTAGAAAATTATTAATCTATATGAATATCCCACTTCTTTTTGGCACTATAGTTCTCTACTATTTTGATGCACCACTGTCTTCATTTGTATTTTTTGGTTTAGTGGGGGTAACCAATGGTTTGGCAAACGTACTTGGTTCCTCAACTTGGGCTGAGATTTATGGTGTTAAATATATTGGGTCCATAAAAGCCTTAACAACTGCATTGATGGTATTTTCAACAGCATTTGGCACAGCTTTATTTGGTTTTTTGATTGATATTGGTTTTTCAATTGAACAGATAGCCATTGTTTCAGGAACTTATATCTTTGGTTCAATTATTCTTCTTTATTTGGTTAAAAATAAGTTAAATCCTCATTATTTATAAAAATAGCCCTTGATTTTTAAAGACTCACTGTGTAGATACTCCGCATGGCACGAGTAACCGTAGAAGACTGTATAGATAAAGTAGAGAGCCCTTATGAATTAGTACTAGTTGCTAAAGAAAGAGCTACTCAACTTAATGCAGGAATAGAACCAACAATTGATAGAGATAACGATAAAAATACGGTTATTTCATTAAGAGAAATTGCAGAAGAAAAAATAAAAGTTTCAGATTTAACTGATAGTGCTGTTTATAAACTTAGAAAACATGTTGAACAAGTTGACGATACTGCTGAGGATGATGAAGAAATAGGTGATGATTTTGAAAATCTTTACAAAGGTGAAATTTCAAAAAGTGGTACTCCAATTTTACCATCTAAAAGAGCAAGAAAAACTCCAGAAAAAATTCAAGTAACAAAAGAGGATTTGGCTGAGCTATCTGAAACAGCTACAGCTGAAGTTGATAATTCAGTAGGTGAAGAAACTATGAATGAACAAGGAGAAGTTTCTTTAGATGAGGTATCAGAATCAGAAAATCAAGAAGTAGACGTATCTTCAGACGACACTGAAGCTTCAAACTCATAAAAAAATAATATAAAGTTATACCATGAATAGGTTAGTATCAGTCGCTCCTATGATGGATTGTACAGATCGTCATGAGCGATTTTTTCTTAGATTAATATCCAAAAACACTCTTCTTTATACTGAGATGGTAGTCGATGAAGCCATAAATAGAGGAGATAAAAAAAAGTTATTGGAGTTTAATATTAATGAGAAACCTGTAGCACTTCAATTAGGAGGCTCTTCTCCAAAACTTTTAGCTGAAGCCACTAAAGTAGGTGAAGATTTTGGTTATGATGAAATCAATCTAAACTTAGGTTGCCCTAGTAAAAAAGTTGAAAAAAATAGATTTGGTGCTTGTTTAATGAAAGAGCCAAATTTAGTGGCAGATTGTTTAAGTAAAATGCAATCTGTTACAAAACTACCAGTAACTATAAAAACAAGAATTGGTTATGATGATGTGGAAGATTATGAAAATTTACATAATTTTATTTCAACTCTAAAAGCAACCGGGGTTAAAACTTTTATCATTCATGCAAGAAAAGCAATGTTAGGTAAATTTACACCTAAGCAAAATTTAAATATTCCTCCTTTAAAATACGAATATGTTTATAAATTAAAAAAAGATTTTCCAAATGAAGAGATTATTATCAATGGAGGAATAACATCAGTAGATGAAATAAAACCTCATTTAGAAAAAACAGATGGTGTAATGATTGGAAGAGCTGCGTATCATACCCCTTATTTATTAGCAGATATTGAAAGAGAAATATTTAATAATGATGATGTTCCAAGTAGACAAGATGTAATTGAACAACTCATTCCTTATGTGAAAGAAGAATTAAAAAAAGGAACAAGATTAAATCAAATTATGAGACATACTCTTGGTTTATTTCATGGTCAAACTGGTGCAAGTTATTGGAAAAGATATTTAAGTGAAAATATGTGTGTAAGAGATGCTGATGTAAAAAAAATTGATCACATCATGGATAAAATTAAATACAACAATGTAGATACTAGAGTAGGGCAGTCTGCTTAATTCAATATTAACAAACGAATACAGTTATATTGTTCTATTAATGGCCTTAACGGCTATACCAGTTGGATTTGTTGCTGGATTATTTGGTATTGGCGGAGGGTTGATAACTGTTCCATTTTTATATTTTATTTTTGGTTCTTTAAAAATTGATACTCAATACATTATGCACCTTGCCGTCGGAACTTCTTTTGCAATTATAATACCAACATCTACAGTTTCAGTTTTAACACATCACAAATTTAAAGCTGTTGATTTCGATATTGTTAAAAACTATGGTTTGTTTGTTGTACTAGGTGTAGTTGTTGGTACTGCTTTTGCAGCTTCTTTAAAAACTAAATCTTTGGTTTTATTTTTTTCAATTATGATTTTATTTTTAGGAATTTACTTATTGTTAATAAAAGAAAAGGAACAAAACATAATTGTTAAAATGAAATTACATCTAAAAGTCATTCTTGGTTTTCTTGTTGGGTTTATATCTGCACCTATGGGTATAGGAGGAGCCGTAATGAATGTTCCTATCCTTAAGTTTTTTGGTTATTCAATAAATAAAGCCATTGGAAGTGCAGCAGCTATAGGTTTTTTAATTGCTTTATTTGGAGCAATAGGTTTTTTAATTTCAGGAAATTATTTAAACTCAAGTCTACCTCTAAGCATTGGTTTTATAAATATACCAGCCTTTTTAATATTTATACCAATTACAACTTTCATGGCTCGGATAGGAGCTAAAACAGTACACAGTATTGATAAGAATAAAATTAGTAAGTTTTTTGGTATTTTTCTTTTAGTGGTCTCGGTTAAATTTTTTTACGAATACTTAAAATTATAACAAGCAAAAAAAAAGAGGTGATTTCAGTCTCCCTCCATCACCTCACAAATACAAAATAAGTGATTCTTTAAATATTTATGAACACTTAATAGTTGAAAATGTAATTTATCAACTAATTTAAACCTAAACAATCTTAAGTTGTATTTAGTCTGAAAAAAAAACTCAATTTAGCCATACATAATATTTAGTGTTATTATTCTAATTGATACTTTTAAAAATGGTTTCAATAAAAAATATTAATAAAAATATTAAAAAGAATTTATTTGATCCAATAGATAAAACTAAAAATAAGTTTTCCTCGCTTTTAAAAGATTTTAAAAAAAACAAAGTTAAAAAGGATTTAGCATTACAAAAACAATTAGAGAAAGAGAAGAAAAGAGAATTAATTTTAGAAAAAAAATTAGCGAAAAAAGCTAAACAAGATGAACTAAAAGAAGAAAGAAAAAAACTTCTATTTCAAAAAAAATTAATCATTGAAAATGAAAAGCAAGAAAAAAAGAATGAAGAGAAAAGACAAAAAATAGAAGCTCAGAGAATTAAAATAGAACAGAAAAAAATTAAGGACGAAGAAACTAGAAAACTTAGAGAGGAAGCAAGAAAGCTTAAAGAAGAAGATTTAAGACTCAAAATGTTAGAAAGACAAAGAATTAGAGAAGAAAATATTAAAATTAAAGAGGAAGAATTAAAAAATAAAGAAATCGAAGCTCAAAAGAGAAGAGATGAAAAAGAAAAAGAAAGACAAGAAAAAATAAGATTAAAAGAAATTGAAAGGAAAAATAGACTTGAGGAAGAACAAAGATTAAGAGAGGCAGCTAGGAAGCTGAAATATGAGCAAGAAAAACTTAAAGAAATGGAGCAAAGATTAAGAGATCTAGAAAACGAAAGACAGCAAGAAATTCAAAAACAGATTTTACAAGAGGAGGCTGAGCAAAGAGCCAAGGAAGAAGAATTAAGAATTAAAGAAAAAGCACTTAAAGAAGCAGAACGTGAGAGAATAAATCGAGAAAATGAAAGACGTCAAAGAGAAAGAGAATTGAAAATAGAAGAGGAAAGACAAAAAAGAATTGAAGAAGAAAACGAAAGAATTCGATTAGCTGAAAAAGCTCAAAAAGAGAGAATTGAAGAAGAAAATAGGCGCATGAAAGAATGGGAGAAAAAATTTGATGAAGAACAACGACTTAAAGAGGAGGAATTGATTAGAAAGTTTTATAGCGACGAAACTTCTGAACAAGAAAATAATCAGGATGGCGATAATTTAGAAACTAAAGCTGATAACGATAATTTAGAAAATAAAAACGATGAAGATAATTTAAAGAATTAAATTTTCTGATCATACTCACCGACTTTACCTGTTTTTTGTAACAAATCGTCAATAAAATCAAAGATTTTTTTCTTTCTTTCATCTGATGTTGGGCTTTCAGTCACAATAACTAAAGATGGTTTGTTTGAAGAAGCTCTTATAAGCCCCCAAGAACCATCTTCGAATGAAAACCTAACTCCATTAACAGTTAAAATATAATTAATAACTTGGCCATCTATTTCTGTTTTTTTTTCTTTTAAATTTTCAATTTGTTTAACTAGCTCTTCAACAACAATATACTTCTCTTCATCTTTGCAAAAAGGTGCCATTGTTGGTGTTTGAAATGTATTAGGTAACTTACTAATAATTTCACTCATTTTTTTATTTTGATTATCTAATAAGTGGCACACTTGAATTGCTGAGTTAATTCCATCATCATAACCATATCCTAAAGGTTGATTAAAAAAGAAATGACCACTTTTTTCAAAACCTGCTAATGCTTTTTCAGTGTTCACTTTTCTTTTAATATGAGAATGACCTGTTTTCCAATAAATTGTTTCACAATTGTTTTCTAATAAGATTTTATCTTTTGAGAATAAACCCGTTGATTTTACATCTACTACAAATTTTGAATTTTTATATTTACCTGATAAATTTCTAGCTATTAAAAGCCCTATTTTATCTGAAAATATTTCATTACCTTTGTCGTCAATAACACCAACTCTATCCCCATCACCATCAAATCCAAAACCTATATCAGCATTGTTTTCTTTAACTACTTTTGCTATTTCGTGAAGCATTTCTAGATCCTCTGGATTTGGATTGTATTTAGGAAAATTCCAATCTAAATTACAATCTAATTCTATTACCTCACATCCAATACCTCTTAGAATATCTGGAGCAAAAACACCTGCTGTTCCATTTCCACAAGCCACCACAGCTTTTATTTTTTTATTAATTTTATTTTTACTAATTAAATCACTTTTATAAATTTTATCAAAATCTTTTATTTGTTTTTCATTACCTTCACCTTTTGTGAATTTTTCATTTAAGGTAATTTCTTTTAATTCCTTCATTTCCTCAGGTGCATGAGTCAGTCCTTTTTTGATTCCCATTTTTACACCAGTCCAACCATTTTCATTATGACTTGCAGTAACCATAGCAACTGCATCTGCATCTAAATTGAATTGTGCAAAATAAACCATGGGAGACAATGAAAGACCAATATCCTCTATGCTACATCCCGTAGACATTATTCCTTTTTTGAGAGCAGTTTTTATTTCTTCACTATAGGAACGGTAATCATGACCTACTATGATTCTGGGATTGTCTTTTTTGGTATGTATTTTTATTTGTGTTCCAAGCCCTCTTCCAAGATTCTCTATTCCAGATTGGTTTATATCTTTCTCATACAACCAACGGGCGTCATATTCTCTAAAACCGTAGGGATCTATTTTTATATTTTGGCTCATTGTTTATTTACTTACTGTTTATTATGTTAATTTCTTGAAAAATTTTTTATTTTTTTATTGATTATCATATTGTCGCGTTCTATAAATGTTCTATTGTACTAAAGTTTATATAGTATATTTACGATAAACGCCTACAACATATAGTTGTTTTCGTACTAATAAAAAAATATAATTAAAATTTATGAATAAGATTCTTTCTCAAGCCCTCAAAAAAGCTGTCTCTGAATATAGCCCAGAAGTTAAGGAAGTTTCTAAGATAAATAAACCTGATCTTTTCTCATTAAATAATGAAACAGAATTATTTCAAAATGACAAAGGCATCATAATTAAAATTGATCGTTCAAAAGATTCAAATCTTACAGACTTTGGTAAAGCAACTTTAAAAGACAGATACTTAGGTTTGAACGAATCTTATCAAGATTTATTTGCAAGAGTAGCAAGCACATATGCAGATGATAATTTACATGCTCAAAGAATTTATAATTATATAAGTAATCTTTGGTTTATGCCAGCGACACCAGTTTTATCAAATGGTGGTACAAAAAGAGGATTGCCTATTTCATGTTTTTTAAATGAAGCATCTGATAGCTTAGGAGGCATTCTTGATTTATGGAGTGAGAATGTTTGGTTGGCAGCGAAGGGTGGAGGAATTGGAAGTTACTGGGGTAACTTAAGATCTATTGGTGAAAAAATAGGAAGAGTTGGAAAAACTTCTGGAATAATTCCTTTTATAAAAGTTATGGACTCTTTAACTATGGCTATCAGTCAAGGATCATTAAGAAGAGGTTCTGCAGCATGTTATCTTCCAATTGATCATCCTGAGATAGAAGAGTTTATTGAAATGAGAAGACCTACTGGTGGTGATCCAAATAGAAAAGCATTAAATTTACATCATGGTGTTTTAGTTTCTGATGCGTTTATGAGAGCTGTAGAAACTGATGAGCAGTGGGCATTGAAGAGTCCAGCAGATGGTAGTGTTCAACAGACTATTTCAGCAAGAAATTTATGGATAAGATTATTAACTGCAAGAATTGAAACAGGTGAGCCATATATAATTTACATTGATACGGTTAACAGACAAATTCCCCAACATCACAAGTTAGCAAACCTAACGGTTAAAACTTCTAATTTATGTAGTGAAATAACTCTACCAACAGGAATTGATAAAGATGGAAGAGATAGAACAGCAGTATGTTGTTTGTCTTCGCTAAATTTAGAAAAATATGATGAGTGGAAAGACGATCCAGACATGATTGGTGATGTTATGAGATTTTTAGATAATGTTTTATCTGATTTTATTAATAAAGCACCAGATCAATTTAAAGATGCAAAATATTCTGCGGAAAGAGAAAGAAGTGTTGGATTAGGTGTAATGGGCTTTCATTCTTTTTTACAAAAAAATAGAATTCCACTTGAATCAGTAATGGCAAAGTCATGGAATAAAAAAATATTTAAAAATATTCATGAAAAAGTTAATCAAGCTTCTAAAGATTTGGCTGAAGAGAGAGGTGCATGTCCAGATGCAGCGGAGTATGGTTACAAAGAAAGATTTTCTAATAAAACAGCAATCGCTCCAACTGCTTCAATCTCAATTATTTGTGGAGGAGCATCACCAGGAGTAGAGCCAATTGCTGCAAACAGTTACACACACAAAACTCTTTCAGGATCTTTCAATGTAAGAAATAGATATTTAGAAGAAATCCTTCAATCTCATGGAAAAAATGATGAAGAGACATGGTCTAGTATTACTACAAATCAAGGATCTGTTAATCATCTTGATTTCTTAAATGATTTAGAAAAAGATGTATTTAAAACCGCATTTGAGCTGAATCAAAATTGGATAATTGAATTAAGTGGTGACAGAACACCCTTTATTTCACAGGCACAGTCAGTAAATCTATTTTTACCAGCAGATGTTCATAAGAAAGAATTGCATAAAATTCATTTTGATGCTTGGAAAAAAGGCTTAAAGAGCCTTTATTACTGTAGGTCAAAATCAATTCAAAGGGCTGAGAATGTTAATGATTCAAAATCAACTGATATCTTAGCAAATGTTTACAAAAATAAATCAAACGAAAGTCAAGAACAAGAGTACGAGGAGTGTTTATCATGTCAGTAGCAGAAAATATAAATAAAGAAGCAATTCAACCAAAAAAAAATAATAATGGTTTGTTAGTAGCCAACCCGGTTTATAAACCATTTAGATATCCTTGGTGCTACGATGCTTGGTTAACACAACAAAGAATTCACTGGTTACCTGAAGAAGTTCCATTAGGTGATGATGTACGAGATTGGCAAAAAAATCTCAGCCCATCTGAAAAAAATTTATTAACTCAGATTTTTAGATTTTTCACTCAAGCTGATGTTGAAGTAAGTAATTGTTACATCAGACATTACATGAATGTGTTTAAACCAACAGAAGTTTTAATGATGATGTCATCTTTTGCTTCTATGGAAACAGTACACATTGCAGCTTACTCACATTTATTAGATACAATTGGAATGCCAGAGTCTGAATATTCAGCTTTCATGAAATATAAGGAAATGAAAGATAAATATGATTACATGCAAGGATTTGATGTTAAATCTAATCACGACATTGCAAAAACCATAGCTGTGTTTAGTGCATTTACGGAAGGTCTACAATTATTTGCAAGTTTTGCAATTTTGTTAAATTTTCCAAGACACAACAAAATGAAAGGAATGGGTCAGATAGTTACTTGGTCTGTAAGAGATGAAACGTTGCATTGCAACTCAATGATTAGATTGTTTAAAGATTTTATTAAGGAAAACCCTGAAACATGGAACCCAAAATTAAAAAAAGAAATTTATGAGGCTTGTAGAACTATAGTAGAACATGAAGATGCTTTCATAGATTTAGCATTTCAAATGGGTCCTATGGAAGGATTAACGGCTGAGGATGTTAAAAAATATATTCGTTTCATTGCAAACAGAAGATTAAGTCAGTTAGGTTTAGAAGGAATTTATGATATTGAAAAAAATCCTTTAACTTGGCTTGATACTATGCTTAACGCGGTTGAGCATATGAATTTCTTTGAAGGTCGTGCAACAGAGTATTCTAAAGCATCAACGCAAGGTACGTGGGCAGAAGCTTTTAGTTAACAGTAAAATTATCTTTGGTTTAACTGCATCACTTTTCTGTGCTTACTACCTTTGTAGCTAGCTAAAGGTCTAATAAGTTTGTTAGCAGCATGTTGTTCCATTATGTGAGCAGACCAACCTGTTATTCTTGAAATAACAAATATTGGGGTAAAAAAATCAGTTTCAAAACCCATTAAGTGGTAAGTAGGTCCTGTTGGGTAATCTACATTTGGATAAATATTTTTTTTCCTAATCATTACTTTTTCAACAATGTCATAGATTTTTTCAAATTTTTTATCTTTCTTTAATTTTGCTACTTTACCAAAATACTTTCTCATAGTTGGAACTCTGGAATCACCTGATTTATAAACTCTGTGTCCAAAACCCATCACAACTTCTTTGTTTTTAAGTGCATTATTTATCCATTTGAGTGCATTTTCTGGTTTTTTAATTTTATTCATCATATGCATCACTTCTTCATTTGCTCCACCATGAAGAGGACCTTTTAAACTTGCAATTGCACCAGTTATTGCGCCATGTATATCTGATAAGCTACTTGTAATTGTTCTAGCTGTAAAAGTTGATACGTTAAAGCTGTGTTCAGCATATAAAATTAAAGAAACATCAAACGCTTTAACAATTTCTTTTTGAGGAACTTTGCCAAAACACATATAGAAAAAGTTTTCAGCAAATGTTAGATTTTTTTTAGGTTTGATGATTTTTTTTCCTTTTCTAATTCTATAAAATGCAGCTAATGCAGTAGGAGTTTTAGCAAAAATTCTTAATGCTTTTCTCATATTAGCCTCGGGAGATGAATCCGTAGTTTCTTTATCCTCTAATCCCATCACACTTACGGCAGTTCGGGCTACATCCATAGGATGGGATCTTTTTGGCATATGTTTTATTATTTCATATAAATTTTTTGTAAGCTCTCTATTGTTTCTCTCTTCTTTTTCAAAATTTTTAAGTTCAATTGAGTTAGGAAGGTCTTTATTCAATATTAAATATGCAACTTCTTCAAACCTACAATATTCACATAAATCTTGAGCAGCATACCCTCTATAAGTAAGAGAATTAATTTCAGGCATAACTTTTGAAACTTCAGTTTCATCTACCACAATACCTAGTAAACCTTTTTTGATATCATCACTCATTATTCATGTCCTTCCGTACTAAAATTATAAATTTTTTCATCTAATGAATTGTATTTTTCATAATCAACTAATTCATAAAGTCTTTTTCTAGTTTGCATTTTATCTATAATATTGTTCTGGTGTCCATTTGCATAAATGTCTCTTAATCCATCTTCCACATTTTTCATAGCCAATCTTTGTGTAGTTACTGGATAAATCACAATATTATATCCAAAATTTTCTAATTCTTTGTAGTTGAATAATTTAGATTTACCAAATTCAGTCATATTAGCTAACAAGTAACCAGACAATTCTTTTCGAACTTTTTCAAAATCTTTTTTATCCTGAAGTGCTTCTGGGAATATAATTTCAGCTCCAGCATCAATGTAGGCTTTGCATCTTTCAATCATTTTATCGATACCTTCAACACTTTTAGCGTCTGAACGAGCGATAATTTTAAAATTTTGATCTTTTTTTGCTGCAACACATTCTTTAATTTTTTTAACCATATCATCAGTTGAGATAAGTTCTTTATTATCAAGATGCCCACATCTTTTTCTCTCAATTTGATCTTCTAAATGAACTCCTGTTATTCCAAATTCCTCAAATGTTTCTATTGTTTCTTTACATGATTTAAATCCTGTATCTATATCAACTATTGTTGGAAGATTAGTTACTCTCGAAATCAGATAAGATCTTGTACTAACATCTTGTAGCGTTGTTAAACCAATATCTGGAAAACCAAGATCATTAGCCATTACTCCACCGGATACATAAACCGCATCATAACCAATTTCTTCTATTAATTTTGCTGTTAGAGGATTATATGCGCCCGGAACTCTTAATATTTTATTTGATTTTAATTTTTGATCAAAATCTAATCTTTTTTGACTTGGTTCTTTTTCTACAAAGTGCATTAAAAGATTCCTTTTTTATTATTTTGTTTTAATTTGCTTTTTCTTACTTCAATATTTAATTTATGAAGTTGACCAGATTTTAAATTTCTTAAATTTTGTACTGTTTTTAAAAAACGGTTGCTTTCTTTTTTATCCAAAATACCCTTAGTTAAGGTTAAAAATTTATTTATATAATTTTCTCTCTTAAACGGTCTTGCTCCATATGGATGTGCGTCTGCTCTATCAAGTTCCTCTGTTATTTTTTTTCCATTGTTAAGTGTTACAACTACTTTAGCTCCAAAAGCTTTATTTTTTGGATTTGGATCATGATATTTCTTTGTCCATTTTTTATCTTCATATGTTTTAATTGATCTCCATATTTTAATTGTACTTTTTCTATTTGCTCTTGCTTTAGTATAAGATTTAACATGATGCCAATCTCCGTCTTCTAAGGCTACAGCAAATATATACATTATAGAGTGATCTAATGTTTCTCTACTAGCCTTGGGATCCATTTTTTGTGGATCATTAGCACCTGTTCCAATCACATAATGAGTGTGATGACTTGTAAAAATATCAATTTTTTTAATATAATTTAAATTGTTAATTTTTGTTTTAAGCTTTTTAGCTAGATCTATTAATGCTTGCGATTGATATTCTGCAGAATATTCTTTTGTATATGTCTCTAAAATGGCTTTTTTACTTTCACCTTTTTTTGGTAATGGGACTTTGTATTTAGCTTTTTTACCATCTAATATTCTTGCAATTACGCTATCCTCACCTTCGTATATTGGACTTGGAGCACCTTCACCTCTCATAGCTCTATCTACTGCCTCTATAGCAAGTTTACCTGCATGAGCAGGAGCATAAGCTTTCCAACTTGAAATCTCTCCTTTTCTTGATTGTCTTGTAGATATTGTTGTATGTAATGCCTGTTGAACAGCTTGATATATAGTTTCAGAATTTAATTTTAACAAAGTTCCCAATCCAGCAGCTACACTAGGACCTAAATGAGCTATGTGATCTACCTTATGCTTATGCAAACAAATACCCTTAACTAAATTTACCTGAACTTCATATGCAGTAATTATTCCTCTTAATAAATCCAATCCACTTTTTTTATTTTGTTGTGCAACACTTATAAGTGGAGGGATATTATCACCTGGATGACTATAATCAGCAGCTAAAAAAGTATCATGAAAATCTAATTCTCTTACAGCAGTTCCGTTAGACCATGCTGCCCACTCACAATCAAATTTTAATTTTGAATTTACTCCAAATAAGGTCGCCCCATTTTTTCTAGAATGTTTTAAAGCCATTTCTCTAGATGAGATTACTGGTTTTCTATTTAATGAAGCAATTGCAACAGATGCGTTATCAATAATTCTATTGATAGCCATTTCGATAGCATCTTTATTTAATTTTGCATTATCGCTTGCTATCTCAGCAATTTTCCATGCAAGTTGTTTCTTCTTTGGAAGATGATTTTTTGAAGGATATACTTTAACTGTATGTAATAACAAAATAACTCCTAATTTGTGAATTTGTTTTAATAGTTAAAATAAATTAATCAATATTAAAGATATTCAGATATTATTTTCTCAATACCTACAAAGTCTTTTATTAAGTGATTATGATAAATTTCGTCTTTATTTTTCTCAGTATATCCATCTTCTAATAAAATAATTGGTATTTTAGCTGCCTTTGCAGCATTAGCATCAGTTTCGCTATCGCCTATCATTATAGATTTTTTTATTTCTCCATCTAATATTTCAACTACAGAGGTAAGGTGCCTTGGGTCTGGTTTGCAATAATCAAAAGTATCTGATCCAGCCACATATTCAAAATAATCATAGATGCCAATTTTTTTTAAAAGATCATTTGATAAATGTTCTTGCTTATTTGTACAAACGGCCATCGATATATTTTGATCTTTGCACCAATTTAAAAATTCTTTTACACCTTTAATAAGTGTGCTTTCGTTTATTATATTCTTTCCATAAAAATCAACAAACTCAGTAACCATTTCTTTTTTTACTTTTTCATCATTAACTTTACCAAATTCTTTTTTTGCTTGACCCCATATAGATCTACCAATCATTGCACCAGCACCTTTACCTACAAGATTTCTAATTTCTTCAGTTGATTTGGTTGGGTAGCCAAATTTCTTCATAACATGATTATGAGCTCTCATTAAGTCTGGGGCTGTATCAACTAATGTTCCATCTAAATCAAATAAAACTGTAAATTTTTGTTTCATTTTAAAAGTATTTTAAAGAAATAAATTGTGAATTAATCAATATATATACTTAATGTAAATCAATTCTAAATGGAAGTTTTAAATCAAAAAAAACTTAGAGAAAAATTTATTAAGTCAGGTGTAAAGATGATAGGTCCTGAAACTATTTTTTTTTCAAAAGATACAAAAATTGGAAGTAACGTAACTATAGAACCTTATGTCGTTATCGGCTCTAAGGTCAAAATTGGGAATAATGTAATTATAAAATCTTTTTCACATTTAGAATCTTGTAAAATTGAAAATAAAGTTGAGATTGGTCCATATGCCAGAATAAGACCTAATACAATTTTAAAAGAAGGATCCAAAGTAGGTAATTTTGTGGAGATTAAAAAAAGTACTTTAGGAAATAAATCTAAAGTTAACCATTTGTCTTATGTAGGAGATGCTCAAATTGGAAAATCAGTAAATATTGGAGCAGGCACAATTACTTGTAATTATGATGGAGTAAATAAAAATAAGACAAATATTAAAGACAAAGTATTTATAGGCTCAAACTCTTCTTTAGTTGCTCCAATTACTATAAATGAAGATAGTATTGTTGGAGCTGGATCAGTAATTACAAAGAACGTTAAAAAAAAATCTTTAGCACTAACAAGATCGCCACAATTAGAAGTTAAAAATTACAAAAGAAAGAAAAAATAATTTATGTGTGGAATTATTGGAATATCAAGTAACAAACCTGTTTCTGCAAATATAATTAATTCATTAAAAAAATTAGAGTATAGAGGATATGACTCAGCAGGAATAGCTACACTTTCAGATGGTGAAATCAATGAAGTAAAATCAGAGGGAAGAGTTGATAACTTAGAAAATAATTTTGATTTAAAAAACTTAAGAGGAACTATTGGTATAGGTCATGTAAGATGGGCAACTCATGGAATTCCAAATAGTTTAAATGCTCATCCTCATTCTTCTCATAACGTATCTGTAGTTCACAATGGAATTATTGAAAACTCTACAATATTAAAAAAACATTTAATAAACAAAGGTCATAATTTTAAATCACAGACAGATACAGAAGTAATTGTTCATTTAATAACAGAACATTTAAAGACTTCAGAATTAGAAGAAGCCATCACAAAAACTTTGAAACAACTTCATGGTAGTTTTGCTCTTGGAATTGTTTTTAAAGATATGCCAGACTTAATAGTTGGTGCTAGAAGAGGGTCACCCTTAGCTGTTGGTTATGGTCCAAATGAAAACTATCTAGGATCAGATTCTTATGCTCTAAAATCTATGACAAATAAAATTACTTATCTTGATGATGGTGAATTTTGCATTGTTAAAAAAGATCAAGTTCTTTTTTTCAATGAAGAAGGAAAAAAAGTTAATAAAAAAATATTAGAACTATCATCTAATGAAGCAAATTACGATAAAGGTGACTTTAAACATTTCATGGCAAAAGAAATTGAAGAACAACCAACAACAATTAAAACTGGAATTAAAGAATATGTAGATAATGTAAATAAAGACATAAATATTTTTAATTTTCCTTGGAAAATAGAAGAGATTAATTCAATCACATTAATAGGATGTGGAACAGCGTATCACTCTTGCTTAATGGCAAAATATTGGTTCGAGGAACTTACAAATTTAGATGTTAATATAGATATAGCGTCAGAATTTAGATATAGAAAAAATAGATTTAAAAAAGACAGTTTATATATCTTTGTTTCACAATCTGGGGAAACAGCAGATACTTATGCAGCTTTAGATATATGTAACAAAAATAGAATGAAAACATGTTCTGTAGTTAATGTAATCGAAAGCTCAATAGCAAGAGATTCTAATTTTGTATTACCAATTCATTGTGGTCCTGAAATTGGAGTGGCATCAACAAAAGCATTCCTTGGACAAATACTTGTTTTATATATTTTGGCTTTAAAACTTGGATCAATGAGGAATGAAATTGAAAAAAAAGAATATCAAGAAAAGATTAAAGATTTAAAAGCTTTGCCTGGCTTAATAGAGAAAACATTGCTTCATGATAATGATATCCAGGCAATATCTTCAACATTTAATGAAGCTAAAGGTTCAATGTTTTTAGGAAGAGGGTATTCATATCCAATAGCTTTAGAAGGTGCATTAAAACTAAAAGAACTTTCATATGTTCATGCTGAAGGATATCCGGCGGGGGAAATGAAACATGGACCTTTGGCCTTAATAGAAGAAGGCATGCCAGTAGTTGTTTTGGCCCCGAGAGATAATTATTACAAAAAAACAATTTCTAATATGCAGGAAGTTATCGCTAGAGGAGCAAAGGTATTATTGATAACTAGCAAAAGCAAAGATGAAGTTGTGTCAGAAAATATTTGGGAAACTATTGAAGTTGAGAATACAAATGATGACTTACTTCCATTCCTTTTGACTATTCCACTTCAAAAACTTGCTTATTACTCTGCTCTTAAAAAAGGTTATGACATTGATAAGCCTAGAAATTTAGCTAAATCTGTCACTGTTGAATAAACTTTAAACTCTGTTAAAACACTTCTAGGTTGAATATGAAAATTTGGAAAAAAAATAGTTGGAGAAAATATCCTGTAAAACATATTCCAGAATATCCAGACAAAAAAGAATTGGATAAAGTTTTGGATAAGATAGGAACATTTCCTCCGTTAGTATTTGCTGGAGAAACAAGACATCTTAAAAGTCAGTTAGCAGATGTTGTAGACGGAAAAGCATTTTTGCTTCAAGGTGGAGATTGTGCGGAAAGTTTTGCTGAATTTAATCCAGATAATATAAGAGACACTTTTAAACTAATGTTGCAAATGTCATTAGTTTTAACTTACTCAGCTTCTTTACCAGTGGTAAAAGTTGGAAGAATTGCTGGACAATTTTCAAAACCTAGAAGTGCACCAACTGAAATAAAAGATGGTGTAGAGCTTCCAAGTTATTTAGGTGACAACATAAATGCTATGGAATTTACTGAAAAGGCTAGAGTTCCAGATCCTAAAAGACTATTCAAGGCATACTCACAATCAGCTGCAACTTTAAACCTAATCAGAGCATTTTGTCATGGAGGTTTTGCAGATCTTAAGAATGTTCATAATTGGAATTTAGGTTTCATCAAAAATTCACCTGAATTAAAAAGATTTAAAGAATTAGAAGATAATATTGCAAATGCATTAGCTTTCATGGATGCGTGTGGAATTAATTCAGATTTTAATAGAAGATTAAAAACTGTTAACTTCTGGACATCACATGAAGCATTACTACTTCCTTTTGAAGAAACAATGACAAGAACAGACTCTACAACAGGAGAAAATCATGACACATCTGCTCACTTTGTTTGGATTGGAGATAGAACAAGGCAACTGGATGGTGGTCATGTTGAGTTTTGCAGAGGTATAGAAAATCCAATAGGAATTAAATGTGGACCTACCTTAAAGCCTGATGATTTAATTGATCTTTGTAATAGAATAAATCCTAAGAATGAAAAAGGTAAAATCACACTAATATCAAGGTTTGGGGCAGATAATGTTTCAAAATTTTTACCAAAATTAATTAGAGCAATAAAAAAAGAAGGTCTAAATGTAATTTGGTCGTGTGATCCTTGTCATGGAAATACAGTAAAGGCTGCGACAGGATTTAAAACAAGACCATTTAACAGTGTTTTAAAAGAAGTTAAAAATGTTTTTGCATGTCACCAAAGCGAAGGAAGTTACGCTGGTGGTTTACATATAGAATTAACTGGTCAAGATGTAACAGAGTGTATTGGTGGAGCACAAAAGATATCGGAAAAAGACTTATCATCAAGATATCACACGCATTGTGACCCAAGACTAAATGCAAATCAAGCTTTAGAACTAGCATTCTTGATTTCAGATGAGATTAAAAAGAATAGCTCTTATTCTAAAAATGCAGATAGAGCGGCATCTTAAGACATTGTAAAATTTTAAATATCTAATACTTTAAATCCATGAATGTTTCAGAAAAAGTAAATTTTATATCTAATTGGATTAAAAACTATGTTAATAGCATGCCAAGCAAGGCAGAATCGTTGGTTATAGGAATTTCTGGAGGAATAGATTCTTCAGTTTCTAGTACATTAAGTGCAATGACAGGTTTAAAAACTATTGTTTTGTCAATGCCAATCAAACAGAAATCACATCAACATGATTTAAGTTTAAAGCATCAAGAGTGGTTAGTTAAAAATTTTAAAAATGTTGAAGCACACACTATTAATTTAGATGAGTTATTTTTAGCTTTTAGTTCCAGCTTATCAAATTTTGATAATGAACATGGAATGGCGAATTCTAGAGCTAGATTGAGAATGACAACGCTTTATCAAGTTGCTGCAGCGAATAAAGGAATAGTAGTTGGAACAGGAAATAAAGTTGAAGATTTTGGTGTTGGGTTTTATACAAAATATGGAGACGGTGGGGTAGATATATCTCCTATAGCTGATTGCAATAAAACTGAAGTTTGGGAACTTGGAAAAGAACTTGGAATTTTAAAAGAAATTATAGATGCGGCCCCTACTGATGGTTTATGGGACGATGGAAGAACTGATGAAGGTCAATTAGGATTGAAATACGAAGAATTAGAAGAAGCTATGAATAATCCTAATTCAGCTAATCGAGCTAAATACGAAACTATTAGAAAACAAAATTTGCATAAAATGGAGCCAATTCCTGTATGCAAAATTCCAAATTAATCAAATAGATTCACAAATCTATTTTTTAAGTATATTCCTAAAATAATGAGTAAAGATATTTTTTTAACAAATAATCTAACAAATAAAAAAGAGAAGTTTGTTCCACTAGATAAAAATAACATCAGAATGTATGTGTGTGGTCCAACTGTTTATGACGATCCTCATATTGGGAACGCAAGACCAATAGTTGTATTTGATATTCTTTTTAAAATTTTTAAAAGAAATTATCCTAAAGTTACTTATGTACGAAATATTACAGATGTAGATGATAAAATTATCAATTTTTCAAAAGAAAATAATATTTCAATTTCAGAATTAACAAACAAAGTAACTAAAAGTTTTAGTGAAGATTGTAATTACTTAATTTGTGAAGAGCCAACCCATCAACCTAAAGCAACTGAAAATATAGATTTGATGATTGAAATGATATCTGAATTAATAAAAAAAGGATTTGCTTATGAAAATAATAAGCATGTTTATTTTGAGGTTAAAAAATTCAAGGATTATGGTCAACTATCAAATAAAAAATTAGAAGAACTTATTGCCGGATCAAGAATAGAAGTCAGTGAAAATAAAAAAAATTCAGAAGATTTTGTTTTATGGAAACCTTCACAGGATGACGAACCTTCATGGGAGTCTCCATGGAGCAAAGGAAGACCAGGATGGCATCTCGAGTGCTCAGCAATGTCAAAGAAATTTTTAGGAGATGAGTTTGATGTTCATGGAGGTGGTATCGATTTGCTTTTTCCTCATCATGAAAATGAAATAGCTCAATCAAGATGTGCAAATGATACAAAAATATTTGCAAATTTTTGGATGCATAATGCATTCATCACTATGTCTAATGAAAAGATGGCTAAGTCTCAGGGAAATATTTTAAAAATAAAAGATTTTAGAAATAAGATAAGTGGTCAAGTGTTGAGATTAGCTTTACTGAGTGCGCATTATAAACAACCATTAGATTGGAATGATAAACTTCTGGACGACTGTCAAAACACGATAAATAAATGGTACAATTCATATTTAGATATTGAAAATAATTCTAAAGTTTCTGATGAAATTCTTCAGCCACTTTACGATGACTTAAACACTCCTGGATATATTGCTAATTTACATCAATTATATGACAAAGCTCAAAAAGGTAACGATGAAGATAAATCTTTATTTGTTTCTGCTTGTCAATTTGTAGGACTATTAAATGAAAGTAAAGAAAATTGGCTTAAATTTAAAATTAGCAAAGCTTTAATTTCTGAAAAAGAAATTTTACAAAAAATTCAGGAAAGAAATAAGGCTAGAGATAACAAAAATTACGAAGAAGCTGATAAAATTAGAAAAGAGCTTTTAGATAAAGGTGTTTTAATACAAGATAAAGATGGTAAAACGATTTGGAAATTTAAATGAGCAAGGAACAACTTTATATATTTGATACAACACTGCGTGATGGAGCACAAACCCAAGGTGTAGACTTTTCAATTGATGATAAGGAAAAAATCTCATCAGCATTAGATAAATTGGGTGTTGATTATGTTGAGGGTGGATGGCCAGGAGCAAATCCAACTGATACTGAGTTTTTCAATAAGGATCATAATTTTAAAACAACAAAATTAACTGCATTTGGAATGACTAAAAAATCTGAACACAGCGCAGAAAATGACCCTATGCTGTCATCTTTAATTAATTCAAAAAGTACATCTGTTTGCTTGTTTGGAAAATCATGGGATTTTCAAGTGGATGTCGCTTTAGGAATAAGTAATGAGCAGAATTTAATGAATATAAGTGAAAGTACAAAACATATTGTTAAATCTGGTAAAGAGTTCATGTTTGATGCTGAACATTTTTTTGATGGATACAAAGCTAATCCAGAATATGCAATAGCATGTTTAAAAGCGGCCTTTGATAATGGTGCTAGATGGATAGTATTATGTGATACAAATGGGGGCACACTTCCTCATGAAGTAACCAAAATTGTTCATGAAGTAACCAAACACATTCCAGGAGAAAATTTAGGAATACATGCTCATAATGATACTGAAAATGCAGTAGCTAATAGTCTTGCAGCAGTTCAAGCAGGTGTTAGACAAGTCCAGGGTACAATCAATGGTTTAGGAGAAAGATGTGGAAATGCTAATTTAATGTCATTAATTCCCTCTTTTTTTTTAAAGAAAGATTTTTTAGATAAGTTTGAACTGAGTATTAAAAGAGAAAATTTAAAAAACTTAACTCAATGCTCAAGATTATTAGACGAGATATTAAATAGAAAACCTAATAAACATTTACCTTATGTAGGAGCTTCTGCTTTTTCTCATAAGGGTGGAATGCACGTATCAGCAGTTCAAAAAGATCCTAAAACTTATGAGCACATAAATCCAGAGGAAGTTGGAAACTCTAGAAATATTGTAGTTTCAGATCAATCAGGACAATCTAATATAATGTCGAGATTGAATTCAATAGGAATTAAAGTTGAGAAAAGTGATCCAAAAATTAAAAAACTTTTAGATGAAGTTAAAGATCGAGAATTTATTGGTTATAGTTATGATGGTGCTGACGCATCCTTTGAGTTGTTAGCTCGAAGATTAATGGGGGAGATACCAAGGTATATTTCTATTAATGAATATGATGTTTCGGTAAAAAAGGATAATGCAGGAGAAATAGTTTCATATGCAAAAGCTCAATTAGAAGTAGATGGGGATAAAATTTTATGTGAAGGACAAGGAAATGGACCTGTTAATGCTCTAGATAATGCAATTAGAAAGAATGTTAACAAGCTTGCTAAATATTCAGAATATTTAAAAGATTTAAGACTCGTTGATTACAAAGTTAGAATTTTGAACACTGGTACAGAAGCTGTGACGAGAGTTAGTATTGAAAGTACAGATTCGAAGGGCGTTAACTGGTTTACTATTGGAGTATCACCAAATATCATTGATGCATCTTTCAAAGCTTTGGTTGATAGTTTAGATTATAAGTTATTTAAGGATAAAGCTCCTGGAAGTTCGTAAGAATGAAAATTAAAAAATTTTCACAAGAACCATCTGATCTAAAAGATAGAATAGGAGCAAAACCAATAGTTTGTTACCCAAATACCAATATTGAAGAAAAAAATTTAAGTATTTTACATTCCGCTCGAGAACACTTGGTTAAAAAAGAGGAAGTTATAATACCTCCAAGAGATGCAAAAACGTTTGAGGTTAAATTTGGTGAGTTTTTTAGAATTGAAAGTGTAGAGGGACCTCAAGTAGGTGATTTAAATTTATTTAATTTAAATAATTTAGAGGAAAAATTCTACTCAGGAAAAACAAGAGCACTCTATGGAACTCATCTTTCCGTTGGAGATAAAATGTTTAGTAGTTTTCCCTATCTTAGATCTTTAGCAACAATAACTTGGGATACTCTAGATTGGTATGATTATGATAAAGATGGAGGATCAGTTCACGATGTAATTGGTACAAGATGTGATCCATATACATCAAAACTTTTGAGCGATAACGATTATCATTATTGTTGTCATTCAAATTTAACTAGAGCTTTGGTCAAAGAAAAAAATGTTCAATTAGACCATGCAGAAAAAATAGTTCATGATGTATTAAATGTTTTTATGTTAACTGGATTTACCAATGATACTAAGCAATACTTTATGAAAGCAAGTCCAGTTAGACCTGGTGATTATTTAGAATTTTTTGCTGAAACAGATTTGTTGGGTGCTCTTTCTGCTTGTCCAGGAGGTGATTGTGGATCTGAACACTCATCTGATGTTGCAAAATGTTATCCATTAAAAGTTTCTATTTGGACAGTAGATTCAAAATATTTAAATGATATTAAACCATCAGCTATTTCCAATTATAATAGAAATCATGGCATAGATTAATGTCAGTTAATAATATTTCTTTCATTTTACACAAACCTCAACTCTCAGAAAATATTGGTGCATGCGCAAGGGGAATGAAAAATTTTAATTTTAATAAACTTATTGTTATTGATCCTAAGCCAATATTTCCAAATGATAAAATTTTAGCAACTTCAGTAGGAGCAAAAAATATAATAAATAAAGCAAAGAATTTTGAAAATTTAGAAAAATCATTAAAAAATATTGATATTGTAATTGCAACATCAGCACGTTTTAGAAATAAAAATATTAAACATATCCAATTAGAAGATTTAAAAAAAATTAATTATAAAAAGAAAGTAGCCTTTTTATTTGGTTCAGAAGCATCTGGTTTATCAAACAATGAAATAAGCTATGCCAATTATACTCTTCAAATTCCGACTAATCCTGATTTTAAATCATTAAATCTATCTCACAGCTTAATAATAATTGCTCAATATCTATCAAGCATAATTAATTCAAAAGCATCTTCTTTTAATAAGTCAAATAAAGTTAAATCAGCATCTAAAAAAGATATAGTTGCTATGGCAAACCTTTGTATACAGAATCTTGAGGAGATTAATTTTTTTAAGTCAAAAGAGAAGAAACCAATAATGCTTGAAAACCTAAGGAATATTTTTTATAGGATGGAATTATCAACTAAAGAAACACGTATTTTATCAGGGGTATTTGCAAGTTTAGGTAAAAAACGTTGATTGACAAAATGATGAGTAAGTTTATAAAGCCCACTATCAAATGACAAAAAGATTAAACTCTAAACATAAAGTAGACAGAAGATTAAAAGTAAATCTTTGGGGAAGACCTAAAAGTCCTTTTAATACTAGAGCTTATGGACCAGGACAACATGGTCAAACAAAAACATCAAAGCCATCTGATTATGGAATACAGCTTCAAGCAAAGCAAAAATTAAAAGCATATTATGGCAACATTAACGAGAGACAATTTAGAAATATTTACAAAAAAGCAGTAATGCTTAAAGGCGATACTGGTGAAAACTTAATTGGTCTTCTTGAAAGAAGATTAGATGCTGTGATTTACCGAGCAAAATTTGCAACAACAATTTTTTCAGCTAGACAATTAATCAACCATGGCCATGTAAAAGTAAATGGTAAAAAAGTGAATATTGGAAGCTATTTAGTTAAGGAAGAAGATGCAATTGAGATAAGAGATAAATCTAAACAACTTGCAATAATCGACATTGCTCTTGCAAATAAAGAAAGAGAAACTCCAGAATATATTCAGATGGACGAAAAAAACAAAAAACTAAAATTTGTTAGAGTTCCAAAGTTTGAAGAAGTTCCGTATCCAATTGTTATGGAGCCTAATCTAGTAATTGAATATTATTCTAGATAATTAACTTTTAGTCTTAAAATTTATATTTTTACTTTCAAAAAGTTTTGCTAATTCGCCACTTTCGTACATCTCTTTTACAATATCACATCCACCTATAAATTCATTTTTAACATAAAGTTGTGGGATTGTTGGCCAATCACTAAAAACTTTAATACCCTCTCTTAAATTTTGATTTTCTAAAACATTTATACCTTTAAAATTTACTTCTAGGATTTTTAAAATATTTGAAGTTGCCATTGAAAATCCACATTGTGGAGCGTCAGGTGTGCCTTTCATAAACAAACATACTTCGTTGTTTTCAATTTCATTTTTGATTAAATCGTTTGTTTCTTGATCCATTTTAACTCTCCTTTGTTTTAATTGCTAATGCATGCAGTTCATTGCCCATTCTACCTTTTAATGAGTTATAAACCATTTTATGTTGCTCAATTTTACTTTTTCCAGAAAATTGAGACGAGGTAACTGTAGCTGAATAATGGTTTCCATCACCTGCCAAATCTTGTATTTCAACAATCGCATCTGGCATTGCTTCTTTTATAAAATTCTCAATTTCTTTTAAATCCATCGCCATTATTTACTCATATAATTTGTTAACCAACTTTTATTCGAAGTTAATAATTCGTCAATTGTAACTTTTGTCTTATCATTAATATATAGTTCATTTTCAATAATTGTTCCAAGTTCGTCAAAATGGACTGCATTTTTATCTAATATATCAGCTACTTTTTTAAAATCTTTTTTGTTTATTTCTATAATATATCTGCCTTGATCTTCAGCAAATAAGTATTCTATTTCATTAATTAAATATTTAGGTTTTTTAATACTTATTCCCTTTTTTCCTTTAATACACATTTTCGCTACCGCAGTAATTATGCCACCCAAAGAAATATCGTGTGCACTTTTTATTAAATTATTATCAATCAATTTCAGTAACGTTTCTCCATTATTTTTTTCATTAAAAAGATTTACCTCAGGTGGAGGTCCATTTTTTTCATCTAAAATATTTCTTGCGAATAAACTTTGATCAATATGTCCCTCAGTTTTTCCAATAACCAAAACTAAATTATCAACTTCTTTAAACTCCATAGTGATCATATTTTTATAATTTTTTATTAACCCAACCCCACCAATTGCAGGTGTAGGTTTTATGCCTTCGTCTTTTGTTTGGTTATAGAAAGATACATTTCCAGAAACGACAGGGAACTTCAGGTATTCACTTGCTTCACTTATACCTTGAACACATTCAACAAACTCCCCCATATTTTCTTCATTTTCAGGACTGCCAAAATTTAAACAGTTAGTGATAGCAATTGGTTTAGCACCAACAGAAATAAGGTTTCTGAAACTTTCACAAACTACTTGTTTTCCACCAGTTAAAGGATGCGCCCAACAATAAACTGCAGAGGAGTCTACTGAAGCTGCAACTGCTTTATCTGTTCCATGAACTCTTACAACACCTGCGTCTCCACCAGGTTTCTGTATAGTATCCCCCATGACAGTATGATCATATTGCTGCCAAATCCATTCTTTACTACATATGTTTGGGTTTGCTAAAATTTTTTTTAATACATCAACAATTTTTAAATGTTTAATATCTTCTTTTTTAATTTTATTTTTTTTAGGTAACTTTGCTTTTTTCCATTTTCGATCATACATAGGAGAGTTTTCAACCAATGTATTAACTGGAATATCTGCAACTTTTTCTTCATCAAAATAAAGTTTTATTTTTTTTGAATTAGTAGTTTTTCCAATTACTGCAAAATCTAAATTCCATTTATCAAATATTTTTTTTGCATGTTCTTCTTTACCTTTTTCTAAAACAATCAACATTCTTTCTTGGCTCTCGGAAAGCATAATTTCGTAGGGGGTCATCTTTGCTTCTCTACAAGGTACTTTGTTTAAGTTAATTTCTATTCCAAGGTTTCCTTTTGATGCCATTTCAATACTTGAAGAAGTTAAACCAGCTGCACCCATATCTTGGATGGCTATAATTGAATCTCCCGCCATTAACTCCAAACAAGCTTCTAGTAAAAGTTTTTCAGTAAATGGATCTCCAACTTGAACTGTTGGTTTTTTTTCCTCAATTTTTTCATCAAAACTGGCCGATGCCATACTAGCACCATGTATTCCATCTCTCCCAGTTTTAGATCCAACATAAATGACTGGTTTATTTAACCCTGCAGCTTTAGAGTAAAAGATCTTATCTTTTTTGACCAATCCTAATGTCATAGCGTTAACTAAAATATTTCCGTTATAGGAGCTATCAAAACTTGTTTGTCCAGCAATTGTAGGAACACCCATACAGTTTCCATAACCACCAATGCCGTGAACAACACCTCTTAATAAATTTTTTGTTTTTTTATGTTGTGGTGATCCAAAATGTATAGAGTTTAAGTTAGCTATTGGTCTTGCACCCATCGTAAACACATCTCTCATTATTCCTCCAACACCAGTAGCAGCACCTTGATACGGTTCAATAAATGAAGGGTGATTGTGACTTTCTATTTTAAATACTATTGCGTCATTATCCTCAATATCTATAACACCAGCATTTTCTCCAGGACCTTGAATAACTTTCTTTCCCTTAGTAGGTAGCTTTTTTAAATGTAACCTTGATGATTTATAAGAACAATGTTCATTCCACATTGCAGAAAAAATACCTAGTTCTGTTATATTTGGAGTTCTCTTTAATAGCTCACAAATTTTAGCGTATTCATCTTTCTTTAAACCATGATCAACCGCTACTTGTTCATTTACAATCATTTTAAGTTGTTTATTAAGTTTTTAAAAAATAATGATCCATCTTCACCAGATAAAGATGCATGAATCATTCTTTCAGGGTGGGGCATCATTCCTAGAACATTTTTTTCTTTATTAAATATACCAGCAATATTTTTTATAGATCCATTAGGATTAAATTTATCTTCTATTTTTCCATTTTCATCACAATAGTTAATAGCTATTTGATTATTATCTTCAATTTCTTTTAATTGATCATTTGTACAAAAATAATTTCCTTCATTATGAGCTATATGAAATTCTAAAACTTCGTTATCAACATTTTTAAAATATTTATTTTTTTTATCGTTAATTTTTACAAAAACGTTTTTACAAATAAATTCTAAATATTTGTTTCTAAGCAAAACACCTGGAACCAAACCAGTTTCTACCAATATTTGAAATCCATTACAGATACCCATAACCATACCTCCTGAATTTGCAAAATTAATTACAGACTGCATTATTCTCGATTTAGATGCCATACTTCCACATCTCAAGTAATCACCATATGAAAATCCACCTGGTAATACAACTAAATCACTTTTTGGTAATTCTGCATCAGCATGCCAAACCATTTTATTTTTAAATCCAAACTTCCTCAAAGCGACATCCATGTCTCTGTCACAATTTGAACCAGGAAAAGTAATAACAGATGATTTCATTAATTACTTTGGATCAATAATTTTATAATTTTCAATTACAAGATTTGCCAAAAGTTTTTTACACATTTCTTCAACTTTTGCTTTTGCTTTGTCGTTATCAGTTTCTTTAGTATCTATTTCAAAATATTTACCCTGTCTTACTTCATTAACATCAGCAAAACCCATTCCATCTAGAGTTTGATGAATTACTTTTCCTTGTGGATCAAGTACATCTTTTTTTAAAGTTATAATTACAGAAATTTTCATTTTTTCTTTCTTTTTACTGATGAAAGTTGGGTAACATTTACTGCAGAAACATTTGATTGTTCATGAAGTATTCCAAGTCTTTTTGCAACTTCTGTATAAGCGGGAATAAGATCTCCTAAATCTTTTCTAAATCTGTCTTTATCAAGTTTTTTATCTGTTAAAGTATCCCACAATCTACATGTATCAGGGCTAATTTCATCAGCTAATATAATTTGATTTTTTTCACTTTCATGAGTGAAGCCAAATTCAACTTTAAAATCCACTAATTTTATTCCAACACCTCTAAACATTCCTAGTAAAAAATCATTTAATCTAGATAGATTTTCATCTATCCAATCAAGCTGCATTACATTAAGCCAATTAAAAGTTAAAATATGCTCACGACTAATTATTGGATCTCCAAGCTTATCATCTTTAAGACAGTATTCTATTAATGGTCTTTCAATTACAGTTCCTTCCTCGATACCTAATCTTTTAGTTAATGATCCGGTTGCAATATTTCTTACTATAAATTCTATAGGTATTATATCAACTAGCTTAACCAATTGTTCTCTCATATTTATTCTTTTTACTAAATGATTTTTAATTCCAACCTCAGATAAGTTTGAAAGTATGTGCTCAGATATTCTGTTATTTAAAACTCCTTTACCTTCTATGGTTGTTTTTTTTTGATTATTAAATGCAGTTGCATCATCTTTAAAATATTGGATAACTAAGTTTTTATCATTTGTTGCATAAATGATTTTAGCTTTTCCTTCGTATAATTTTTTACCTTTTTTCATTATTTAAAAACTCTTCTAAAGATAAAATTTACATTTTTAAAGTGTTTAGAATAATTAAATATAGATTTTAGTTTTTTTGGAGAAATTTTACTCATTATAAATTTATCAGATGAAATGACGTCAATTAAGTTTAAATTTTCTGCAAAACATTTTTTTGAATAAGATTGTACTAATCTATAAGATTTTTCTCTGCTTAATCCTGATTTTGTTAATTCCAACATAACTTCTTGAGAGAAAATTAAACCTTTTGTTAAATTTAAGTTTTCAAGCATTTTTTTAGGATAAACAATCATGTTTTCTAAAATATTTGTAAGTCTAACTAATGCAAAATCAGTTGTTATATTGGCATCTGGTCCGATATTTCTTTCAACACTTGAATGAGAAATATCTCTTTCATGCCAAAGCGCTATGTTTTCAAGTGCTGGTACAACTGCACTTCTAACCATCCTAGCTAAGCCTGTTAAATTTTCACTTAAAATAGGATTTTTTTTATGAGGCATTGCTGACGATCCTTTTTGATTTTTAGAGAAATATTCTTGTAGCTCGTAAACCTCAGTTCTTTGTAGGTGCCTTATTTCAACTGCTACTCTTTCTACAGATCCTGCAATAATTCCTAAAACAGAAAAATAAAATGCATGTCTATCTCTTGGAATTACTTGTGTGGAAATTGGTTCAACTTTTAGACCTAATTTTTTTGCCACATGTTTTTCAACATTTGGATTAACGTTAGCAAATGTTCCAACAGCACCAGATATTGCACAAGTTGATACTTCATCTATCGCATCTTTTAATCTATTTCTGTTTCTTTTAAATTCCTCATAAAACGAAGCCAATTTTAATCCAAAAGTAATTGGTTCAGCATGGATACCGTGGCTTCTTCCCATACACGGTGTAAATTTATATTTTTTGGCTTGTTTTTTTAAAACTTTTAAAATTTGATCTATATCTTTTAAAATTATTTTACCTGATTGGACTAATTGAATATTAAAACTAGTATCTAAAACATCTGATGATGTCATTCCTTGATGTAGGTAACGTGCTTTTATTCCAGCTTTTTCAGTTACTGAGGTAAGAAATGCTATTACGTCATGTTTTACCTGAGACTCTATTTTGTGAATTCTGCTTACATTAATTCTGGCTTTTTTTTTAACTATTGAAGCAACACCTCTTGGAATTTGACCAAGTTTTTCCATTGCTTCTGCAGCTGCAACCTCAACATCTAACCAGATTTTGTATTTATTTTCTTCTGACCAAATATCAGTTAATTCTTTTCGCGAGTATCTTTTAATCATTAATTATAAGTATGGAGGCTTTGAATAACCTTTAGCAGATTCTGTAAAGATTTCATAACCATTTTCAGTAATTCCTATCGTATGTTCAAATTGTGCAGATAAAGATTTATCTTTTGTAACAGCTGTCCAACCGTCATTCAACATTTTAACATCATATTTTCCTGCATTTATCATTGGTTCTATCGTAAATGTCATACCAGGTCTTAATTCCATCCCTGTATTTTTTTTACCGTAGTGTAAAATATTTGGTGGCTCATGAAATGTTGTACTTATTCCGTGACCACAAAAATCTCTTACAACTGAAAAACCTTTTTCCTCTACAAAGGATTGAATTTCGTAACCTATATCTCCTAATTTAATCCCAGGTTTTAAAATTCTAATTGCTCTCATCATAGACTCATAAGTAGCATCTATAAGATTGTTTAACTTTACTGGTGTTTTTCCAATACAAAACATTCTGCTTGTATCACCATAATGTTCATCAACAATTGCTGTAACATCAACATTTACAGCATCACCTTCTTGTAAAATTCTATCTGAGGGTATTCCATGGCATATTACATGATTTAAAGATGTGCATAAAGATTTTGTAAAGCCTCTATAATACAGAGGAGCCGAGTATCCACCATTGTCTCTGATAAATTCATATCCAAGTTTATCGATATCATCAGTAGACACACCTTCTTTAATATTCTCAGTTAACATATCTAAAGTTCTTGCAGCCAAGTTTCCTGCAATTTTCATTTTTTCAAATTTTTCTTTATAATCAGTCATCTATAATTTTTAATTTTTTATCTATAAAAATTTTTTTAGAACTTATATCACATCTATAAGCTAAAAAATTTACACCAGCTTTTTTAGCAATTAAATAGTTCTTGTAATATTCTTCGTCTATATCTTTAGCTATTTTAAAATATTTCATATTTTGAATTTGAACCAAAAATATTAAGTAGGTTTTATAACCTTTTTTTATGGCATCAATAAGGGTTAATAAATGCTTAGTTCCCCTTGCTGTTGGCGCATCTGGAAATTCAGCAGTATCCTTATTTCTAAATAAAGTAACATTTTTAACCTCAACAAAAATTTTTTGACCTTTTTTTTCTAATAAAAAGTCAAATCTTGTTTCTTTATTAAAAAAAACCTCAGACTTTACAATGTCATTATTCTTTAGTTCATTTATTAGATTATTTTTGAGACCATGCTCAACTATTCTATTTGCCAAGTGAGTATTTACCCCAACTAAAATTTTTCTAGATTTGATAATCTCCAATCCATATTTAAGCTTTCGTTTTGGATCGTTATTAGGAAGCAAATAAACTTCATTATACTCATCTAATAAACCTTTCATTGACCCTGTGTTAGGACAATGAGCTGTGACAATTTCTTTACCAAGTTTAACATCAGTAAAAAACCTTTTATAACGTTTGATTAGTTTGCCTTTTACTAAAGACTTGGTAAATTCCATTACTAAATTATATATTTCATATGGATAAAAAAGTAAAAGTTAATGCATCGATTTTAATCATTGGTAATGAGATTTTATCTGGCAGAACCCAAGATACCAATACCTCAACTTTAGCAATTTGGCTAAATTCAATTGGTGTTAATGTTGCAGAAGTTAGAGTAATACCTGATCTTGAAGAGACTATTGTTGATACTTTAAATTTGCTTAGAACTACATATAATTATGTTTTTACAACCGGTGGTATTGGACCTACTCATGATGATATCACTGCTCAATCAGTTTCAAAAGCATTTGGAATTAAATATGAAATTCATAAAGAGGCTTTTAAAATTCTAGAATCTTATTATCAACCTGGTGAATTTAATGAAGGTAGACAAAAAATGGCATGGATGCCTAAGAATGCAAAATTAATTTTAAATCCAACAAGTGGCGCTCCAGGTTTTAATGTTGAAAATGTATATTCATTACCAGGAGTTCCTTCTATTTTGAAATCAATGTTAGGTGGGTTAACTAATAGCATAGTAGGGGGCGAACCTATTAAAAGTCGTACAATCAGTTTAAGAACTGTTGAAAGTGAAATAGCTAACTCTTTAACAAAAGTACAAAATGATAATAAAGATGTTGAGATAGGAAGCTACCCATTTTTTCATGCGGGTAAATTAGGTGTTTCAATAGTAATAAGGTCTGAAGATCAAAATAAAATAGATAATTGTAATTCTCAAATTTTAAAATTTGTAAAAGAAAAAAAAATTGAGGTAGTAGATAGATAATGCTGTATTTTGCTTATGGAAGTAATCTTCATCATTTTCAAATGAAGCGCAGATGTAAAGATAGTATCTTTTTAAAAAAAATAAATTTAAAAGATTTTAAATTAACTTTTAGAAGCAAGTACAGAGCGGCTGATATTGAACCAAAAAAAAATTCTGTCGTTCCAGGCGCATTATTTGAAATTTCTAAAAGTGACGAAAAAAAATTAGATGTTTATGAGGATTTTCCTATTCTTTATAAAAAACATTATTTTTATTTTTATGGGAAAAGAGTAATGACTTATACTATGGTAAAAAAATCACCTTTCAGGTTTCCAACCGAAAGATATTTAAATGTGGTAAAAAAAGGTTATGAAGATTGTGAGCTTGATAAAAAATTTTTATTTAAAGCATTGAATGTATAAAAAATATTATCATTCAAATTTCCAAAAAAAATATTCAAATTTAATTAGAAGAGTATTTGAATATTGTAGAAAGTGAATGTAAACATTGTAAAATATCTATAGATATTTAAATAAAGAACTAAAAAAATTTTGTAAATTTGTAATGTCAAAAACACTAATGGTAATGGGTGGATCAGGTTTTATAGGTCAAAATATTGCAAAATATTTTCTTAAAGGAGAATATAATAAATTCAAGATATCAAAATTAATTTTAGTCTCGAGATCTGGTCAATTAAATAAAAAATATAAAAAACATAAAAATTATAAAAACATAACCATAAAAAAAATAGACCTATTAAAAAAGATATCTTTTTTACCAAAATCTGATTATGTGATTTTTGGGGCATCACCAACACTCAAAGGGATAGGAAATTTTAAAAAAGAGTTTGAAAATACAAAAAAAATAATGAAAAATTTTTTATATTTTTTAAAAAAAAATAAATTTAATTGTAAACTTTTATACATAAGCTCAGGTTCTGTTTATGGTATAAATAAAAACAAAAAAAAAATTAGTGAAAATCATAAAATAAGTTTTTCTAAATTAAGAAAACTAGATTTAGAGAAAAGAAATTATGCTTTAGGTAAGATTGATTGTGAAAGACAACTTAAGAATTTTAGTAAAAGTAGTAAAATAAAAATAATAATTACTAGATGTTTTTCTTTTGTAGATGATAATATTTCACTTCATAAAAATTATTTTATGGGCAATATGGTTGATAACATAAGAAAATCAAAATCACTAAATTTGAATTCAAAAAATCCAAAAGGTATATTTAGAAGTTATATGCATTGTAGAGATTTATCAAAGTGGTTTTTAGTAATTCTGCAAAATACAAATAAAAAATATCAAATATATAATGTTGGTTCAGATAAAGCAGAAACCCTTTTTGATATTTCAAAAAAATTATCTTCTTATTATGATTTAAATTTAAATTATAAGATACCTAAAACCAAATTAAAAATAGATGATTATTATATCCCTCTCATTGATAAAGTTAAAAAGTATTATAAATTAAAGATCGATTATTCTAACTTTGAAGCAATTAAAAAATCAATAGATTTTAAATGAGAAATAATTTTCTATTTTGTAGAAAATTAATATTAAATATAATAATTATAATATTTGCTGTTAATAACTGTATAAAAAATTATGTTGGTTTAGAGTAAAATATTTATGAAAAAAATATCAATCATAACGCCCTGTTTTAATGAAGAGGAAGCACTTTACGAATGCACCAAAACTATAAAAAATTTATTTGAAACAGATTTGAAAGCGTATGATTATGAACATATTATTTGTGATAATAATTCAAGTGAAAAAACAATTAAGATATTAAGAGAAATTTCATCAAAGGATATCAAAGTGAAAGTTATTCTTAATGCAAAAAATTATGGAAGTGCCAAATCTACATTTAATGGAATTAAAAATAGTACTGGCGATGCAGTATTATTAGCTTTTCCAGTTGATATGCAAGATCCGGTAGAAAAAATACCAGAGATGGTAAAAGCATGGAATGATGGGTATGATTTTGTTGTGGGTTGTAGAGATCAAAGAGAAGAAATTTTTTTTATGAAAATAATTAGAAAATTCTACTATATGCTATTAAAGAAAATATCTATGACAAAAATCCCACTTAATGCCGGAGATTTTCAGTTAGTTGATAAAAAAATAATTAATAAAATGTTAGAAATTAAAGATAATTATCCCTTCTTGAGAACTTTAGCTTTTGAATACAGCGAAAATTTTAAAACGATTTCATATAAATGGAAAAAAAGAAAAATTGGAAGTTCAAAAGAACCATTGAAAGTTTATGTTAATACAGCAATGAATGGATTGATTGCAGTGACTGATGCACCTTTTAGATTAATTCTTATAGTAGGTTTTTTGATATCCTTTTTTTCAATTGGATATGGACTTTATTCTTTTTTTTATAATTTTTTTTTTCAAAACGAATTAGAGAAAGGAATTCCCACAATTCTTGTTTCTATATTAATTTTTTCAGGAATCCAATTATTAGTTCTTGGATTTATTGGAGAATATATTTCGTCTATTCATAAACACATAAAAAAAAATATTGATGTCAATGAAAAAGAGAAAATAAATTTTTAATTTAAAAATATAAAGTGAAGAAACATAAAACTTATAAAAAATTAAATATTGATGAAATTAAAAAAAATTATAATTCCAAAGGGTTTGTAATAGTTAAAAATTTCTTTTCAAATTATGAATTAAGAAAAATTGACCAAACGCTAAAAACTTTAATTTTAAAAATATCTAAAGATAAAAAATTTCATGATATTAAAAATTTAAACACAGAAAAATTTACTAAACTTTATTTTGAATTGAAAAACAACAAACCTAAAATTGCTGGTGCTATATACGACTCGATTCAAATTTCTTCATATTTGCAATCATTACTTACTTCAAAAAAGGTTATTTATTTAATAAAGAATTTTTTAAATGTTGAAGAGACAAATATTTTGAATTTTTTTAGAACTATGAGGCTGGACTTACCAAAAAAGAATCATCATTTACTGTCATGGCATCAAGATTTTATGCACTCAAATAGTAGGGAATTAAATTACAATAAAGGAGTTACGATATGGGCACCGCTCATTCAAGTTAGTGAGGCTTTGGGGTCAATGAAGATTTGTGTATCTAGTCATAAAAAAAGATTTAAAATAAAGTTACAAAAGAGAACAAACAATAATGCGTCAGAATATTTAACAATAGAAAGCAAAAAATTAAATAATTTTAAAAAACAAGTTATAAATTGTTCTAGAGGGGATGTTGTTTTTATGAATATGAATTGTGTCCATTCCTCAGTTCAAGGAAAATCAAATTTAATCAGAAGAACAATAATTTCTAGATATATTGATGTTGATTCAGAAGGATTTATTCCTGGATCATCAAAATTTACACCAAGTATTTAAGAAATATTATTTTATTTTTTTTATATCTAATTTAAATGAAAATTTTTCACCATTATATATAAAAAAGTTAAAAGTTTTTTTTCCAAAGGATCTAGCGTTATTAATCTTTATTAAATCAATTAATTTGTATTTTTTATTTAATAATAATTTATCATATTTGATAAGATTTTTTTTAGTAAAAGTAAAAATTTTTCCACTTTGTTTTTTTGCAATTATTTTTCCATTTACAATTTTTTGAAAATTACTTTTAAATAATTTTAATATCTCTCTACTTGATATTTTATAAAGATCTGTTG
>CACJQX010000002.1 GCA_902595595.1 uncultured Pelagibacteraceae bacterium | reverse complement strand
ACTGTATAATTCAGACTTATGATTTAATTAGAGAAATAGAAAAAGAAAGTGAAAATTTAAATTTAGATGACTTAGGTGGAATTTGTTTCAATAGTGATATCTACAGTATTAAGCATGAAAATTTGAAAACACGAATTTATAAAACATGAAAAATATAAATGGACCATTAAAAGTTGGAATAGGTGGACCCGTTGGTGCAGGGAAGACAAGTTTAACAGCTGAATTATGTAAATTTTTATCAAAGAAAATTTCTATGGCTGTAATATCAAACGATATTTATACAAAAGAAGATGCAGAATTTTTGATGAAAGTCCAAGCCTTACCTTTAGAGAGAATTAAAGGAGTTGAAACAGGAGGATGTCCACATACAGCAATTCGTGAAGACGCTTCAATCAACATGCTTGCTGTAGAAAATATGAAAAAAAAATTCCCTGATCTTGATTTGATTTTAATCGAATCTGGTGGAGATAATTTAGCAGCAACTTTTAGCCCAGAACTAGTCGATCTATCTATTTATGTTATTGATGTTGGAATGGGTGGGGATATCCCTAGAAAAGGTGGTCCTGCTATTCAAAAGTCAGACTTGTTAATTATCAATAAGACTGATTTAGCTCCTCATGTAGAAGTTAATCTTGAAACCATGAAAGAAGACGTAAAAAAGGCCCGAAATGGCTTACCTTATGTTTTTTGTCAGATGAAAAAGCAAATTGGTATTGAAGATGTTGCTAAATTCTTATTTTCATCAGGTGGACTATAGAGTTTTTTATTATGTTCTAATCGTTGGCAAACAATAGAAATCAGCGGTATCAATTTTAGAAGAATACTGCCTTCGCATATTCCACTTTTTATGAACACCTGCACTTGCAACACTTAAAGTAGATCTTCCATATCGATGATTAGTATTATCAATTGATCGCATTAAGCTATTTATCTTTTCATCTTTTTCAGATGTAAATAAATTTGTTTTGTCACTTGCATTAGATAAACCCGTTAGCATTACACCTGCTTTTTGATAACGGTAACCATTTTTAAAAATACTTTCAAGTATTGAAACTGCTGTCTTAACTGTTTCAATACTATTGTTTGTTGCAATTGGAAAATCAATAGTCTTCGCATTTGAATAATATCCAAAGTTCCTTTGAAAGGGACTAGTTCTAACAAATACAGTAATTGCTTTTGCAACTAAAGATTCTGATCTGATTTTTTCAGAGGCATTTAAACAATAGTTGGCAACAGCTTCTTTTAATTCTTGGAACGTTTCAATTCTTTTTCCAAATGATCTTGAAACTACACAGCTCTTTCTTTTAGTAGTCGTAGTCTCTAATCCAATACAAGAAATTCCTCTAAGCTCCATTGCAGTTCTTGAACTTAGAACATTAGAAGATTTTTTGATCCATGTATTAGACTTATTTTTTAATTGTTTAGCATTATAAATTCCATGCTTTTGATAAAACTTTGTTAGTTGTCTACCAACTCCCCAGACATCATTAATTTCAACTTTTTCTAAAATAGGATCTAAGTTTTCAATTCCGATTAAACTTGTCACTCCTGATTGTTTTTTCTTAGCAATGTGGTTTGCAACTTTACTTAAAGTTTTTGTATTAGCAATTCCAATACTTGTTGGGATACCAGTCCATTGCAAAACTGTTTCTCTTATTTCTTTTCCAACTTTTTCTACTTCACTATCAGGAAAGTTTGATAAATCTAAGAACGCTTCATCAATTGAATAAACTTCTATTTCTGAATTAAATCTTTTAAGAGTTCGCATTACTCTTCTTGATAAATCTCCGTATAAAGAATAATTAGATGAAAAAACTTCAACTTTATTTTTAAGAATAATATCTTTTGCTTTAAAGTAGGGTTCGCCCATTTTAATCCCTAAAGCTTTTGCTTCATTTGATCTTGAAATGATACAGCCATCATTATTAGATAAAACAACAACAGGTTTTCTTCTTATTTTTGGATTAAATAATCTTTCACAAGAAACATAAAAAGAATTGCAATCAATTAATGCTATTTTTTTAGTATGTTGAATGGATGACATAAGTAACAACCCCCCAAATAAAAATATCTTGTTCTTCGTTAATTAAAATTCTGTCAGAAAATTCTTTAGATCCAGAAGTTAAAAATTTTTTATCTCTTTCTTGAACTAAAGTTTTAACCACAAGCTCATCATGAACATTTGCAATCACTGTTGAAAAGTTTTTTGGTTTTAAACTTTTATCAACTACCAATAAGTCACCATCATTAATCCCAACATCGACCATTGATTTACCTTGAACTCTGATGATGAAAGTTGCTGGAACATTTCTTATTAAATGCATGTTCAGATCAATATCTTCTTCGATATAATCAGTAGCAGGGGAAGGAAAACCAGCGCCTGCTTTATGCAAATAATAAGGGATTGTTAGTTTCATGTTCTTGTTTTGTTCTACTTTATAGACCATTTATACAATACACTCAAGAGTTTGTATTTTGAGTCCGTAATTGAATCAAAAGTGAATCAAAACGTGAACATCGAAAACAACATTTGGTGGACATGGGGATAACTTTTACAATAAGTAGTCTTAAAGTGATTTATAAAGGAAAATTATGATTTGTATTAAAGCGGATATTCCAGAAGAGTTAAACGAAATAGATGATGAATTAAAAGCAGTTTACCATAGCAAAGATACCGTTTGTTTTTTCATATTTAAAACAAGAGAATTAAGAAATAAGTTTATAGAAGAAACCAAAGGAATGAACAAAAGTGAAAGAGAAAAAGTTTATGAGGCATACAATAGATAAGTAAAAATAAATTATGAATATTTTAGACTTTGTGATGGTTGGTTCTGATGATCATGAAAAATCAGGTGATTTTTATGATGCTGTCTTTGAACCTTTGAAATTAAAAAGAGTTTTGAAAACACAAAAATATCTTGGTTATGCTCATTCAAGTGATCCAGAGAAAGTCCAATTTTATGTAACACATCCTGTAAATGGAAAAGATGCAACGTTTGGCAATGGAACCCAAATAACTTTATTAGCAGACAACAAAGAAGCAGTAGAAAAATTTTATGAGATTGCAATCTCAAAAGGAGCAACAGATGAGGGAGCTCCAGGAGTTAGAAAAGATGGAAATTATTATGGGTATATTCGAGATTTAGATGGAAATAAGATTGCAGCAAAAAGTATTTTAAAATAGAAAAGGAGATATATGAAACTAAATTGTCATTGCGGAACTGTTGAAGCAGAAATTAATTCTACAGTTAACGAGTTAGCAAAAATTGTAAGATGTAATTGCTCTATTTGTAAAAGAAAAAATGCAACAATGGGGATGGTTAAAAATGAAGATTTTAAAGTTACTAAAGGACAAGATAAATTAAAACTTTATCAGTACCATACTAAAGTTGCTAATCATTACTTTTGTACTGAATGTGGAATTTACACTCATCATAATCCTAGAAGTGCACCTGCTATGACTGGTTTTAATTTAGGTTGTGTGGATGAAGTTAAAGTAGAAGATTTAAAAGAAGTAGCTTTCTTTGATGGTCTTAACCATCCAATGGATCAAGAAAAATAAAAGTTCAATGAAATTATCTGAAGAGTGTTTTAAGAAAGTTAAAAAAGATTGTTTTAAATTTATTAAATCACAGGAAACTCCAACTGAAAAGTTTGGTAATAAAGAGGGGATGATAAAGAACTTTTTAATCCCAATATGTTTTTGGATTGCAAAAAAAACAGATAACAAAAAACCTTACTTTGTTGGATTAGCTGGAGGCCAAGGAACAGGCAAAACAACAATAAGTTCAATAATAAAGATAATATTAGAAAAGTATTTTAAATTAAAAGTATTCAAGATTTCTATTGATGATTTTTACAAAACTAGAAAAGAAAGAATAGCTTTATCAAAAAAAGTACATCCAATGTTACTTACTAGAGGAGTTCCTGGAACTCATGACATCAATATGATGTTAGATTTCTTTAAAAAATCAAAAAGTAAAAAATTCAAAAAATTAAAATTACCAAATTTTAATAAGGCTATTGATGACAGATTTCCTAAAAACAAATGGAACATAATTAATAAAAGACCAGATGTTATTATTTTTGAAGGATGGTGTGTTGGCGCAAGAGGAGAAACTAATAAGACATTAAAAAAATCTATTAATTCTATGGAAAAAGCTAATGATGATAAATTAGTTTGGAGAAAATACGTAAATCAACAACTAAAAACTAAGTATAAGAAGTTATATTCTCAGTTAAATTGCATGATTTACTTAAAAGCAAAAAACTTTAGTTTATTGCAAAAATGGAGATTAAAGCAGGAACATAAGCTATGGTTAAAAACAAAGAAAAAAGGTGGTCATAAAATAATGAGTAAAGGGGACGTAATAAATTTTATGCAAACCTACCAAAGAATTACTCAAAACATGTTCAAAAATATGCCTAAATATGCATCTATAATTTTAAATTTAAATAGTAACCATCAAATTAAAACTGCTGTATATAAACCGAAATGAAAAAAATATTTATCATAATTATCACATCAATATTCTATTTTAGCAATGCTTTCGCAGTTACTCTTCTTGATGCGTTAAATCAAACTTATCAAAATAATATTCAATTAAATGCTGAAAGAGAAAATATTAAAGTATCAGAAGAAGATGTAAATATATCAAAGGCTGATTATAAACCATCTTTAACTTTAACTGGTTCTAAAAGTTTTGAGAATACAAACAAATTAACTAATCAAAGTGGTGGCGATGCAAGTATTACTGATGTAGATCCATTTACAACTTCAATTAAATTAGAGCAAACATTGCTTGATTATGGAAGAGATCTTACACTTGAAAAAAATATTACCGCTTTAGATTTGGCCAAAGCAAAATTAATTAAAAAAGAACAGGATATTTTACATAAAGCAATCGATGCATTTACAAATTTAATTCTAACTAGAGAAACTTTAGATATTAATAGAAAAAATTTAAATCTATTAATTAGACAAGTTGAAAACGATAAAATTAGAAGAGATAGAGGTCAAATCACCAATACTGACTTAGCACAATCAGAGTCATCACTTGCAGGAGCTCAAGCTCAATTTGCAAAAGCTAAAAGTGATTTATTAATTAGTAAACTTTATTATGAAAATATTATTGGTAAAATAAGTGATCCAAACCAACTTCAGAAAAATTCAAATGCAATAGTTAGTATTCCAAAATCTTTAAATGAAGCAATTAATCTTTCAAAACAAAATAATCCAGATATTCAAATTGCTAAATTTGATTTAGCAAAAGCAGAAAAAGAATTAGCAATTTCAGAGACAGACTTGAAACCAACAGCTTCTTTATCATTAGAAAGATCATATACTGATGACCTAAGTTCTACTTATGCTGAAAGAGAAAAAGACATATTAAAGGCAACTGTTAGCTGGCCTTTTTATTCAGGTGGAAAAAAAAGATCAACTATTTCTAAAAATTCAAATTTAACTACTAGAAAAAGACTATTGTTAGATGATGCCGTAAGAACAAGCGAAACAAATGTTGCAAGCGCATGGTCTAGCTTAGAATCTTCAGAAAGTTTTTTAAACTCTGTTAAAGTTCAAGTAAAAGCAGCTGAAATAGCTAACGAAGGAATTGTTGCAGAATATGAAAGAGGTTCGAGAACAACTTTAGATGTTATTCAATCAAATGCCTTATTGCTTGATGCTCAAATTTCTTTAGCAAGTTCCGAGAAAAACTATCTAATGGCTCAATACAATCTCCTTAAAGCAGTAGGCTTACTCAACAGCCAATATCTAAAACTTAAGTAATTATTTGATTTTTAGAGCAAAAAATAAATATATTGCTAATGAGAACAAAATGTGTACATTTATTCCATGATTCGACTGTTAAAAAATTTAAAAAAAGAGGCAAAAAATGACGAAAAATAACCTAAAAGTAGTTAAATCTACTAAAGATCAAGAAATGGATGTTAAAGAAAAGAACAAAGCGTTAGACGCTGCAATAGCTCAAATTACAGATAATTTTGGAAAAGGCTCTGTAATGAAGCTTGGTGAAAAGAGAGCGATGGATATCGAGTCTGTTTCAACAGGTTCTTTAAGTCTTGATTTAGCTTTAGGTATAGGCGGATTACCAAAAGGAAGAATTATTGAAGTTTACGGACCAGAATCCTCTGGAAAAACAACATTAGCATTACAAGTTGTTGCTGAAGCTCAAAAGAGTGGTGGAATTTGTGCATTCGTTGATGCAGAACATGCATTAGATCCAGTTTATGCAAAAAAATTGGGTGTAAATACTGAAGAACTTTTAATTTCACAGCCAGATACAGGTGAACAAGCTTTAGAAATCGCTGATACACTAGTAAAATCAGGCTCTATTTCAGTAATCGTTATCGACTCTGTTGCAGCTTTAACTCCAAAAGCTGAAATTGAAGGCGAGATGGGAGATCATCATGTTGGTCTTCAATCGAGATTAATGAGTCAAGCGTTAAGAAAATTAACAGGTTCAATATCAAACACAAACACAATGATGATTTTCATTAACCAAATCAGAATGAAAATTGGAGTTATGTTTGGAAGTCCAGAAACAACATCGGGTGGTAACGCACTTAAGTTTTACTCATCTGTTAGAATGGATATTAGAAGAATTGGTGCAATCAAAGATAAAGATGAAATTATTGGTAACTCTACAAGAGTGAAGGTAGTTAAGAATAAAGTAGCACCTCCATTTAAAGTTGTTGAATTTGACTTGATGTATGGAAGAGGAATTAGCAAGATGGGTGAACTAGTCGATCTTGGTTCTAAAGCAGATATAATTGAAAAATCAGGTGCATGGTATGCTTACAAAGGTGAGAAGATTGGTCAAGGTAGAGAAAATGCTAAGACTTATCTAGCTCAAAATCCTAAAGTTGCTGCAGAAATTGAAATGGCAATTAGAGAAAAAGCAGGTGTGATTTCTAAGAAAATAGAAGGAAATCCAATTGATCCTGAAAAATTGGAGAAAGAAAAGAAAGTGGCTGAAAAAGAAGAAGCTGATAAAGCAGAAGCTACTCCTCCATCTAAAAAGAATTAATAGGTCATCTTTATTAATAAAAGGCGCTTAATTTAAGCGCCTTTTTTCCCTTCGGTATCTAGACATAGAATAAAAAAGCTGTATTTTAAAAATATGGCAGACAAAACACTCAATGAAATAAGAAATACTTTCTTAAAGTATTTCGAAAAGAACGACCACAAGATTGTGGAATCTAGTAATTTGGTCCCAAACAATGATCCTACATTGATGTTTGCCAACTCTGGAATGGTTCAGTTTAAGAATGTATTTACTGGATTAGAAAAAAGAGACTATGTGAGAGCCACAACATCACAAAAATGTGTAAGGGCAGGTGGTAAGCATAACGATTTAGAGAATGTTGGTTACACACCAAGACACCATACATTTTTTGAAATGTTAGGAAACTTTTCTTTTGGTGATTACTTCAAAGAACAAGCAATTCATTATGCTTGGAACTTAATAACTAAAGATTTTGGAATAGATAAAAATAGACTTTATGTAACTGTATTTCATGAAGATGATGAGGCCTTTAATTTTTGGAAGAAAATAGCGGGTTTTAGCGATGATAGAATTATAAGAATTGCTACATCAGATAATTTTTGGTCAATGGGAGAGACAGGTCCTTGTGGACCGTGTTCTGAAATATTCTTTGATCATGGTGATCATTTACCTGGAGGATTACCAGGCTCTAAAGATGAAGATGGAGATAGATTTATAGAAATTTGGAACTTGGTCTTTATGCAATTTGAACAAGTTACAAAAGATAAAAGAATAAATCTTCCAAAACCATCTGTTGATACAGGAATGGGACTTGAGCGAATAGCAGCTTTGCTTCAGGGTACACATGATAATTATGAAACAGATCATTTTAAAAAAATAATTAATTCAGCTTCAGAAATTGTAAAAGTTAAATCAGATAAATCTAATCTTTCAAGTTTTAGAGTTATCGCTGATCACTTAAGAGCTAGTTCATTTTTAATTGCTGAAGGAGTTTTGCCTTCTAATGAAGGAAGAGGATATGTTCTTCGAAGAATCATGAGAAGAGGAATGAGACATTCTCATTTACTTGGATCTAAGGAGCCAGTTTTTTATAATTTATTTGATACTCTTAAAAATGAAATGTCTGGAAACTATACAGAATTAGTTAGAGCAGAGTCTTTAATTAAAGAAACTTTAAAAATGGAGGAAGAAAAATTCTTAGTACTATTAGATAGAGGAATAAAAATTTTAAATGATGAAATATCTAAAATAGATAAAGTGTTACCGGGTGAGGTAGCTTTTAAATTATATGACACTTATGGTTTCCCATTAGATCTTACTGAAGATATTTTAAGAAACAAATCAATGTCAATTGATACTGAAAAGTTTCAATCTTTAATGAAGGAAAGTAGAGAACTTGCTAAGAAAAATTGGAAAGGTTCTGGTGATGCAGCTGTTGAAGATATTTGGTTTGGAATAAAAGATAAATTAGAAGCAACTGAATTTTTAGGATACGAAACTAATCAAGCTGAAGGTGTCGTGTTGTCTCTTTTAAAAGACAATAAAGAAGTTGATCAATTAAAAGAAAATGATGAAGGAATGATTATAGTAAATCAAACTCCTTTTTATGGTGAGTCTGGAGGTCAGGTTGGTGATACTGGTGAAATAGTATCAAATGATTTTAAATTTGAAGTAATCGATGTCCAAAAAAAACTAGGAGATTTATTTGTGCATTATGGAAAGGTTAAGAGTGGATCTATAAAACTACAAGAAAGTGTAGAGTTAAAAATTGATGTGGAAAGAAGGGATAATACTCGTGCTTATCACTCAGCAACCCATCTTTTACACGAGTCTTTAAGGAGAGTTCTTGGTACGCATGTTACTCAAAAAGGATCTTTAGTAGAGCCAAGCAGATTAAGATTTGATTTCAGCCACATGAAGCCAATTTTGAATGAAGAAATCGATAAAATAGAAGAGTTTGTAAATACAATGGTTTCAAAAAAATCTGATGTAAAAACTAGATTAATGACACCTGATGAGGCAGTTGAAAATGGTGCTCTGGCATTATTTGGTGAAAAATACGGAGATGAAGTACGGGTTCTTTCAATGGGAGACGAGGATGGAAAGTATTTTTCAACAGAGTTGTGTGGTGGAACACACGTCAAAAACACTGGAGATATTGGTAAATTTAAGATTGTCAGTCAGTCTTCAATTGCTGCAGGGGTTAGAAGAATTGAGGCTTTGAGAGATAAGCAGTTAGAGGAATATTTAAAAAATAAAGAAAAATTATCAAACCTATCTGCAGAAAAAGATGAGGAAACAATTAAAGATTTAAGTCAGCAAATTATAAAACTTGGTGGAAAGCCAAGTTTAGAAGAAGCTGATCAAAAAACTTTAATTAAAAATTTAACTAAACAATTAGAGACCATCTCAGTAAATTCAATTTTAGAGGATAAATCTAAAAATATTATTAAAGACAAAGAAATTAATGGAGTTAAGTTAAGACTTCAAAAAATAGATGGATTACCTCCAAAAGAATTAAGAAAACTTGTAGATAAAGGTAAAAAAGATTTAGGTGAAGGTATTGTGGTAGTGTTTGCAAATAAAGATGATAAGGTTGGATTAGCTGTTGGAGTAACAGATAAATTAACAAACAAATTTGATGCAGTTAAATTTGTAAAAGTTGGATCTGAAATAATTGGTGGTAAAGGTGGTGGAGGAAGAAAAGACTTTGCTCAAGCTGGTGGACAGGATCAATCAAAAATTGAAGAAGCTTTCGAAAAGCTTAAGAGTTTAGTTTAATTTCTTTTTTAAATTTCCATCAATTTCATCTAAAAATTGATTAGTAGTTAAGAATTTACTATTTGGACCAACAAGAATTGCCAAATCTTTTGTCATTGATCCACTTTCCACACATTCAATACAAACTTTTTCTAAAGTTTGTGCAAATTTGATCAGTTCTTCATTACCATCTAGTTTACCTCTGTGAGCTAATCCTCTTGTCCAAGCAAAAATTGATGCGATAGGGTTGGTTGAAGTTTCTTTTCCTTGTTGATGCATTCTATAATGTCTAGTTACTGTTCCATGTGCAGCCTCTGCTTCCATTACTTTTCCATCTGGAGTTAGTAATGTACTTGTCATTAATCCTAAAGATCCATAACCTTGTGCCATAGTATCTGATTGCACATCTCCATCATAATTTTTGCAAGCCCAAATATATTTTCCACTCCATTTCATTGCACATGCAACCATGTCATCAATTAATCTATGTTCGTAAGTTAAATTATTTTTTTCAAATTCGCTTTTATATTCTTTGTCAAAAATTTCTTGGAAAATATCTTTAAATCTTCCATCATATTGTTTTAGAATTGTATTTTTAGTAGACATATAAACAGGCCATTTTTTAATTAACCCATAACTGAAACAAGATCTTGCAAAGTCTTCAATAGACTTATCTAAATTGTACATTGATAAAGCCACACCGGGACCTGTAAAATTAAATACTTCATATTTAATTTCATCTTTTCCATCTTCAGATGTCCACTTCACTTCCATTTTTCCTTTTCCAGGAACTTTAAAATCAGTTGCTCTATATTGGTCACCAAATGCATGTCTTCCAATAATCACTGGATCAGTCCAAGAAGGGACAAGTTTTGGAATATTTTTACAAATAATTGGTTCTCTAAATACTGTTCCGCCAATTATATTTCTTATCGTTCCGTTAGGAGATCTCCACATTTTTTTTAAATCAAATTCTTCTACTCTTGCTTCATCCGGGGTAATAGTTGCACACTTTATTCCAACACCAATTTTTTTGATTGCATTCGCAGAGTCTATTGTGATTTGATCATCAGTATTATCTCTGCTTTTCATGCCTAAATCGTAATATTCAATACCAAGATCTAAATATGGGAGGATTAGTTTGTTTTTAATAAACTCCCATATAATACGAGTCATTTCATCGCCATCCAGCTCTACAACTGGGTTTTTTACCTTGATTTTGCTCATTAAATAAAAATTATCTTATTAATTGAATTTGATCGTTTTATATACATATTAATCGAAAATTAGCAAATAGAAGAATATGTTTAGTAAGATATTTCCAAAGATTCACACAGAAGGATACAAGTTTATAGTAATAGCTGTATTCATAACTATCATTTTTCTAATTATTAATAATTTTTTAGGATTAATAGGAATTTTACTAAGTGTCTGGGTTTATTATTTTTTTAGAGATCCAGAAAGAACAATTATAGGAGATGATAGTTACCTAGTAAGTCCTGCTGATGGAGAAGTGATTAAAGTTGAAGAGGTAGATGGTCCAAAAGAACTTGGACTAGAAAATAAAAAATTTAAAAAAATTAGTATTTTTATGAATGTCTTTGATTGTCATGTTAACAGAACACCATGCTCAGGTATTGTTGAAGATATTTTATATAAACCAGGAAAGTTTTTAAATGCATCTTTAGATAAAGCAAGCGAAGACAACGAGAGAAATTATTATAAAATAAAAGACAAACATGGAAATGATATTGTGGTCGTTCAAATTGCAGGATTAGTTGCAAGAAGAATAGTTTGTGAAACAAATAAAAATCAGGAATTAAATCAAGGTGATAGAATTGGGATGATTAGATTTGGTAGTAGAGCAGACGTTTATTATGAAAATTACGAACCACTAGTTAAAGTTGGTCAAACAGCAATTTCAGGAGAAACACTGCTGGCTAAAAATTAATTTATGGAACAGCCAAAAAACAATTTAAAAATTGTTACAGATAAAAAGACTAATGCAAGAGTGATTTTACCTAACATGCTAACTCTTATTGGGGTTTGTATAGGTTTGTCATCAATAAGATTTGCATTAGATGGAAAATTTGAATTTGCAATTATAGCAATTATGTTTGCTGCTCTTATTGATGGATTAGATGGAAGAATAGCAAGATTAATTAAAGGAACATCAAAAGTTGGTAAAGAACTAGACTCTCTTACGGATATGATAAGTTTTGGAGTAGCCCCAGCATTTATTATGTATTTCTGGAAATTAAATACACTTGGAAGGTTTGGATGGTTGTTATGTTTAATATATGTAATTTGTGTTGCATTACGTTTAGCTCGTTTCAATGTAAATACAGGTCAAGCACCTTCTTGGAGAGATAATTTTTTTGAAGGAGTTCCATCTCCAGCAGGAGGTATCTTAGTTCTAACTCCATTAATTTTTAGTCTTTCAAGTTTGGATTTTATAAATATAAATTATAATATTGTTGTTCCAGTTTTTTTTATTGGAACATCTCTATTACTGATTAGTAAATTTCCAAGTTATTCATTTAAAAAAATCGTAATTCAAAGAAAAGCAACTATTTTTCTTTTATTTGGAATAGTTTTATTTTTTGGATTACTTTTAATATATCCATTTAACGTTATATCTATTAGTGCAATTATATACTTATGTATGCTTCCAATTAGTTTTTTTCATTACCAAAAATTAAAAAAACAAAACGAAGATCAGAATTATAAAGATGAAGACGATGATCTTGAAGATATTTTGTGATGAAAAAAAATGTTATTGTATCATTAGCTGATTCAAATTATTTCCCTTTATTAAATGAGTTAATAGACTCTATTAAAAGATTTAAAGAGAGCTCTGAAGTTGCAATATGTATTTTGGATGCTGGTCTATCAGAGGATCAAAAGACAGAATTATCATCAAAAGTAGATGAAATAAAATCAGCAGAATGGGATATAAAAGTTCCAGATAATAAAATCAAAGGGCGTGAATGGTTAAAGAGCCAAGTATCTAGGGCTTTTTTACCCAAATATTTTCCAAGCTATGAAAAATATTTATGGATTGATTGTGATGCTTGGGTCAATGATTGGCAATCAGTTGAGCTTTATTTTAAAGCGTGTGAAAATGGTAAATTAGGAATTACACAAACTATTGGACCAGGTTACAAGATTACTTCGAGAGTAAATTGGGTTTTTGGAAAACTAGCAATAATTAAATCTCAAAATTTTAAACACGCAATAAAATCCAATATTAGTTTAGAAAAAGCTAGAAAATTAGCCTTTGCTCCTCATATCAATATTGGTGTTTTTTCTTTGGAAAAAAATTCAACCTGCTGGAATTCATGGCAGGAAAATTTAAAACAAACACTTAAAGGTGGAGAAATATTTGGCTCTGAACAATTAGCGATGAATATGTCTGTGTATATTGATAATGTCGAAACTGAATTCCTTCCATTAAACTGTAATTGGATCACTAGTAATCTTTTGCCAAAATTTGATGAGGATAAAGATACATGGGTAGAGCCTTATTTACCTAATTATAAAATTGGAATTATGCATTTAGCTGCTGGTATCTGGAAAGATAAAGAAGATATGAGACTTAACAAGACTATTAAGATAGATATTCAAACTCTTACAGGTAAAATTTTAAATAAAAGTTTAAGATTTAATAATTAATTGAAAAAAAATAAAATATCCAAGAACTGGGTTAATAAGCAGCGTAGGGATATCTATGTGAGACAATCTAAAGTAGATGGGTATCGCGCTAGATCAGCTTACAAATTAATTGAAATTGATGAAAAATTTAAAATTTTTAAAGGTGGATTATCAGTAATTGATATTGGTGCAGCTCCAGGAAGCTGGTCACAATATGCTATCAAAGCAGCTAAAAGTGGTAAATTGATATCTATAGATTTAAAAAAAATGGAACCCATAGGTAATAGTGTTCAAATCCAAGGAGATTTTACTGAAGAAAAAACTCAAGAAGAAATTAAAAAAAATATAAACGGCAAAGTTGATGTCGTAATGTCTGATATGGCCGTAGATACAACTGGTATTAAAAATATAGATTCAATACAAACTGGAGAACTGTGTAAAGAGGCAATGTTTTTTGCTAAAGATTTAATGAAAGAAAATGGATATTTTATTTCAAAAATTTTTATGGGAGGAACATTTAACGAAATCGTCGCAGAGGGAAAAAAATATTTTAAAGAAGTTAAGGTTTTTAAACCAAAATCTAGCAGAAAAGATTCAAAAGAAAGTTTTATAATTTGTAGAAAAATCCGATAGAGACTTTTAATTTAAAAGGAATCGTATATAAAAGATTATGGTTCCCATAAAAGAAGCACTTACCTTTGATGATGTTACATTAGCTCCAAAGTATTCAGAAATATTACCTTCTGATGCAGACACTAGTGTATCTTTAACAAAGCATTTGAAACTTAAAATTCCTCTTTTATCATCTGCAATGGATACTGTCACAGAGAGCAGAATGGCAATAGCTATAGCTAAAGCTGGTGGTATTGGAGTAATTCACAGAAACCTTGAAATAAAAAAACAAGTATCAGAGATAAAAAAAGTAAAAAAACAAAAATTAATTGTTGGAGCAGCTGTAGGTGCAGCACCAAATGAATTTATCAGAGCTAAAGAAATAATTAAAGAAGGTGTAGATTTAATCGTAGTAGACACTGCACATGGCCATACAAAGAAAGTTGCCGAAATAATCAAATATATAAAAAAAATAAAAACTAACAAAATTGCTTTATGTGCGGGAAATATTGCGACACCTGAAGCTGCTAAATTTCTAATAAAATTAGGAGTAGATATAATTAAAATTGGTATAGGGCCAGGTTCTATTTGTACAACAAGACTGGTTGCTGGAATAGGAGTTCCTCAATTAAGCGCAATTTTAGCTGTAAGAAGTGGTTTAAAAAATAAAAATGTTAAAATAATTTCAGATGGTGGAATAAAATATTCTGGTGATTTAGCAAAAGCTTTTGCTGCAGGAGCAGATGCTGTAATGATTGGTTCTTTATTTGCAGGTACAAACGAAACTCCAGGGAAATTAATTAAAAAAAATGGACAGCTTTTCAAAAGTTTTAGAGGCATGGGTTCTGTTGGAGCCATGAACAAAGGGTCAGCTGATAGATACTTTCAAAAAAAACAAAAAGACTCCTCGAAATATGTGCCTGAGGGTGTTGAAGGTTTTGTAAAGTATAAAGGAGATGTTGGGAGTATTATTTATAAATTAATTGGTGGATTGAAATCTTCTATGGGTTATCTGGGATCAAAAACAATCATTAAATTAAGAAATAAACCACAATTTGTGAAAATTACAAAAGCTGGATTTTATGAAAGTATGGTTCATAATGTAGATGTGGTAAAAAAAGATAGTAAATATTAATGAGCAAATTTTTAAAATTAATAGGATTAATACTTTTAACAGCTTTTTTTAACACCACGTCTTTTAGTAAAGAAAATTTTTTTAATGAAGCTTTAGAATTGTTTAAAAAAGAAAAATATGAGGATGCGCGTTTTTTATTTGAGAGAAACATAGTTTTTAATCCAAAAGATGCAAACTCATATTTATATTTAGCTAAAATTTACAACCAAGAAGAAAATCAAAGAAAAGAAGAATACAATTTAGAAACAACACTTTTAATTGAGCCTGATAACGAAGAAGCTTTATTAATGTTAATGAAAATTGCTTTAGAAAAATCTAATTATGAAAAAGTTAAAGATCTTTCAGACAAGTTTGTAAAAGTTTGTAAAAATTTATGTAATGAAAACAAAGATGTTCAAGAGTCATTGAAAAATATAGAACCTGAAAATAATGAGTCTTGATCAAAATCTTAACAAAATCTTAATAATAGATTTTGGTTCTCAATTTACTCAATTAATTGCAAGAAGAGTAAGAGAATTAGGTGTGTTTTCTGAAATAGTTAGTCACAAAAAAATAAAACTAAAAGACATAAATCAAAGTATTAAAGGAATAGTATTATCTGGCGGTCCATTAAATGTTTATCAAATAAATAAATATTCATTTGATAAAAAAATTTTACAACTTGATGTACCAGTTCTTGGAATATGTTTTGGGCATCAAATTTTATCAAAACTTAACGGTGGAAGGGTAAAACAATCAAAACATAGAGAATTTGGTTTAGCTAATGTTTATAAAAAGAATAACAGTCTTTTAACAACTAATTTTTTTGGAAACAAAAAATCCAAACATGTTTGGATGAGCCATGCTGATCAAGTTTCAAAACTTCCTAAAAATTTTAAAGTTGTAGCATCAAGCACCAATTCAAAATTTGCAATTGTTGAAAATAAAATAAAAAAATATTATGGGGTACAATTTCACCCAGAGGTAACTCATACAGAGAATGGAAAGAAATTAATAAGTAATTTCATTTTTTTAATTTGTAAAATTAAAAAAAATTGGTCTTCTAGGGATCAAAAAAATCAGCTTGTTAAAGATGTTAGAAAACAAGTTGGAAACAATAAAGTTATTTGCGCTTTATCAGGAGGTGTAGATAGTAGTGTAGTAGCTCAATTACTTAATAAAGCTATTGGTAAAAAACTTTATTGTATTTTTGTAAATACAGGCCTTTTAAGAAAAAATGAGGAAGTGCAAGTAGTTCAAACTTTTAAAAAGCGTTTAAAAATGAATTTAATTTATGTAAATGCTGAAAAGGAATTTTTAAAAAAATTAAGAAATGTTTCTGATCCTGAGAAAAAAAGAAAAATAATCGGTAATTTATTTATTAAAATATTTGAGCGGTATGCTAAGAAAATTAAAAACGTTAAATTTTTAGCTCAGGGCACTCTTTATCCAGATTTAATTGAGAGCAAATCTGTTACTGGAAGTCAAACTTCTAAAATTAAATCACATCATAATGTCGGTGGCTTACCCAAAAAAATGAATTTAAAATTAGTAGAACCACTAAAATTTTTATTTAAGGATGAGGTAAGAAAATTAGGATTAGAGTTAAATTTAAGTAAAGAAATTATTTCAAGACACCCTTTTCCCGGACCAGGTTTAGCTATTCGAATGCCAGGCATAATAACTAATGAAAAAATTAAAATTTTAAAAGAGGCTGATTATTACTTTATTCAAGCTTTAAAAGATCACAGTCTTTATCATAAGATTTGGCAAGCTTATGCAGCATTACTTCCAGTAAAAACAGTGGGTGTTATGGGAGACAATCGTACTTATGAATACTTATGTTTATTAAGAGCAATTACATCTGAAGATGGAATGACAGCTGACTATTATGAATTCAAAAAGTCTTTTATGCAAACTGTATCAAATAAAATAGTTAACAGTATAAGGGGTATAAACAGAGTAGTTTATGATGTTACTTCAAAACCACCTAGCACTATTGAATTAGAGTAGTTTTTAATTATAAATTAACATTATGAAATATTTACACACAATGATTAGAGTCAAAGACGTGGATGAGTCTCTAAGATTTTTCTGCGAAGGGCTTGGTTTAAAAGAAACAAGAAGAATGGAAAATGAAAAAGGAAGATTTACATTAATTTTTCTTGCAGCACCAAATGATGAAAAAGCAGAAATAGAATTAACGTATAATTGGGATGGTGATGAGCTTGGAGAAGGTTCAAGAAATTTTGGTCATCTTGCCTATAGAGTAGATAATATTTATGAAACCTGTCAAAGATTAATGGATATGGGCTACACGATTAATAGACCGCCAAGAGATGGTCATATGGCTTTTGTTAGATCACCAGACAAAATTTCAATTGAAATACTTCAAGAAGGAAATTTAGAACCCAAAGAGCCTTGGGCCTCAATGGAGAATACTGGTACCTGGTAATATTTTTTTAATGTGGATTGCTAAGTTTAACAAACCATACAAGGAAAAAATTAAAAAATTAACTTTTAATTTTGCAGATATTAAGAAAGGTGAAACGATGCTAGTTTCATCTCCAAGTTCAATAGCAAAATATATTCATAAAATTCCTAAAGGTAAAAAAAAGACAGTTATTGAAATGAGAGAAGATTTAGCTAAAGAAGCCAAAGCTAACAAAACGTGCCCAGTATCTACAGGGATTTTTTTAAGAATTGCTATAGAGGCATCATTAGAGGAACAAATTAAAAAAAAAATTAAAAAACCAAAACTTCCTTTTTGGAGAATTATTGACGAAAAATCTCCTATTGCAAAGAAACTATCTATATCTAAAAAGCTTCTGAAAGCTTATAAGAACCAAGAATTTATAAATGAGTAAAATTAAAAAATTTATTGCAAAAAAAAATAAGTCAAAAATAGTTAGTTTAACTGCCTATTCAAAAAATATTGCTTCTATATTGGATAATTATTGTGATTTAATTTTAGTAGGAGACTCACTTGGTTCGGTTTTATACAGTTATAAATCTACAAGAGAAGTAAATTTGAGCACTATGATTGAACACTCTAAAAGTGTGAGAATGGGTATAAAAAAAAGTTTAATGATTGTTGATATGCCACATAACACTTATCGAACTCCTAAAGAGGCAGTGAAAAATGCAAAACAAATAATGAAAAAAACAAAGTGTGACGGTGTAAAATTAGAAGGTGGAAAAAAAATTTATGAAATAATCAAATCTTTAGTTAAAAACAAAATTCCAGTCATGGGCCATCTAGGGTTGCTTCCTCAGTCAGATAAAACTTTCAAATTTAAAGGAAAAAAAAAGTTAGAGAGAAACAACATTATAAAAGACTCACAATTATTAGAAAAAGCTGGAGTGTTTTCAATTGTTTTAGAATGTGTTGAAACTTCTTTAGCAAAGCTTGTTACGCAAAATTTAAAGATACCAACTATTGGTATTGGAGCTTCCAAATATTGTGATGGTCAAATATTAGTTTTTGATGATTTAATCGGATTAAATCCAATGAATTACAAATTTGTAAAAAAATATGCAAATATTAGAAATGATATTTCTAAAGCTGTTTCAAATTATTCAAAAGAAGTTAGAAAAATTAAATTTCCTAATAAAAAAAATTCTTTTTAATTAAAAGTATTTTTTAAATTCTTCATTAATATTTAATATTTCAAGGTCAACTAATCCGCCAATTACTAATTGTAGACCAACTATTAAGATAAATACTAAACCGATATATGCTATCCAAATATGTCTTTGTATATAATTAGCCATATATGTTGCTAAAGCACCAGTTAGAACAACTGATAACATCAGTCCAAATATCATAAATCCAAAATATCCTTTTGCTGCCGCAACTACACCAATGACATTATCAAAACTAATCATGATATCTGCAAATAATACTTTTCCAATGCTACTAATGTATGAAGGCTCTTTGCTTTTTTTTGTAGTGGGTTTTACTTTTTTAATGTCTAGTAAATCTTTCCTTAAATCATTTACAATCCAAATTAATAATAAACCACCCAAAATTTTTATAAAATAAAATTCAAATAAAAATGTCGCAAAAATTGCAAAAAAAATTTTAAAAACAAACGCTCCAATTACACCCCAAAGAATTATTTGTTTTCTATTTTTTGGAACAAAATTTGAAGCAATAGATCCAACTATCACTGCGTTATCTGCTGTTAATATAATTGTGATAAAAATTATATTGGTTAAAATTATGAGCTCTTCAATCAAGATAGCATTATAATAGTATAATCTAGCAAATTTTCAATGAGACCATGATGATAATTTTATTGATTTACTCTTTCAGAGATAATTAAATGTTATTTTTAAAAAGGAGGATAGATGAAATTATTTAAATTATTTATATCTATAATTACTTCAGTTTTATTATTTGCTAACGTTTCTTTAGCTGAGAAATGGGATATGGCACTAGCTTATGGTGCAGGAAACTTTCATTCTGCTAATGCAACAGAATTTGCAAAGAATGTAACTGAAAAAAGTGGTGGAAAACTTACAATTGTTACTCACCCAGGTGGTTCATTATTTAAAGGTGGTGAAATTTTCAGAGCTGTAAGAACAGGTCAAGCGCCTATCGGTGAAAGATTTATGTCAGCTCTTGGAAAAGAAGATCCATTATATGAAATTGACTCATTACCTTTCTTGGCAACTACTTATGATGATGCTATGAAATTATATGAAGCTTCAAAGCCATATATTGTTAAGAGTCTTGATGAAAAAGGACTAGTATTTCTTTATGCAGTGCCATGGCCTGCACAAGGACTTTACAGTAAAAAGCAAATTAAAAAAGTTGGTGATCTAAATGGATTAAAATTTAGAGCATACAACTCTGCAACAATTAGAATTGCGGAGTTAACAGGAATGGCACCAACGAAAATTGAAGCAGCTGAAATTAGCCAAGCATTTTCTACTGGTGCTGTGGAAAGTATGATTACTTCTCCTACTACTGGTAAAAATAGCAAGATTTGGGAAAATGGTGTTAAATATTTTTATGATATAGCAGCATGGTTTCCAAAAAATATGATCATAGCTAACAAAGCCGCTTGGAATAAACTTGATAAAGCAACTCAAGATCTTGTCATGAACCAAGCAGCAATTGCTGAGGAAAAAGGTTGGGAATTATCTAAACAAGGTAATACTGGAGACAAGAAAGCTTTAGCAGATGCTGGAATGGAAGTAGGCGAAGTTAATTCAGCTTTGAAAAAACATTTTGAAAAAGTTGGAGCAACAATGTCTGAAGAGTGGAAAGCAAAAGCTGGAGACAGAGGTGCTGCAGTTTTATCTGCCTACAAATAAATAGTCTTAAAAAAAAGGCCAACTTGTAGTAAGTTGGCCTTTTTACTAAATGTTTCAATCAATAAATAATAATCTAAATAAACTTTATAAATTTTCAGGATATTTAGCTGCTTTTTTTTTAATACTTGTTGCAGTTTTTATTTTAATTGGAATTTCCTCAAGGATATTTGGTTTTTACATAAGAGGTTTAGCTGAGTACTCAGGTTACTGCATGGCTGCAGCTTCCTTTTATGCGTTAGCATTTACTTTTGTTGAGGGTGGACATATTCGAATTACTCTTTTCTTAGAAAAAGCCTCTTCATCTTATAAGAAATTTTTAGAAATATGGTGTCTGATAGTAGCAACAATTTTTTCAGGCTATTTGTCATTTTACTTATGGAAAATGTTATTAATCTCTTATGATTTTCAAGAGAGAAGCGAAGGTGCAGATGAGATCTTAATATGGATTCCTCAAACTAGTGTTGCTATCGGATCTTTAATTTTTTTTATAGCTGTTTTACATAAATTTATTTTAACAATTTTAAGTAAGAATGACTGAAATTTTTCTCATAATATTTTTTATAAGTGTACTTTTATTTTTTCTTGGATCTGGAATCTGGGTAGCGATAAGCATGATAGGAGTTTCAACAATTGGGATGATGTTATTTACTTCAAGACCAGTGGGGGATGCCATGGCAACTACAATATGGGGAACCTCATCATCATGGACATTAACAGCTTTACCATTGTTTGTTTGGATGGGTGAAATATTATTTAGGACAAAGTTATCTGAAAATTTATTTGCTGGACTATCACCATGGATGCAAAAATTACCAGGTGGATTAATTCATGTAAATGTTGTTGGTTGTGCACTTTTTGCAGCAATATCAGGCTCTTCAGCAGCAACTGTTGCAACAGTAGGTAAGATGTCTATCCCAGAATTAAGAAAAAGAAAATATCCAGAAAAAATTTTGTTAGGCAGTCTAGCAGGCTCAGGAACTTTGGGGCTTCTTATTCCTCCTTCAATAATATTAATAATTTACGGAGTTACTGTTCAAGAGTCTATTGCAAAGCTATTTATTGCAGGAATCATTCCAGGGATAATGATTGCACTTATATTTATGTCTTACGTAATCATCTGGTCTTTAATAAATAAAAAAAGTATGCCAAAGTATGTAGAAAATTTCTCTTTTTTAGAAAAAATAAAAAAATCCAAACAATTATTACCAGTAATTATTTTGATATCAGCTGTAATTGGATCAATATACACCGGAGTTGCAACAGCAACTGAGGCTGCCTCTTTAGGTGTAGTAGGTGCTTTAATTTTATCTTACTTTCAAAAGAGCTTAACTATTGAAACATTTAAACAATCTTTGTTAGGAGCAACCAAAACATCTTGTATGATTGCTTTTATTTTAGCTGGCTCTACATTTTTATCACTAGCTATGGGATTTACCGGTCTTCCAAGAAATTTAGCTATTTGGATACAAAACATGGAACTATCTCCTTATGTACTAATTTTTGTTTTAATGATTTTTTATATTATTCTTGGAATGTTTCTTGATGGAATTTCAGCAGTAGTACTTACAATGGCAATTATTGAGCCAATGATTAGACAAGCTGGTTTTGATATGATTTGGTTTGGTATATTTTTAGTTATAGTAGTTGAAATGGCTCAAATCACACCACCTGTAGGATTTAATTTATTCGTATTACAAGGAATGGCTAACAAAGATATGGGATTTATTGCAAGGAGCGCATTTCCATTGTTTATGTTAATGATCCTTGCAGTAATTCTTGTTGTTGTCTTTCCAGAGATAGCTTTATGGATGCCACAACAAATGGTTCAAAATATTAATTAATATTTTGATTTTTTTGTACCATCAATAATTTGTTTTAATTCTGTATATTCTTCACAATTACAGTTTTCTAATATTTTTAATCTCTCTTTGGCTAAATCTAATCTGTTTGTCGCAACATATAATTCACCCAAATATTCATTTATACCTATATGATTAGGTTCAATTGCTAGACCTTGTAGATAATATTTTTCGCCATTCTCGTAATCACCAAGTTTTCGAGTAGTAAAACCTAAATAATTCAAAGTATCAGCTTTGTTAGGTTTTTCTGAATTAGACTTCAAAAGTAGTTTTTGAGCTTTAGCATATCTTTTTTTTGCTTTCTCAAGCTTCCCCTTTGCTTCATATTTTTTTGCAAACTTTATTGATTGTACTGCCTTATCATAATTAGATTTTACTTTTGTAGAAGTAGAGTCTGATCCTGCAGAAAAAGAGTTTGTTGTAAATAACGTCAAAATCAAAAATACAAATATTTTTTTAATCATTTAAAAATTTCTCCATTTTATTTAAAGGTTTTAGTTTTAATCCGTTCTCTATCAGGTTTTTTCTAATTGATATTGCCGTAGATAACGAACTTTCGTTATCCCCATGTATGCATACCGAGTCTATTTCACAAGGTATCTGCTTTCCACTGTGACAATTAAGTGACTGATTTTTAACCATATTTAATACGTGTTTTTTGGCTTCTTCTGGATCCGTAATAAGAGCATGTGGTTTTTTTCTAGAAACCAAGTTGCCATCGTCCTCATAATTTCTATCTGCAAAAATCTCACAAGCAATACGCATGTTTATTTTTTTTGCTGCTTCTTCCATTTTAGATCCTGTAGGAACCAGATAAATTAAATCTTTACTAATCTCGTTAATGACTTTTGCCAAAGTAGTAGCTAAGTCAATATCCTCACATGCCATATTGTTTAAAGCACCATGGGGCTTTATATGAGTAACATTCTCTCCATGATCTTGAGCAATTTTTTGAAGAATTTCATATTGATCTATAATCAATTGTCTTACTTCAGTAGGCGAAAGATTTATTCTCTGTCTTCCAAAATTTTCAGGATCATTAAATGAAGGGTGGGCTCCAATACTAACACCATTTTTTTTTGAAATTTGAACTACTTGATTCATGGATTCCTCATCACCTGCATGATAACCACATGCGACATTTGCAGAATTAACTATTTCTAGTAAGTCTGGATCATACTTATTTGAATGATGTTTTGATTTTTCACCTAAATCACAATTTATATTAATTTCCATAGTCTCTAATGTTAAGTATAACATGTCATGATAAAAAATATATCAAATCTTGGTGACGCAGCTTTGTACTGCGATTTTGGTAATGAAGTTAATAAATCAATTAATTCACAAGTAATAAAATATTTTAAAACCATTAAAGAAAAAAAATTTGAAGGGATAAATAATTTAACACCTTCGTATAATAAATTAATCATTTCTTATGATCTAAAAAAAACAACTTTTAAAGAAGTTAAAAAATTTATAGAAAAAATTAATATTGAAGATTCAGAAAAAACAAAATCTAAAACATTGGAAATACCAGTTTGTTGTCACGAAAATTTTTCTATGGATATTAAAAGATTGGAAGAAATATTAAAATTAAGTAGAGAAAAAATTTTAGAGAATTTTTTAAACAAGGAATATTTCTGTTACATGACAGGTTTTATTGCTGGCATGCCTTTTCTTGGTGATTTAGATGAGAATATGAGAGCACAACGTTTAGAAACTCCAAGAGTAAAAGTACCCAAGGGATCTGTTGCTTTAACTGAACAATTTGCAAATATTTATACATTTGAAAGTCCAGGTGGATGGAATATTTTAGGAAATACACCTTTGGATGTTTTTGATAGTTCAAAAGAAGAAAAACCAAATTTAATTAACCCAGGTGATACAGTAATTTTCAAGGAAATTACTTTAGATCAGTATAAAAATTATAATGAGTAGTAATTATTTAGATATAATTAGACCTGGAATTAATACTACCTTTCAAGATAAAGGCAGGGACCATCTTTATCATATTGGTATACCATTTAGTGGTGCTATGGATAACAGAAATTATCTTATAGCTAATAAACTTGTTAATAATAATTTAGACTTTCCAGTGGTAGAGTTTGCATATCAAGGCCCTCATATAAAATATTCAGGAGAAAAAATTAATTTTGCTATTACCGGAGATGTAATTTTTTCAATTAAAAAAAATAATGCTGAAATTAAGGGCAATTGCTATCAAAGCTATCAAATTGAAAATGGAGATGAGATAAATATCCTTTCTACAAATAAGTCAGTTTATGGATATTTAGCACTAGGTGGAGAACTTGATTTAAAATTTCAATGGAATAGTTGTTCTATAAATACGAAAGCAAATATTGGATCCAATGATGGAAAAAAATTAGACACAGGACAGAGAATTAATTTTAAAAAAATAAATTCGAATAAAGATGTAAAGAAAATAAATTATATAAATAACAAAATAGAAAACATTAGGGTAATAAAGGGCACAAATTTTGATTATTTTTCAGAGCAAGGAAAACAAACATTTTATGAGAAAGAATTTATCGTTTCAAAACTTTCAGACAGAATGGGCATGAGGCTTGAGGGTCCTAAAATAGAAAATATCTTTAATACCAATATTAAATCAGAGGGATTAATCAAAGGTGTTATTCAGGTACCTGCTGATGGCAATCCAATAATAATGCTTTCAGATCATGGCACTGTTGGTGGCTATCCAAAAATTGGCGCCGTCGCAAGTGTTGATTATGATCGATTGGTACAAATGGCACCAGGATCAAAAATAAAATTTAAAGAGATTAATTTATCTGATGCAGAGACTCTATTTAAGTTATATGAAATGGAAACTCAAAATTTACTTTCACAAATTTAATGAACTTTTTATCAAAAATACCAGGCCCTTTTTTAGTTTTTTTGGGAGCATGTGCACTAAGTTTTGGTGGTCTAATAGTAAAATCTTTTGAAGGATCTACCCTTTGGCAAATATTATTTTGGAGATCACTTTTCTTTATTGGAGTAATTACAATTTTTTTAATATTTAGCTACAAAGGAAAAGTTTTCAGTGCTCTTTATAAATCTGGAGTTCCAGGTTTAATTGGAGGTATAATTTTATCCATTGGATTTGCTAGCTACGTATTTGCTATGTACGAAACAACAGTAGCTAACGCAAACTTCATAATACAAACTCAAGCTTTGTTCTTAGCAATATTTGGTTATGTTTTTTTAAAAGAAAAAATTTCAAAAGTTACATTAACCTGTATTATTACAGCAGTAGTTGGCATCATTTTAATGTTGGGAAGTTCACTAACACCAGGTCAAATGACTGGAAATTTAGTTGCATTCATTATGCCGATATCATTTGCGATCTTAATTTTAATTGTTAGAAAATATCCTAAAGTCGACATGATACCTTTACAACTCGTAGCTGGAATTTTTGCAACATTAATAGGTTTGATCATGTCACCAAGTGTTATTGTTTCAACAAACGATATTTTTTTAGGTTTTATAGCAGGATTTTTTCAAGTTGGACTTGGTTTTATACTTATAACAATTGGAGCAAGATCAACTCCCTCAGCATTTGTTGGAATAATTATGTTAACTGAAGCTGTCCTAGGACCTATGTGGGCATGGATGTTTGCAAATGAAAACCCACCACTTACTGTACTTTTTGGGGGAGCCGTAGTTATTACTGCAGTAGTTATACAATTTTTGTCTCCATTACTTGTCAAAAAGGTCGCTAAATAAATTTCACATAAACATTTTAAATGTGCTATAAATTTATTCACGGGAGAGACTACTTTTGTAGCGCCGAAGGAGCAACCACCCCGGAAACTCTCAGGCAAAAGGACCGTACATATTAACTCTGGAAAGAGAATTATTCTCGCCGAAGGAGCAAATCTCTCAGGCACCAAGACAGAGGGGGCAAAGAAGAGTTAATATGGAAATTAAAAAAACATCGCTAAATAAACTTCATCAAAGTAACAACGCTAAGTTTGTAGAATTTGCGGGATACGAAATGCCCATTCAGTATAGCAAAGGTATTATTGAAGAGCATAAATTCACAAGATCGAATTCTGGAATATTTGATGTATCTCATATGGGTCAATTATTTATATATGGTGATGAAAGCTTGACAGAAGAATTAGAAAAGATTTTTCCATTAGATTTAAAAAATCTTAAACAAAACTGCTCTAAGTATAGTTTTTTAATGAACGAGGATGCTGGAATTTATGATGATTTAATTATTACTAAAATAGAGGAGGGGTATTTAATTATCTTAAATGCTGCATGCAAAGATAAAGATTTTGAGATTTTATCTAATTTACTAGGTTCAAAATTTAAAATGAATTTAGATAACAATAGATCTTTAATAGCAATTCAAGGACCTAAATCTGTTGAAATTTTAAACCCAATTATAAATGGGGTTGATCAACTAAATTTTATGACAGGAAATTGGTTTGATTCTAATAATCAAAAATTATTTGTCACAAGATCAGGTTATACAGGGGAAGATGGATTTGAAATTTCAATTTCTAACGATAAAGCTGAAAAATTCGTTGAAAATTTAATAGAAAGGGGAGCACAACTTATAGGACTTGGGGCAAGAGATACCTTGAGATTAGAAGCTGGATTATGTTTATATGGTCACGAATTAGATATTAACAAAACACCAGTTGAGGCAAACCTTAGATGGGCAATCTCAAAATCTAGATTATCAAACGGAGGTTTTATTGGATCGAAAAAAATTATGAACCAAATGCAAGATGGAGCAAGCCAAATAAGAGTAGGTATTAAACCTGAGGGTAGATTGATTGCTAGAGAAAAAACTAAAATATTTGATGATACAGATACACAAATCGGTGAGATAACTAGTGGCACGTTTGGACCAAGTGTAAATGGTCCTATAGCGATGGGTTATGTTAATAAAAAGTTTTCAAAAGTTGATACTAAAATTTTGCTTGAGGTAAGAGGGAAAAAACATCCAGCAAATGTTTGCGCATTACCATTTTATAAAAAAAATTACGTGAAAGGAGTAAATTAATGAGTGAGGTAAAATTTTCAAAAGAACATGAGTGGATTACTTTAGAGGGAGATGTAGCCACAATAGGAATTACAAAACATGCAACAGAAATGCTTGGCGACATCGTTTTTGCAGAACTTCCTGAAAAAGGATCTATTGTTGAAAAAGATGGTACCGCAGGAGTAGTAGAGTCTACGAAAGCTGCTAGTGATGTTTATACTCCAGTTAGTGGTGAAGTAGTAGATACTAATCAAGCTATTGTAGATGATCCATCTAAAATAAATGAAGATCCAGAGGGTTCAGCATGGTTTTTTAAACTTAAAATGAAAGATCAATCTGAAATGGATAGTCTTATGAACAAAGAAGAATACGATAAATTTGCAAAGGAGAGTGCTAGCTAATGTTACATAATTCTCAAAAAGATTTTTTAAAAAGACACATTGGACCTTCAGATGAAGATCAAAATAAAATGCTTAAGGAACTTAATTACAAATCACTAGATGATTTAATCAAAAGTACAGTTCCAGAAAAGATCCAATTGAAAGATGGATTAAATATTGGTGAGTCTAATTCAGAATATGAAGCATTAAGAAAATTAAAAGCAATTTCTAAGAAAAATCAAATTTACTCTAACTTTATAGGGATGGGTTATTATGGCACTTATACGCCATATGTAATTCTAAGAAATATTTTAGAAAATCCAGGTTGGTACACTTCTTACACACCATACCAACCCGAAGTAGCTCAAGGAAGATTGGAAATGCTGCTTAATTTTCAACAAATGATAGTTGATTTCACAGGAATGGATATTGCAAATGCATCTTTATTGGATGAAGGAACAGCAGCTGCAGAAGCAATGGGATTAAGTCATAGATTAAATAAAAAGGACAGCAATTTAGTTTTTGTCTCAGAAAATTGTCACCCACAAACAATTGATGTAATCCAAACAAGAGCAGAACCAATGGGATTAAAAGTACTTGTTGGTAATGAAGATAAAGTATTAGATCAATTAAAAGAAGATTTAGTTTGTGGCATATTGCAATATCCGGGAACATTAGGAGATATAAAAGATCCTAGCGAAGCAATAAGTAAAATTCATAAAAAAAATGGTAAATCAATTTTAGCTTGTGATTTATTAGCACTTGCTAAGTTAAAAACACCAAGAGAACTAGGAGCAGATATTGCTGTAGGAAGCTCTCAAAGATTTGGAATACCAATGGGCTACGGTGGACCCCATGCAGCCTTCTTTGCAACTAAAGACGAATACAAAAGATCTATGCCAGGGAGAATTGTCGGTGTCTCTGTTGATAGACATGGAAACAAAGCTTACAGATTATCATTACAAACTAGGGAACAACATATAAGAAGAGACAAGGCTACAAGTAATATTTGTACTGCTCAAGCCTTATTAGCAATTGTGTCAGCGGCATATGCTATTTATCATGGTCCAGAGGGTATCCGAACTATTTCTGAGCGAGTTTCTCAATTAGCTAAAAACTTTGCAGATAAATTAAAACAATCAGGATATGAAATTTATTCAGATCATTTCTTTGATACAGTTACAATTGTCACTAAAGATAAAACTGATCAAATCTATAAAAATGCTTTGGATCAAAAGGTAAACATTAGAAGAGTAAATTCTGAAATGTTGGCAGTTTCGTTTGATGAAAAGAAAAATGTTTATAGAGTAAATCAATTGTTGAAAATTTTTAATGCAGCTGAGTCGATTAAAAAAGAAGACCCAACAGTAAGTTTACCCAATTTACCAAAAAATTTATTAAGAACTTCGAAATATTTAGAACATCCTGTTTTTAATTCATATCACTCAGAAACTGAGATGCTTAGATATTTAAAAAAGTTAGAAGATAAAGATATAGCCTTAAATAGAACTATGATTGCACTTGGCTCATGTACTATGAAATTAAACGCTACTGCAGAAATGATACCTATTTCGTGGAGAGAATTAGCAGAGCCTCATCCATTTGTACCTATTGAGCAGATGGAAGGATATAGAGATTTATTCACTGATCTTAAAAATTGGCTTAGATCAATTACCGGCTTTTCTGGTGTTTCACTTCAACCAAATGCAGGTGCCCAAGGGGAATATGCGGGATTAATGGTTATTAGAAAGTATCATTTAGATAGAGGTGAAGAAAACAGGAAAATATGTTTAATACCAAGCTCAGCTCATGGTACCAATCCTGCTAGCGCACAAATGGTAGGAATGAAAGTTGTCGTTGTTGATTGCGACAAGGAAGGAAATGTTGATTTTGAGGATTTAAAGAAAAAAGCAGAAATGCATTCTGAAAATCTTGGAGCATTAATGGTCACTTATCCGTCTACTCACGGAGTATTTGAGGAAAAAATTACAGATATATGTGAGTTAATTCATAAACACGGTGGCCAAGTTTATATGGATGGTGCAAATTTAAACGCGCTTGTTGGTATAGCAAGACCTGGTAATTTTGGTCCAGATGTTTGCCACATAAACTTACATAAAACATTCTGTATTCCACATGGTGGTGGAGGACCAGGAATGGGACCGATTGCATGTAAAAGACATTTACAAGTTTATTTGCCTAATCATCCAGTTGTTAAAGACTGTGGACCTGCCACAGGAATAGGAGCAGTTTCAGCCGCACCTTGGGGAAGCTCAAGTATTTTATCAATTTCTTGGATGTATATTAAAATGATGGGTTCTGAAGGTTTAAAATTAGCTACTCAAATTGCAATATTAAATGCAAATTATATAGCTCATAGACTTAAAGATCATTACCCAATTCTTTACAAAGGTTCAAACGGTAATGTAGCTCATGAATGTATTATTGATATTCGATCAATTAAAACAGAAACAGGGATTACTGAAGAAGATATAGCTAAAAGATTGATCGATTATGGTTTTCATGCACCAACAATGTCATGGCCAGTAGCAGGCACAATGATGATCGAACCAACTGAAAGTGAAAGTTTGTCCGAACTAGATAGATTTTGTGATACTTTGATTAGCATTAAATCAGAAATAGATATGATCAATTCAGGAAAATTTGATAAAGTTGATAATCCAATTAAAAATGCACCACATACAGATATTGAATTAGCTTCAGATGAATGGAATCATAAATATTCAAGAGAGCAAGCTGCGTATCCTGCAAAATTCTTAAAAGCAAATAAATTTTGGCCTCCAGTTGCAAGAGTTGATAACGTATACGGAGATAAAAATATTTTTTGTACTTGTCCAAGTATGGATGAGTTTAAAGAAGATGCAGCATAATAATTAATGAAAATTGCTGTTGTTGGTTCAGGTATTTCCGGATTAAGTGCTGCTTATTATTTATCTAAAAAACACCATGTAGATCTTTTTGAGCGAGAAGATCATTTTGGTGGACACTCACATACAATAGATATTTTTTTTGATGAAAAAAAAGTTTCTGTAGATATTGGTTTCATCGTTTTTAATTTTCAAACTTATCCAAATTTAATTAATTTTTTTAATGAAAATGAAATTCAAATTGAAAAAAGCAATATGTCTTTTTCAGTTTCAGTAGATAATACAAATTTTGAATATTGCGGAAAAGGGTTGAGTGGAATTTTCTCTAATAAATCAAATTTGTTTAACATAGAGTTCTTAAAAATGTTTTTTGATATAATTAAATTTTATAAAAAAAGTGATCAAGTAAATGTATCAAGTGATAAAATTACTTTAGGTGCATATTTAAAAATTAATAAATTATCAAAAACATTTGTTGATTATCATATAATACCAATGGTATCAGCAATTTGGTCTATGCCGCCTTATGAAGCGAGCAAGATGCCAATTAGTTTCTTTCTTAGATTTTTCCAAAATCATGGTTTGTTTAAATTGAAAAATAGACCACAGTGGTACACAGTAACCAATAGAAGCAGAACTTATGTTAGTAAAATACTTTCTCAAATAAGTGGTGAACACTACAAAAATTACAAAGTTACAAGAGTTAAAAGAAAATCATCAGGATTAGATCTATATTATGGTGGAGAAAGTGAATTCTTTGATTATGACAAGGTAGTTTTGGCGACACATGCTGATGAAGCATTAAAGTTAATAGAAAATCCAACTGAGGATGAGAAAAATATTCTTTCGAATTTTAGCTACAAGGAGAATATAGCTTACATACATACAGATCAGCGGGCTATGCCAAAAAATAAAAAAGCTTGGTCTTCTTGGAATTCATCAATAGATGACAAGAATTTAGAAAAAAATTCAATTACCTACTGGTTAAATTTATTACAAAATTTAAAGTGTGATGAAAATATTTTCTTAACACTGAATCCTTACTTTAATATTGATGAGAAAAAAATATTGAGAAAAGTAAAATTTACACATCCATATTACGATCAAAAAGCATTAGATGCTCAATCAGAGCTTATTAAAATACAAAATCAAAAAGATTTACTTTTTTGTGGCAGTTATTTTGGTTACGGATTTCATGAAGATGGAATAAAATCATCTATTGAAATGCTGAAAAACCTTAATGATTAGCTCTTGTATATATAATGGAAATGTAATCCATAAGAGATTTAAACCAAAAGAACATTTTTTTAAATATAAGGTATTTTCACTTTTTATTGATCTATCGGAGTTAAATGAGCTTAATAGTAAATTAAAATTTTTTTCTTTAAATAAATTTAATTTAATTAGTTTTTACGAAAAAGACCATGGTGATCGTGATGGTTCATCTCTTTTTGAGTGGGTAAAAAAAAATTTAATTAATAACCAAATAAGTACAAATAATATAAAAGTTAAACTTCTATGCTATCCAAGAATATTTGGTTATGTTTTCAATCCACTAAGTATTTTTTTTGTATATGATAAAAATGATAATTTAATTTCTATTTTATACGAGGTTAAAAATACATTTGGTGAGCAGCACACATATGTTTTTAAAGTGGAGGGACAAAATAAATTAATTCAAAACAATTGTTCAAAAAAATTTCATGTCTCACCATTTATTGAAATGGATTGTAATTATTTTTTTAGGATATTAAATCCAGATCAGAAATTGTCAGTTGTAATAGATCAATACGATCAAGAAGGAAAAATTCTTTTCGCATCTCAAGATGGTGAAAGATCTGACCTGACAAGCAAAAACTTAATGAATTCTTATCTTAAACACCCTTTAATGACATTTAAAATTATCTCTGCGATACATTTTGAAGCGTTTAAATTATGGATTAAAGGAATTAAATTTATTAAGAAAAAATTTAAAATTAAAAATAATTTAACGGTAGAAAATTAATGTTTTTAAATAACGCAGCAGATAAATTAGTTTTTAAATTTCTTAATAAAATAAGTCATGGTTATCTAGAGTTGACTACACACAATGGAAAAATTTTAAAATTTGGAAATCCAAATGAAAAATTACATGCAAATATTTCAATTAAAAAACCAAATTTTAATTATAATTTAATTAGAGGCGGTAGTATTGGATTCGCTGAGAGCTATATGAGAGGTGAATTTGAAACTGACAACTTATCAAATTTAATTGAATTAACTGCAAGAAATATAGAAGTCATATATAAATTCTCAGGCCTTCTCGATTTTCCAATAATTAATTTTGTAAAAAATAAAGTAATTAAAAATACAAAAAGTAGAAGTAAAGAAAATATTGCCAAACATTATGATCTAGGTAATGATTTTTTCTCTCTTTGGTTAGATGACACACTTACTTACTCTAGTGCTATTTTTGATGATAACTCGAAAAATCTTTCTGATGCTCAAAATAATAAATATCAAAAATTAATTGATCTAATTAAACCAAATAATGGTGACAAAGTTTTAGAAATAGGATGTGGTTGGGGAGGTTTTGCTGAGTACCTAGGTAAAAAATACGATGTCAAACTGGACTGTATTACAATATCAAAAAAACAATTTGAATACGCAAAAGAAAGAATTTTTAATTGTGGTTTAAACGAAAAAGTAAATATTGAAATAAAGGATTACAGAGATCTTAAAGGTAAATACAATTCAATTGCCTCTATAGAGATGATTGAAGCTGTTGGTCAAAATTATTTAGAGGGTTATTTTAAAACCATTAAAACTAACTTATCTGATGGCGGTAAAGCAGCTATTCAAGGAATTACTATCGATGATAGGTTGTTTGATAGATACAAAAACAAACAAGATTTTATTCAAAAATATATTTTTCCTGGTGGTTTTTTGCCAAATAAAAATAGTATTAATCGTTATGTTTCTGATAACGGTTTAACTATAAATTCATATATTTCTTATGCTGACCATTATGCAAATACATTGGCTATATGGAGAAATGAGTTTTTAAAAAAATGGGATTTAATAAAAGATCAAGGTTTTGACCAAACATTTAAAAGAATGTGGGAGTTTTACCTTTCTTATTGTGAAGCTGGATTTAAGTCAAAAAATATTGATCTGATACAATTTTCAATGCAAAACAAATAAAAATAATGGAGATATTTATGCGACATATAAAAATAATTAAGTCAATTTCATTGATAATTTCATTATTCTTAATTACAAGTTGCTCAAATAATAGCGCCATGAAACCAGAAGACTTTAAAAACAAAGAACCAAGACTAATTATTGAGGAATATTTATCTGGAAATGTTAAAGCTTGGGGTGTCCTACAAAATAGATCAGGAAAAGTTACAAGACAATTTTCTGCAGACTTAAATGGTACCTGGGATGGAAAACAATTAATTCTTAAAGAAAAATTTAATTGGGATGATGGTGAAGTTCAAGACCGAGAATGGACAATAAATAAAATTGATGAGCACAATTATGAAGGAACAGCAGGAGATGTTGTAGGTAAAGCAATAGGATATTCTTATGGACCAGCGTTTAAATTTGAATATGTTTTATTAGTTCCTGTTAAAGGTAAAGAATTAAAAATAACCTTCGATGATTGGATTTTTAAACAAGATGATAGAGTTGCAATTAATAGAGCAACAATGACTAAATTTGGTTTTAAAGTAGCTGAATTGACAGTTGTATTTGTAAAAGATTAACTATTTTTTTTGATATTTCGTTAGTTTTCCAACTAAACCAAAATAAATTTTACTTGGTAAAAAACTCAATAGTTTTAATGTAATTGTAAGTGATTTTGGAAAATGTATTTCAAATATATTTTTATTAACTAAACCTTTATAAATTTGATCTGCAGCATACTCAGGAGTTTTTAAAAAAGGCATTTTAAAATCATTTTTATCTGTCATTGGTGTTTTAATAAATCCAGGAGATACTAAACAAACACGTACGTTGTACCTTTTAAAATCAAAGTACAAACTTTCAGCTAGGTTATTTAATGCAGATTTAGATGGTCCATATCCAGTTGAATTAGGTAACCCCCTATATCCTGCAATTGACGAAACAATAGTAATTATACCATTTTTTTTATCTCTAAAGTATTGTTCAACTGCTTTAATACTATTCACAGTTCCAAAAAAATTTACTTTAAACACATCTTCCATTTGTTCTACATCAATATCTTTTTCTTTTTTAGGATCCCATGTTCCAGTTGAAAAAAAACAAATATCTATATTTTCATATTTGTTTTTAATTTCATTAAATACTTCTTTGCATTTTTCCTTATCTGTTACATCTAAAGGAAAACCTGAAATATTTTCATAAGAATTTGAAAGCTCATTAAGTAATTCAGCTCTTCTTGCAGATATAGCAACGTTCCATCCCTTACTTGCAAACTTAATTGCTAAAGCTTTACCAATACCGGTACTACCGCCAGTAATCCAAATAGTTTTTTTACTCATTTTTTGTTATGTATACATCTAACATGTTTAAAAATAAATTTTTAACATTTATACTGTTTCTTGCTATTACATTCTCTGCTTCATTAATTGGCGGTTTAGCTACCGTTACATTTAAAGAGCCATGGTACTCATTACTAAATAAACCAACATTTAATCCACCCGATTGGATATTCGGACCTGTTTGGACTACCTTGTATACATTGATGACAGTTGCAATATGGCTTTATTGGCATACGAAAAATAGAGATATGAATACTGTTTATATTTATTTTATCCATTTAGTATTCAATACAACTTGGAGTGTAGTTTTTTTTGTTTTTCACAATATGGTTTTGGCTCTTTTGGTATTAATCATATTAATAGCACTGATAATCAATCTTATTTTAAGGTTTAAACGCGTCAAGATGTTGAGTGCCTACTTAATGATTCCATATTTACTTTGGTGTAGCTTTGCACTAATTCTGAATACAAGCTTAATTATGTTAAATTAGATATGGATGATGTTGTAGTAGTTGGTGGTGGAATAATAGGGGCGGCAACCGCTTATTTTTTATCCAAAGAAGGCAGAAAAGTAAAAGTTATTGAAAGAGATCCTACTTATAAAACTGCTTCATTCCCATTATCTCTAGGTGGTTTTAGAAGACAATTTTTCCAAAAAGAAAATATTTTATTAGGAAAATTTGCAAGAGAATTTATTTTCCAAATACCAGAATTATTAAAAACAGAAAAAAATCCTAATCCAACAGCAAGTATGGTAACCAATGGATATCTTTTAATGTTTGGCCCTGAACATGCTGAAGAACAATATAGAGCATTAGAAAATCATAAAGAATGTGATGCAGGAACAAAAAATATTAAAGGGTCAGAATTATCTAAGGTTTTCCCTTATGTGAATAGTGAAGGGATAGAGACAGCAACTTATACGGATAATCAAAGTGAAGGATGGATTGATCCATTTATGTTTCATAGCGCTCTTAAAAGTAAAGCAATAGAACTTGGAGCAGAATTTATTAAAGGTGAAGTAAAAAGCATTTCTGAAATAAATGCTAAAACAATTGTTTCTGCGGCTGGTTGTTGGACAAAGGAATTGTTAGAAGATATTCCTGTTGTTCCTCAAAAGCACACTGTGTTTAGAGTAAAATGTCCATCATATATAAAAGAGATGCCGCTCAGTGGAGACTTAACAACTGGTGTTTATTGGAGACCAGAAGGAGGGGAATATTTAGCAGGATCACCTATTTCTGTATTTGATGCAGATGATTTGGAACCAGCTTGGAATGATTTTGAGGAATTAGTTTGGCCAGCTCTTGCTAAGAGAATACCAGCCTTTGAAGAATTAAAGTTAACTGGTGGATGGGCAGGTTACTATGATTGTAATAGATTAGATAATAATGCAGTTGTTGGTAAACATCCAAAATATGACAATGTTTATATGGCTTCTGGATTTACGGGCCGGGGATTAATGCAAGCACCAGGTATCGGGAGAGCCTTAACTGAATTAATTACAACAGGATCATACCAAACAATTGATATAAGTGATTTTGCAGTTGAGAGAGTTTTGGGTAAAACTGCTAGGCCAGAGCCCTACGTTCTATAAATTAAGTTCCACAAAAAGTTTGATATTTTTTGTTGCTCGATGGAGCAGGTGCTTGATATTCTTCAATATTATTCTGATTGTCGTAAGGATTTTTTAAAATAGCTAATAACTTTTTCATTTTATCTAAACTTCCTTTGTCTGCTTCAGCTAAAGCTTCCTCTACTTTATGATTTCTAGGAATTACGATTGGATTATTTAATTTCATAAGTTTGCTTTGTTTTTCCTTAGTTGAATTATTTAACTCAGATCTTTTTTTCCATTCATTTTTCCAATCTATAAAATCATTATTTTTATAAATTTCATCAGAATTGATATCCATTAGATTACAAAAAGTATTTGTGTAATCAGCTTTATTTTTTTCCATCCAATTAAACAAATCATTAATTAATTTTTTATCATTTTTATTCTCACCAAATAGACCAAGTTTATCTCTCATCATATTTAACCATTTATCTTCATAAATATTTTGGAAATTATCTATTAAATCTGTTGCTAATTTAATTGCAGTATCTTCATTTTTATCAATTAAAGGTATTAAACATTCTGCAAATCTTGCTAAATTCCACTTTGTAATTGGTGGTTGATTAGAAAAGGCATATCTCCCAAATTTATCTATTGAGCTAAATACAGTTTTTGGATCATAATGATCCATAAATGCACAAGGACCATAATCAATGGTTTCACCTGAAATTGCCATGTTGTCAGTATTCATAACCCCATGAATAAATCCAACTCGCATCCAATTGATTACTAGCTGGCATTGTTTTTCCATTACAAGATTTAACAAGTCTAATCCTTTTGAATTTGATGTTTTAATTTCTGGATAATGTCTGTTTATTGTGTAGTCGACTAAAGTATTTAAATTTTCAATGTTTTGAGTTGCAGCTATATATTGAAACGTTCCAACCCGAAGATGACTTGATGCAACTCTTGTTAATATAGCGCCCTGTAAAAGATTTTCTCTTACAACTTTTTCTCCTGTTTTGACTACAGCAAGACTTCTAGTAGTTGGAATATTTAATGAATGTATTGCTTCGCTAATAATATATTCCCTAAGCATAGGTCCCAGAGCCGCTCTTCCATCACCACCTCTAGAATAAGAAGTTCTTCCTGAACCTTTAAACTGAATATCAAAACGATTGTCATTGTTAACTAAATGTTCGCCCAACAAAACTGCTCTACCATCCCCTAACATAGTAAAGTGTCCAAATTGATGTCCTGCATATGCTTGCGCAATAGTATTAGTTTCTTCTGGTATGAAGTTACCAGAAAATATTTCTGCTAATTTTTTTTTGTCTGTTTTTGAAAAATCTAAATTTAAAGTAGATGCTAGTTCCTCATTTAAAATTACTAATTCTGGATCATGAACAGGAGTTGGTTTAATATTTTCTTTAAAAGTATTTGATAACTTTGAATATGTATTATCAAAATGCCAACCAATGGTCATTTTAATTAACTAACTTCAGCTTGATTTTCTTTTGGTTTAACTTCTGTTTTAAATTGATTAGAGATTTTTTGTACTTCAACAGAAGATACTTTGTATTCTGCACACATTGTTTCTTCATCTTTACCATGGCCTGTAACCATATTAACCATATGCTCTGGGAAATGGAACGTAGTAAACACAATTCCTTCTTTAACTTTATCTGTAACCTCAACTTTAAGTGCAACCTCACCTCTACCTGAATATAGTCTTCCAATATCACCTGTATTTAGATCTCTATGAGCCGCATCTTTAGGATGAATTAATAAAACATCTTCATCAACAATATTTATATTTTTTGTTCTTCTAGTCATTGTTGCTGCATTGTAATGTTGTAAAACTCTACTTGTTGTTAAAATTAAAGGGTAGTCTTTTTGATTTGCTTCTATTTCTGATGATTCTTTCCAATCAAAGTTTTTTAGTCTGCCTTTACCTAATTTAAATGTTTCAGTATGTAAAATTTTTGTATCAGTTCCATCTTCTTGAACTGGCCATTGTAATCCAAATTTTCCAAGTCTTTCTCTAGTAACTCCCTTAAAGAAAGGAACGATATCAGCAATTTCTGCTAGAACTTGATCTGCATCATAAGTTGGCTGATCAAATCCTAATTTCTGCATCATCTCAGTTACAATTAATCCATCAGGTTTAGTTCCTGGTAGAGGAGGTACAGCTCTGTTCACTCTTTGAATTCTTCTCTCAGTGTTAGTAAAAGTTCCATCTTTTTCTAAGAAAGTTGTACCTGGTAGAACAACAGTTGCTAATTTTGCTGTTTCACTCATAAATATTTCTTGAACAACTAAAAGTTCTAAAGAATTCATAGCTTCAATTACATGTGCGCTGTTAGGATCTGTTTGAACAATATCTTCACCTATAATCCATAAACCTTTTAATTCCTTGTTAATTGCAGCTTCAAACATTTGAGGAATTTTTAATCCTGGCTTAGTTGGGTGAGTTACTCCGTATTTTTCAGTGTAGAATTCTTGATGTTTTTCATCAGCTACAGGGAAATATCCAGCACCTTGGTGTGGTTGACATCCCATATCTGCTGCACCTTGAACATTGTTTTGACCTCTTAAAGGATTAACCCCGACACCTTTTCGTCCAATGTTTCCAGTGATCATTGCTAGATCTGCAATTAACATTACTGTTTTAGATCCTTGTTCGTGTTCAGTAACTCCTAATCCATGAAACTCCATTGAATTTCTAGCAGTTGCATATGCAATTGCAGCTTCTTTAACTAATTGTTTATCTACACCAGCTACTTTTGCTAAATGATCAACATCTTGTCTTTCAATTTCTTTTAAGAAATTATCAAAACCTTCAGTTCTATCTCTAACAAAATCTGCATTATAAAGTTTTGATTTTATAATAAAATGTAACATCATATTTAGAACTGCAACGTTAGTTCCTGGTCTTAGTTTAATATGATAATCAGCAAGTTTTGCTAGTTCAGTTGTGACTGGATCAAGCACGATTAATTTTTTACCTTTCATGATTTGCTGTTTTATTTTTGCACCTGTTACAGGATGAGCATTAGTTGGATTAGCTCCAATGACTAAAAATAAATCTGCGTGATAAATATCTTCTGTAGAGTTAGTTGCTGCCCCAGTACCAAAAGTTTGTTGCATTCCCCAAGCTGTTGGTGAATGACAAATTCTTGCACAACAATCTACACTGTTAGTTCCGACAGCAGCTCTAATCATTTTTTGAAAAACATAATTTTCTTCATTTGTACATCTTGCGGAAGAAATTCCAGCAAAGGCATCTGGACCATTTTCTTTTGTAATTCTATTCATTTCCTTTTTGATAAAATTGTAAGCTTCATCCCAAGAAGCTTCTTCAAATTTTCCATTTCTTTTAATTAAAGGTGTTTTTAATCTGTCTGGATGATCATAAAAACTAAATGCATATCTTCCCTTAATACACGTATGTCCAGCGTTAACTTCTGTTTGTTTAGGCGTATCAATAGCTACAACTTTATCGTCTTTAATTGAAGCCTCTAAATTACAACCAACACCGCAGTATGAACAAGTTGTTCTAACTTTTTTATCTACTGCAGCAGACTTTGATTGAAAAACATCTGAGATAGCATCTGTTGGACAAGTGTGAGCGCAAGCACCACAAGAAACACATGAACTATCTCCAAACATCATGTCGTTATCAGTTGTTATTCTTGATTCAAATCCTCTTCCACTCATTGTTAAAACGAATGAACCTTGAATTTCATCACAAGCCCTGACACATCTTCCACAATTGATACAGTTGTCTAAATTCATTCTCATGTAATCATGAGATGTATCTCTTGGAATTCCTTTATGTTGTTTTGGACTGTTATATCTGTGATCAGATACCCCTAAATCGTTTGCTACTGTTTGTAATTCACAGTTGTTATTTACCTCACAAGTATCACATTCCATTGGATGATCTGTTAATACTAATTCAACAATATTTTTTCTAAGATCTTTCAAGGATTCATTTGAAGTAAAGATATGTTGATTTTCAGCAACTGGAGTATGGCAAGAAGCAACTACTCTTGTAGGGCCATCTTTTTCTAAAGCAACTTCGACCGAACACACTCTACAAGCTCCATAAGGTGCTAAATTTGGATCATCACATAAGGTAGGAACTTTTTTTTCACCTACATAACTTTTTACAAATTTTAAAATAGACGAGTGATTTGGACCGATTTCATACGGTTTTCCGTCAATATAAGCAATTTTTCTTTTCTCTGAACTCATTAATTATCTTTAACCATATCATTTTTCATTTCATCCCCAAAGTATTTTAGTATGTTCTGAATTGGAGTTGGGATTGCTCCACAAAGAGCACATAAGCATCCTTTTTGCATAGTAACTAACAATTCTTCTAGTAATTTTAAAGGAATTTTAGCTGTTTTCTTCTTGGCTTGATCAAACATCTCTTTACCTCTGTAAGATCCTAGTCTTCCTGGGAAACATTTCCCGCATGATTCTTCAGCTGAGAATTCAAACAAGTGATGAATATATTCAGCCATTGGAAAATTTTTTGGAATGCTAACTACACTTGCGTGACCTAACATAAAACCTTTTGCTGTGAACTCCTGAAAATCTAAATTTAAATTTTCTATTTCACTTAAAGGAACAACACCACCTAATGGACCTCCTATTTGAAAAGCTTTAACAGGTTCTTTGTATCCACCACCAATTTCATTAAATATTTTTTTCATTGGTGTGCCCATATCAATTTCATAAACACCCGGGTTGTTAAAGAAACTATCTAAGCAAACTAATTTTGTTCCAGCTGATTTTTTATTTCCAACTAAAGAAAATTTCTCTGATCCATTAAGTAAAATTCCAGTTGCAGCAGCCAATGTTTCAACATTATTAACTACCGTTGGTTTTTTATATAATCCTTCGGTAACAGGGAAGGGGGGCCTTACATCTACTTCAGCTCTTCTTCCTTCAATAGATGCAATCAAAGCTGTTTCTTCTCCACAAATATATGCACCTTGACCAATACAAATTCCAAGATCAAATGAAAAATCAGTTCCTAAAATATTTTCACCTAGTAAATTTAATTTTTTAAGTTCATTGATACAGCCATTTATTGCTTCAATAGATTTAGGATATTCACCTCTAATGTATAAAACTCCTTCATTACTTCCTATCACATAACCACAAATTACCATTCCAAAAATAACTTTTAGAGGCTGGTCCTCTAATAAATATCTATCTGAGAAAGCACCAGAGTCACCCTCATCTGCATTACAGATAACATATTTTTTATCTCCTTTTGCTTTACTGCAGAAATCCCATTTCATTCCTGTTGGAAAACCTGCACCACCTCTTCCTGTTAAATTTGAATCTAATAACGATTTTACTATTTCTTTTTTATCTGTTTTTAAAAATTTACTTAATTGTTCATTGAATTGATCTGTTGAAGATAACTTGTCATCCATTAAAAAACTTGTTGTTGCATAACTCTTAGAGAAAAATTTTTCTTGTTTAATTTCTTCACCTCTAATTATTTGGTCAATTTTTTCTATATCTTTACCAGCATAATTTTCTCCATCATAATGGAAAGCATGATTTTCATAACAATGACCTAAGCAGAACATTTCTCCAACCTTATCGTCACCTAGTTTTTCCTTTAGTTTATCTTTTAATTTGTCTTGAGTACCCGCACACATACATGCACTACCATTACAAACGAAAGCTTTTTTTTCTCTATGAGAAGGTCTTAAAAATTCATAAAAAGACTCTGCGCCATGTAGAGTTGAAACACCTAGGTTATGTTTTTTGGCAATTTCTTTAATATCTTGTGGATTATCGCTTAAGGTATTTTCTGAGATTTGCTTAAATAGGTTATCTTTTAAGCCTATTCTGCCTGATAAATTGCTTATATTTTTTGACACAGATACCCTTTTATTAATTTAGCCCACAATAACTTTTTTGTTATTTGTGTAAATATTAAAACTGTCCCTCTTTACGAAACCAACAAGGGTAATGTCAAATTTATTCGCTAAATCGATAGCAAGACTAGTTGGCGCACCAACGCCTATCATTATACCTATATCCGTCATCAAAACCTTTTGAACCAATTCAAAATTAAGTCTGCCTGAGCATGTTATAAATTGGTTTTTAGGATCAATTTGATTGTTGTTTAATGCACAACCAATAAGTTTATCTAGAGCATTATGTCTTCCCACATCCTCTCTAATAGTAACCAGTTCCCCATTACTAGTAAAAAGACCACTTGCATGAATTCCACCTGTTTTACTGAATTCTGATTGGCCTTCTCTCAATGCATCTGGTGATTTAACAATTACCTCTTTTTTGATTTTGGGCTCTGATGGATTTGTTTTATTTTTTTTAATTATTTCTAGAGCATCAAGTGAAGATTTTCCACATACACCACAGGATGAATTAGTTAAAAAGTCTCTTTTTATTTTTGAAATATTTATATTTTTAGAATTATTTAAAGTTGCTAATATTTTATTTTTAATATTGTATTGACCAACATTATCTCCATAACTTTCTATTGAATCAATATCACTAATATTTGTTATAATTTGTTCATTATATAAAAATCCTCTTACAAGATCCTCATCATCACCAGGAGTTCTCATTGTAATAGATAAACTTTGATTTATCCATTTATCTGTTTCTTTATACTTTAATGAAATCTCCAATGGTTCTTCAATTGAAATTAAATCATCAATATTTTCAAACTTGTTAGATGAATATTTTAAAACTTTGTATTTAGAATTCATTAAATTATTTTAGAGGATAGTTTTTTTTTAATAAATATTTGTTAATTATAATTGCTAATAACAATATAATTATACAACCAAAAATTATCGGATTAATTAAATAATCATAAGAGGCACTTCCAATAATAACTATAATTGGATTTCCACCAGCAGGTGGGTGAACAATATTAAGTACAATCATTAAAAAAACTCCAGCTCCAACAGCAATTGCAATACTGATATAAATAGGGAGCGGAATATAGTTTACAAAAATTACTCCTACTAAAGCGGTTACCAAATGTCCAAAAAAAACATTCTTTGGTTGTGCAAATGGGCTTTCAGGAAAACCAAATAATAAAACCATTGAAGAACCAAAAGAGGCTGCAATAAAATATCCAAGTGTACTTTTATAAGTAAGGACTGTTAGCACACCAATTGTAAATGCAGAAAAAAAACCTGCAATTAATGCTTTTTGCAATAAGGGTTTTGTAATTTTGATCATTTATATTTTTAATGCTTTCGCAATAGTTCTTAAAGGTAAAAGCAAACATTCTTTCCTTGAAAGATTTTTTTTATCTAAAATTTCTTTAAAGTCTTTCCAATGTTTTTCCATACTTACTTTTGCATCCTCAAAAAGTTGTTCACCAACTTTTATAAATTTTTTAATATCATCAACTTTTTTTTCCTTTATTTTTCTGGACAATAGACTGACTGATGCCTGACAATAAACACATGATTTACACTGATAACCCATATCTTTTACAACATCTTCTTTGACAATTAAGCTTATTTCCATCTCATCACCACATAATGGATTTTTGTGTTTTGACTTATGAGTATAGTTTTCAACAACTTTATTGTTTTCAGTATGGGCTGCTATTTCTAAAATTCTTAAATCCATTTAATTTCTTTAATTCAACTTTGAATGTTTTATATTTTATAGATGGATCATAACAATATTTTAGGCACTGTGCTAGCAGGCGGTAAGTCACAAAGGTTTGGCGAAGATAAATCCCAAGTAAAGTTAGCTGGAAAATTGTTAATTGATCACATGTTGACTGAAATTATTGATGAATTCAAGGAAGTCTTAATAGTATCAAATAATAAAATTAATTTTCATAACACAGAAAAAATTTCAATAATTGAAGATTTTGAAAAAGGTCTTGGTCCGTTAGGTGGAGTTTTATCAGCCATGAAATGGATAAAAGAAAATCAAAAAGACTACAAATGGATAGCAACTTTCCCTGTAGATACACCTTTTTTTAAGAGACAAATACTTAAAGATTTTATTCAAAATATTAATTTCAATGAAAGTGATTTATTTTTCATTAAGTCAAACAACACAAGACATAATATATTTGGCTTATGGTCGATTAATTTATTAGATAAATTAGAGAAGGATTTGAACAATGGAGAAAGAAAAGTAGAGTTGTGGGCTAATAATACTGGGGTAAAAATAATTAATATGGAGTTTTCAAATAATAATCCTTTCTTTAATATAAATACAAAAGAAGATTTAGAAAAAGCTGAAGAAATACTCAAAAATGATTAGTTACGAAAAATCAAAGACAATTTTAAAAAAAGCAAAAATTAAAATCAAAGATGAGACTTTAAAGAGTATAAATTCTCTAAATAGAGTAGTTTCTACCAATGTTTATTCTAATATAAATTATCCGACAGGAGATAACGCTGCATTTGATGGATACGCAATTAATTCAAAAGACACTAATGGATTAAAAAAAAAATTCCCAAAAAAATTTAAAATAATTGGTTCAATTGCTGCTGGAATGAAACCATATAAAAAAAAGATAAAAAAATTTGATACAGCCGAAATAATGACTGGAGGAATTATACCAAAAGGTTTTGATACAATTATTCCTATAGAACAAATAATTTTTGCACCTAATAAAAATAATAAAAAATATATTTTAATTGATCAAAAAATAAAAAAATTTAATCATGTTAGGTTTGCAGGTTCAGATTTTAAAAAAGGGGAGGTTGTAATAAAAAAAAATACAATTGTTCAACCAAACCATATTTTAGCTTTTAAAAGTTTAGGTATTAAAAAAATTAAAGTAAAAAAAAAGATCAATATATTATTTTTTTCAACTGGAAACGAAATATCAGACAAAGATAATATTCCAAATTGGATGGTAAGAAATTCTAACACGCACTATATTAAAAACTTAAATCAAAATTTTTTATTTAATTTTAAAAGTGGAAGTATTTTAAGAGATAATCATCAAAATATTTTTAAACAAAAAATAAATAAATTAATTAAATCTAAAGATGATATTATTATTACGTCAGGCGCAGTATCTGCAGGTAAGTTTGATTTTATACCGGATGTTGTTAAAAAATTTAAGTTATCAAGCTATTTTAAAAGTGCTGCAATAAGGCCTGGAAAACCAATAATGTTTGCAAAAATTAAAGGGAAAGAAAAAGCAATATTTGGACTACCTGGAAATCCAATCTCCTCAGCCGCATGTTTTAGATTTTTTGTAATACCATATATTTTAAATGCTTTAGGGTTATCAGAAGAAAAATCTATTAAAGCTATTTTGACAAATAGTTTTGATAAAAAAAAGAATTTCACAAGATTTGTAAAAAGCCAATTAAGCACAACTAAAAATGGAAAAATAAATGTTGAAATTTTAAAAGGTCAAGAGTCATTTAGAATTAAATCATTTGTAAAATCAAATATTTGGGTTTTGTTGCCAGCTGGTAAAGCAAAATTTAAAAAAGGAGATATCGTTGATTGCTTTTTCCCCAACCTTTCAAATCAAAATTTAGTTTAGAAACGTATTTTTGTTGTAGAAAATTCTATTTACAATTAGATTTCGGAATATGTTAGAGTTGAGAAATCCAAGGATAGCCATTCCTGTTGTACTTTTTGCTGGTCTATTGTGGTCGTTTGGCCCATTAGTAGTTCGATACATGGATAATCCTCAATTGGTACCTTGGCAGTACATATTTGGCAGAGGTTTAACAATTTTCATCTTATTAAATCTTTATTTATTTTTTGAGGAAGGAAAAAATTTTTACAAAAACTATTATAAAATAGGTTTATCTGGAGTAATCGGTGGATCTGGATTGGGGATCGCTATGATTACATTTATTTATTCAATTACAAATACTAGTGCTGCAGTTACTTTGCTTTGTTTAGCAGCAATGCCTTTTTTTACAGCATTATTAGCATTTTTATTTTTAAGAGAAAAAATTTCTCTCAATGTTTGGATATCAATAATAATTGCAACAGTTGGCATCATTATTATGGCACTTGGAAACACTGGTGAAAAATCATTAATTGGTTTTGTATTTGGTTTAACTTCTTCGATTGGTTTCTCAGTTTTTTCTGTAACCCTAAGATGGAGAAAAGAGACACCAAAGTTCACAACAGTAGCTTTTGCAGGTTTGTTTTGTTTTGTGTTTGCAACAATTATGATTTTATCAAACAACTTAGTTTTCTTTTCATCTAGTTATAACGGAGCTTTATTTTCTTTGCATGGGACGTTAGTGTGTTTTGGGTTAATTTTATATTCAATTGGATCTAAAGCGATACCAGCAGCAGAATTGACACTATTATCTTTAACCGAAGTTGTAGGTGGAATTTTTTGGGTTTGGTTACCATTATTTGGAATTAATGAAGTTCCATCCACAAATACTATAATCGGTGGTTTTTTTCTTTTTGTATCTATATTTTATTACAGTTTAATAATGAGATGGAACAAAAGATATATAGCATTAAATTAAAATGGAACGACCAGATTTTTTTGAACTTAAAAATGGTGAAAAAGTAAAACTACCTTTCACAGATAAAGAATATGATGATCGAGTAAGCAAACTTAGATCTGTGATGGATCAAAATGGTCTTGATATGGTCATCTTAACCTCAATGCATAACGTTGCATATTATACAGGTTTTATTTATTGTTCTTTTGGAAGACCATACGGATGTGTAATCACTCAAAATAAAATCTCAACAATTTCAGCTAACATTGATGCAAGTCAACCGTGGCGCAGATCCCATTGTGATAACATTATTTATACCGATTGGAAAAGAGATAATTTTTTAAGGGCAATTGTTTCAATTATTGGTAGAGACGAACCTCCAAAAAATATTGGAATTGAAAATGATCATGTCACGTTAGATATGCGAGAAAAAATAGGGTCTATTTTTACTTTCTCAGTATTTAGTGATGTTTCAAAAGATTTAATGAAACTTAGAATGATTAAATCAAACGAAGAAATAGAGATCATTAGAAATGGTGCAAGAATTGCAGACATTGGTGGTGAAGAAATAGTTAAAAATATTAGAGAAAATAATACGGAGATTGAAGTAGCAATAGCAGCAAGAGATAGAATGGAAAGAGAGATTGTTAAAAGCTATCCTGGTGCAGAGTACATGGATACTTGGGTATGGTTTCAATCTGGTATCAATACAGACGGAGCTCACAATCCAAAGACTAATAGAAAATTAGTTAAAGGAGATATTTTATCTTTAAATACTTTTCCAATGATTTCAGGATACTACACTGCACTAGAGAGAACTTTATTTTTAGATCATGCTGATGATGCTTCACTAAAAGCTTGGGAAGCAAATGTTAAAGTGCACAAGCGTGGATTAGAATTAATCAAACCAGGTGTTAAATGTTCTGATATCTGTCATGAACTAAATGACTTATTTGCTGAACTTGGTTATCTTCAGTATCGAACTTTTGGTTACGGACATTCATTTGGTATGCTTTCACACTTTTATGGAAGAGAAGCTGGTTTAGAATTAAGAGAAGATATTGATACTGTTCTTGAAGAAAATATGGTCGTGTCGATGGAGCCAATGATCATGATCCCAGAAGGTAATCCTGGCGCAGGTGGATATAGAGAACATGATATTTTGGTGATCGGCAAAGATGGAGCAGAAAATATTACAAAATTTCCTTTCGGCCCTGAGCATAATATTATAAAAAACTAATCTTTATGAGTGAGAATAAAACTATTGTTAATAGTTGGAATGAGTGGGATCCGTTAAAGCATGTGATTGTTGGAAGAGCGGATGGAACTTGTATACCAGCACCAGAGCCAGCATTAGATGCAAAAGTTCCTGAAGATAGTGATATGCGTGGTCAGTTTGGACCAAGAACAAAAGATACTGTCGATAAAGCAAATGAATTATTAGATAACTTTTCAAACATGCTTGAAAAAAGAGGCATTAAAGTTGATCGACCCACACCAATAGATTTTAATCAAAAAACATCCACACCTGATTGGGAAGCAGAAACCATGTTTGGTTGTATGCCACCAAGAGATGTTTTGTTAACAGTAGGAAACGAAATTTTAGAAGCTACAATGAGTTACCGATGTCGTTGGTTTGAATATCTATGTTACCGACCACTTCTAAAAGATTATTATAATCAAGATCCTAATATGAGACACGAGTCTGCTCCAAAACCAAGATTAACGGATGCAGATTACAGAAAAGATTATTTATCAGATAAAATTGGTGTTCAAAAAAGATTAGAGTGGACTGAAAAAAAATATTTTGTAACCACTGAAGAAGAACCATTATTTGATGCAGCAGATGTATTGAGATTTGGGAAAGACTTGGTTGTACAACATGGATTTACAACAAATTTAAAAGGAATTGATTGGCTTAAAAGACATTATAAAGATCACAGAGTTCACGCAGTTAACTTCCCAGGTGATCCTTATCCAATTCACATTGATGCAACTTTTACCCCAATTAAAGAAGGTTTAATTATCAATAACCCACAAAGAAGACTACCTAAGGAACAAAGAAAACTTTTTGAAGATAATGGTTGGGAAATTGTAGATAGTGCACAACCAGCACATAATGAACCACCTCCATTATGTTATTCATCAACTTGGCTATCAATGAATGTTTTAGTTTTAGATCCTAAAACTGTATGTGTGGAAAAAAGCGAAAAATACCAAGCTGAACAATTAGATAAATTAGGAATGGAAGTTATACCAGTAGAACTTAGAGATGCCTACGCTTTTGGTGGAGGTTTACATTGTTGTACTGCAGATGTTTACCGAGAGGGTGAACTTAAAGATTACTTTCCAAAACAATAATTATGGCAAAAATTAAAATAAAAAGAGAGCGAGTTAAATTCGCCTCAGATAATGTTGCGGGCGCATGTCCTGAAGTTTTAGATGCAATTCTTAAAGCGAATGATGGAGATAGCACTCCTTATGGAAATGATCCAATCTCAACTGAGTTGCAAGATAAGTTTTCAGAAATTTTTGAAAAAGAAGTAATTGTTTTTCCTACTGCCTCAGGAACTGCAGCAAATGCTCTAGCATTATCAACTATGACACCTTCATATGGAAATATTTATTGCCATAAGATGTCTCATATTAATACGGATGAATGTGGTGCACCTGAATTTTATACTGGAGGTGGAAAGCTAGTCCCTTTAACTGGAATAATGGGAAAAATAACTGCAGATGAATTAAACCAGTCTATAGGAGGAAAGGGTATTGTTCATCATACGCAACCTTCATCAGTTAGCATTACGCAAGTATGTGAAACAGGAGAAGTTTATCAATTAGATGAAATCAAAAAAATTGGAGAAATCACCCATAAACATAATTTAAATTTACATATGGATGGTGCGAGATTTGCTAATGCATTGGTATCTTTAGATGTAACTCCAGCTGAGATGACTTGGAAATCAGGGGTTGATGTATTGTCATTTGGAGCAACGAAAAATGGATGTTTAGCAGCTGAAGCAATTATATTTTTTAAGAAAGAATTAGTTGGAGACATTGCTTTTTTAATGAAAAGAGCAGGGCATTTATTATCTAAAATGCGTTTTGTATCTGCTCAATTAGATGCTTATATTTCAAATGATGTTTGGTTGAGAAATGCAAAACATGCTAATGCAATGGGAAAAAAATTAAGTGATGGTTTAAGCAAGCATAATGATATTGAAATTGCTTATCCAACAGAAGCAAACGAAGTCTTTGCAAAATTTCCAAGAGAAAAAATAGAACATCTAAACTCTCAAGGTTACAAGATGAATGAAGAAGAATTAGATGGTAAAGCGGTAAGATTAGTTGCTGCTTGGAATACTAAAGATAGTGACGTTGATGAATTGTTAAATACAATTAAAGCTAACTAGGATTCTCTTTTAAAAACTCAATATATTTTATCACTTCATCAAATTGTTCGTCAGGAATATCTTTGTAGCTTGCGTTAAATTTACTTTTTACACAAATAGCAACATGAGCATAAGGGTTTCTTCCTTTAGGGTGATTTGGATGATCAGGTAATTGCCCAACCAAATAATCGCCAGCTTCCTGAATAATTTTCCAGAGTTTGCTTGCGTTTTCTTTATTCAAACTACTTAAATCCTTGTTTTATCTCTTCTGTGTCGAGTTAGTGTCGAGTTATCCTATAAAATCCTATCTGAAAAATTATTTTATTCTACCATACTTTAAAACATCCAAAACCAATCTTTTAAAGTCATAATTAGTATGTACTGTGTTGATAACAATTATTCTAGATTCATCAAAATCAATCATTATATTTTGACCTCCATAACCATCCAGCCCAAAAATGTTTCTTTCTTCTAAATCTAAATAATCCAAGTAAAATTGTCCTGCATAAGATTTAGATGAAAATCTAAAACCTTTTTCCTCATAAATGTACCTTTTTTTTGGAATTTTATTTTTTGCCAAATCTTTTAAATATTTACCAACGCATGTATCTTTTTGCCAATCATCTAACATAGCTTTTGCAATTCTAAGATAATCATATCTGGTTGCATAAAACGTATATGTAGAGATTCCGTCTTTAATTTTAGTTCTTTTTTTTGTTTGCCTATTTTTATCATTTCTAACAAACAAGATTTTTTTAGATCTAACAATATGTTGATTTTTAACTTTGTCTTTAAAGGTTTTATTTAAAAAATCTTTAAATTTATAATCAGTTTTGTGAACTAAATAATTGATAATAATGTTAGTGGCTAATCCATTATAATAATATTTTCTTTTTGAATATTCTATTGGTTTAGAGTTTTTAAGTTCTCTATTAGCTAATGCTTTTATAGTATGAACATTATACCATCTTTTAGTTGACCTCATTCCATCTGAGTCGCTGACATAGTTTTTGTCACCAGCATTCATATTAAGTATATCAATAAGTTTTTGGTCGTAATACAAAGTATTTTTTATTAATGGCCAATCATTTAATTTTGTATTAATACCCTCAATTTTTCCTTCACAAATCGCATTTCCAACAAGATAGGAGACAATACTTTTTCCAACGGAGTTAGAAATCCACGGAGTGTTATTTTTATATAATTTTCCTAATCTATTTTTTGGGGTAATTTCATCATATATTAAACTACCCTTTTCATAATAAAGATAACTAAGTATACTACTGCTATTCATTTGATCTTTTAAAAATTGATTAGTTTCTAACTGTTTTTTAAATTCTTTATGATTACCGCTTGGTTTGATTTTATTCCAACCTATTTGAGAGTCTTTAACTAACTGAATTTCTTTTTTAAAATGATGTTTTATTGTAGCAAGATTAGGATCAGGTTTTACATATTGTGGAATATGCCAACTTTTATAAATTTTAACTTTATTTGTTTCTTTATTTTTATTACCATTCTTTGTAATACTTTCATCACAATTATTATAATACCAAGCTTGACTATATTTTTTTTCCTTTTCACAAACTTCATTTGCAGATGATAATACCGATAATGCTTGTAAAAAAAATAATATAACAAGTATGTATTTCATTATCTAAAAAATAAACTTTTTCTAATATCAATTATTTCTCTGATTTGTTTGTCTTTAATAGCATTCCAAGAAACAAATAAAGTACATAATTGATACAAGGCAAATATTTCATTTTTTTGAACTTGAGACAAATCACTATCTGCCTCTACATAGTTTTCAAAATAAGAAATATTATTTCTTGCACAATTTAAATAATATTTACAAGCATCTGTAACTGTAGCAGTTGACCACCAGTTTGAATCTCTGAAAAGATTAGATATTTCTTGATAGAAAGAACTTGTTTCAGAAATAGCTAAATCGTTTTGAACATTTTCTGAAAATTGATCTAATTCAAATTGGATTAAAGCTAATATCTTTTTTTCGCTACTTCTCTTCACAAGTAACTCAATGACATTTTTATATGACATAGATTGAATTTTATTCCAATTATCAAAAAAATCGTTTGGTGCTTTATTTGAATCTGCCATGTTTAATTATTTAAAGGTAACCAAGAGTTATATAAAGGATTATCTTTATTGATTGGAAGTTTAATATTCTTATTTTGTCTAGAAGAATCATACACAGCGGTTACAAATTCTAGAGACTTTCTAGCATCTGATAAAGTTACTTCATCACTAGGAGATCCATCTAGTTTATTTGCAATTTCATCAAACATACCTGCATACCATGATTTTGGTTCTTTTACTTTTAATAGTACTTCATCTATTTGAGCTTGAGTTATAGGAGCTCTTGGTATAAATTCCCATTTATCATCAGCTGGACTGTATGGTTTATCCGGAGATGCGCCAGACTCAGCCGTTAATCCTTCAAAACAAAATCTAAGTCTGCTTGTATCGTTTGCAGCTCCAAGTGTAATTGAGCTAGTAACCAATGTCCCATTTTCCATTTCAATTGATAAAGCTGCACAATCTTCAACCTCAATATCATTTACTCTCGTTGATAATTTAGCAAATACATTTGAAACAGGACCTAGCATCATAGCAACTAAATCATGAATATGAATTGAATGGCTTAATATAGCTCCACCTTGTTCACCTTCCCAAGTTCCTCTCCAAGGTTTTGAATAATAATCTTTTCCTCTATTCCAATGAGTTTCTAATGAAGCAACCAAAGGTTTTCCAGTTAAACCAGATTTTATTAATGCTTTTAATTTTGAAAATCCTAGACCATATCGATATTGGAAAACAGGAAAAATAATTTTACCTGTTTCTTTACTGATCTTTTCTAATTCATCGACTTCTTTAAGACTTGATACTAATGGCTTTTCACAAATTACATGCTTTCCAGCTTCCATAGCTTTTTTACAAGCAGAAAAGTGCAAATGAGGTGGGAGGCAAATATCAATTATATCAATTTCTTTAACTTTTAATACATCATCAAAATTTAGAGAAACTTTTGTCTCGTTATTTGATTGTAATATTTTATCAATAGCCTCCCTAGTTAAACCACATAATGTGTGAACATTAAATCTCTCAGATACTTTTTGAAAATCTTCAAAATGTTTTGCTCCTATATTGGTTCCAATTATTGCTACTTGATATTTTTTCATTTTTTTTCAGCTTGCTCTTGAGCTTTAATGGCAAGTTCCATTGAAAGATAAGTAATTTCTTGAGGACACGCAGTTTCTGTTCTGTTTAAAACATCATTAATTAAATTATTAAAGTAGGGTAGCTTGACATTAGAACAATCAATATGCTTCACCTCATCATTATTTGCTAAAAATAAATGATTACCTTTTTCTGATTTTGCTAAGTCTGTATATTTTCTTATTTCAATAAAACCTTTGTCTCCAAGGATTAACAATCTGCCATCTCCCCAGGTTGGAAGGGCATCTGGAGTAAACCAATCCAGGCGAATATAACCATGCCCACCATTACCAGTAAGGTTCACTTCACCAAAATCTTGAAAACCAGGCATATCTTTCTTTGTGGTGTTTTCTACTAATGCATGATTGATTTTTGCCTGATTTGAGTTTGTAAAAACTAAAAATTGATGAATTTGGTGAGAACCAATATCGGTAATAATTCCTCCATAACTTTGACGATTATAAAACCAATCAGGTCTTTCATAATTACCCTGTCTATGGGGACCTGTACCAATAGTTTGTTTTACTTTTCCTATTTTGCCCTCATTGACTAATTTTTCTGCTTTAGCAACTGCAGCAACATGAAATCTTTCAGAAAAATTTACAGACCATATCTTTCCAGTTTCTTTAACAGTGTTTTTCAAATTATTTAACTGATCTAACGTAGTACAGCCTGGTTTATCTACCATAACATCTTTCCCAGCTTTTAAGGCATCTATTGAATGACCAGCTCTATCTGCAGGGATTGAAGATATTAAAATCATATCAATAGATGAGTCGTTTAATATTTCCTCTTTATTTTCTTTTCTTTTAATATTTGGATATTTTTTATTAAATTCTTGAAGAGTTAAAGGATCCCCATCTGTCCAAAAGTAATTACAGTTACAACCTTCTTTAATCATTTCATCTAGCATATCGAAAATATGACCATGATCTATTCCGATTACTCCAAGGTTAAGTGCTTTTTTCATAAACTAATAAGATCCTTTTTGTTTTGCACCCTTATAAAAAATTTCTTGCAAGCAATCATTTTCTTTTTTTCGAAGTAAAATACTTTCTTCACTCATTAAAGCATTAGTTCTGTTTATAATTTCATGATGATTGTATTTATCCTCTCCTCTAGCAACTTGAACACTATTTTTACCTAAGGTTTGTTTTACGTTTGTCCCTATATAACTTTGAATAACAAATCCTATTCTTCTGTCATTACTCTTATTAATGCCTGAACCATGCACTACTCTTGGATGATGCAAAGACATTTGACCAGCTTTTAGTTCTATAGATTTAACCTCGTCTTCAGGAACATTCTCTACTGTTTGTCCTCTGGTAAGTAAGTTGCCTTCATTAAATTTTTCATTGTGATCTTTAATATTTATATGTGATTTAGGCCACATTTTCATACATCCGTTGTTGTCGTTCGAATCTGTTAATGCTACCCATGCTGTGACCCAATTGTGTGGTTCTAATCCAATGTATTTTGCATCTTGGTGATAACTTACAAAACCTTGTTCGTTAGGGTTTTTAATAAATAAAGTAGTGCTGCAAACTAAGATATTTTTTCCAATAATACTTTCTACTGCATCTAAAATTTTTGAATTATGAACGATCGAATCAAGTTTTGGTGAAATTAAATGAACATTATATCTTCCCGACTTATCTATTTCATTTGGCATTTTTTTTTCAATCAATTCTATTTCTTCTCTTGCCTCTAATGCTTCACTACTAGACAAAACTTCAATAGGGGATATGTATCCTTGATCTTGATACTGTTTAAGTTGATTTGATGATAGATAAGTCATATTATTTTGAAAAGATTATATGAGCTCAACTATTTCTTCAATAATTTATGGCTGAAGTATTTAAATTAGGAATTGCTGCCAACAACAATCAACCAATCAACGAAGTAAATTCAATTGAGGTTTTAGCAAATAAAGGAATATTAGGCGATCGACACTTTCATGAATTTAATGATCCTTACAATCAATTATCTTTAATAGAGGCTGAGAATATTGATGAATATAATATTAAATTTGGGCTCGATATACCTTACATTAATTTTAGAAGGAATATTGTTACAAAAGGTATTCAATTAAATGATTTAGTTGGAAAAAAATTAAAGGTAGGAAATGTTGAATTAGAGGGAATAGAATTATGCCGTCCGTGTCGACATTTGACTGAAATGCTCGATCAAAAAAATATCCTTAAAGAATTTATGAGAAAAGGTGGTCTTAGATGCCAAATTCTTTCATCCTCCAAAATTAATGTAGGTGATATAATAGAAATAATTAATTAAGTTTTTACAGTTTCATTAACTGGGTTTTCATCAAGAGTTGCAGGTGCATCTGGATCTAGTTCTAATCCAGCTGGTGTAATTGTTGCTGGAACTGGTGTAAATGTTGAATCTGGGTTCTCAACAGTTTCTCTAACTTTCATTCTATACAACCCAAATATTCCGATTATCGCGTGCACAATAATTAAAAAAACAAATAAACCATTCAATCCGAACCATTCCATAAAAATAGCACATAAAATTGGACCGCTAATTGCTCCAACGCCAAATATTAATTGTAATCCACCACCCGCAGCAACAAACTTAGATTTTGGAACAAAGTCATTTGTATGCGCAAGATTAAGAGAGAATAGTGGTAAACACAAACTAGTATAAAGCCCAACTGCAATAAAAAATATTATTTTCCTGAAAGCAAATTCATCCATATAATAAATATTTTGAATAGGATCATTTGAAGTTAAAATTGCAATAAAAGCTAGCAACGAACTTCCAAAGGTAGTGATGACTATTACTTTCCTTCTATCAAAAATATCTGAAAAATAACCAATTGGACCTTGGCCTACAACTCCAGCAATTGTTGCTGTAAATAAAAGTATAGATGTCTCAAATAAAGTAAATTTTGCGATTGTTGCATAAACAGAAATTAAAGAAAAGAAAGCTGCATGAATTATTCCTGTAAAGAAAGAACTTAAAGAACCAAGAGGTGAGATTTTATAAAGTTCTAAGATACTTATTGTTTCTATTTTTTTAAATTTAGGAGCAGGTCTTTTTGTTAATAAAATTGGAACTAGAGCAACAGAAAGTAAAACAGAAACCAAAATAAATGGTTCATAAGCTTCAGGTTCACTTATGTTAAGTAGAAGCATACCGAGGGCTAAACCAAAATAAATTACCATCATGTAAGCAGACAATAGTTGTCCTCTATTTTTATTAGTTGCTCTATCATTTAGCCAACTTTCAGTAACAACGTAACAACTAACTAAACTTATACCTGTTATAAACCTACTAATTGTCCACATGAAGGGATTTATATAAACTACAGCGATTAATGCACTTAAAGATGCAAGAGAAGCAAACGCAGCAAATACTCTTATATGACCAACTTTTGAAACAAAATTAGGAGTAGTTCTTGAACCCACAAAATAACCAACATAATATCCAGACATAAAGATACCAGTTGTAAAAACACTAAAGTCCTCAAGTACAGAACGAATACCCATTATCTGCATTTGTAATCCATGAGCTATCATCATGGTTCCAATACCTATAAAAAGAGCCCAGGATTTTTTTACTTCTTTTTGCATTTATAATTTCTAAGTTTAAATAATTGCTGGCTAAGTAGTTTTGGTTTGTGTTTTTTTTATGGCTAAGAATGAGTGTATTGCGATAGTTAGTATGATCACAATTCCTCCTTGGATTGTCTCTATTGAAGGCTGCTCTTTAACAACCATCCAAACCCAAATAGGACCTAAAACAGTTTCCATTAAGAAGAATAAATTCACTTCCGCTCCAGTTATATATCTTGGTGCTAGTGTTACGAGTACAAATGGAATTGCTACGCATAAAATACACATAGCTGGAATTATATAAATATCATTATTTTTTAATTCAAAACTATCAATAAAAAATAAAGCAACTAAAGCCACCACTAACTTACCAACTACAGCTGATGGCACTAAGTTCAAACTTTTTCCAGCTCTTATTATTGTTGCTCCAGCTGCTAGACCAGCAGATGTAACAAATCCTAGAATATCACCATATATATTTCCTAATTTTACAGAGTCGTAAAAAATATAAAGCACACTTAAAAAAGTGATCACAATTGCAATTAATGTATTTCTGTCTGGTTTTTCTTTTAAAAATATTGCTCCAAAGATTGCTGATAACATTGGAGCAAGAGCTACCATCACTAAAGTATTAGCTACATTTGTATTCTGAATAGATAAAACAAATGTAATATTTGTAATTGAAAAAGTTACAATATAAGCCACTCCATAAATTGAATTTCCATAAAGTAATTTAAAAAAATTAGATCTATAAATAATTAACATTCCAATAAATACAGTGACAAAAGGAATCATTCCTCTGTAAAATACTAACCCCCAAGTATCAACGTTTGATAATCTAATAAACAAACTATCTGGAGTGAGAAACATCACTGCCACAAAAGCCATTAAAGAACCTTTTTGCTGATTGCTTAAATTATTCATGCTTTAAGTTCTTTCCAAAAAGTTTTAGCTAAATTTTTTCCAGATAGATCATAAAGTGTTTTAAGTCCAGTTGGAGATGTAACATTAATATCTCCATTGAGTTTTTGATCTATAAAATCAATTCCTGCAAAAAAAATATTTTCTTTTTTTAAATCTTTTGCAATTAGTTTTGAAATTTTATTTTCTTTACTTGTTAATTTTATATTAGTTGGTTTTGCTCCTTTACTCATATTACTTAAAATTGAACCTTTCTTTGGAACTCTTGAAATTGCACCACATACTTTCCCATTAATAATAAAAACCCTTTTATCTCCGTTACTTATTTTAGGAAGAAATTTTTGGCACATAATATGATCATGTTTTTTTATAAATTTACTAACTAATTTTGAATTAAATTTAGTTAGTAAATGAATATCGTTTCCACTGAAACTATGGATAGGCTTTAAAATAACTTTTTTGTTTTTTTGAAAAAATTTTTTAATTTCATCCATATTTTGAGTAAAAATAGTAGCTGGCATGTATTTTTGATATTTAGATGAATACAATTTTTCAGAAATATTCCTTACAGAGGTAGGGTTGTTAATTATTTTAACTTTAGTCTTAATTGTATCCAAAATGTATGTTGTTGAAATATACTCAAGATTAAAAGGTGGATCTTGGCGAATAAGGATAAATTTACATTTACTTAAGTCTAGATTTTGTTTTTTTGTGATTTTATAGAATTTTTTATTGCTATAGTTAAATTTAATAAAAAAACCCTTAGCTGTAACTTTTGAATTTATAACTGATAAGTCTTTTGGATCGTAATAGAAAATTTTATATTTTTTGTTCTGAATTTCGTTTGCTAAAAAAACACTTGTATCCGTTAAAGGATTTAGTTTAGAAGGATGATTTCCTTGAACAGCAATAATTCTATTTATCATACAATTCGTCTAAATTTTCGTTTTTTGAAAATTTACTAATCATATGATCTGCGTTTGTTGTCTTATTATCAATTACTTTTTGTAGATGGTTTAGGAATACAGTCTCGTTATTACCTTTCTTGCTTAAAACATCTCTATTCTCCAACCCTTTTCTTGAAAGAGCTAAAAGTGTAGATGACCAATAAAGAAGATCTTTACCCATTAATTGAGTATTAAATCCTTTTTTTGGTGCCTCTAAATAAGCATTAATTATTTTATCGTTTTCCCATTTCGAAATTAGTTCATGAACTTCATCTAAATTTCCATAAAGCATACCTATATTGAAAGCTGGTCCTGCACACAAACAATCCCAGCCACAGGTATCCATTGATCTCAATTCAATATACTTTTTTAATCTATTCTCGGTAAATATTGTACTTAAGTGAGTTGTTAAGTCTGTTTCAGTTGGAAGTCTATTTCCAATTTCTTGAATTTTTCCTTCCATAAAATCCTTAAAAATATATTTCCTACCCGAAATATACTGATCTTCATTTTGTATAAATAATATGGGAAAATTAATTACAAAATTTGCATATTTTTCAAAATTCATATCTTCGAAAAATAATTTAGGCAATCCACCTCTAGAAGTGCTTTGCCACACTTTAGATCTATAAGATAAATAATTACTATTTTTTTTCTCCACGATTGAGGAATTAGCAAACAAAGCGATTGTAATGGGTACAATTGAGTTTGCTACTCTAAACTTTTTAATAAAATCTTCTTCTGAGCTATAATCTATATTTAACTGAGTGCCACATGTTCTATACATCATATCTAAACTAAGTTCACCACCTAAAGGCATATCCTTAGTCATCAATTCATATCTTTGTTTAGGATTGTTTGGTATTTCATTTAATTTAGATATTGGATCGAATCCTGCACTAACAATTTTTATATCTAATTTTTTTGTAACTTGTTTTAATTCAAACAAATAGTCTTGTGACTCCGCACAAGCTTCATGCATATGATTTAATTTATCTCCTGATAATTCTATTTGGTTGCCTGGTTCAAGAGTTATATTTTTTCCACCTTTATTAAGAGCAATGATATTTTCTTTTTCAAAAACTGGATTCCAGCCAAATTCAAGTAAGGCTGTAAACATTTCTTTTATTTTTGGATAATCAATCCTTTTATTGTTCGAATTATTAAATAAAAACTTTTCATGCTCGATCCCAATTTTGAAATTTTTGGACTCTTTAATGCCTGATTTAAAATAATTTATTATTTTTTCTTTTGAATCAATCATGCGCTGTAAGTAGTGATTTATAGCTAAATTTAAAGATAATAATAAGGCTCTTTTGCGAATATTTTTTTAACTAATGGCTTAAAATCTTCCAAAGTCATACTTTTGTAATTAGGGTCAAAAGAGCATTGGTCATATTTTTCACAAAAATCTATAGTGTCTTGATAATACTTGTGGTCTTTAAATTTATCTCTTGCATTTCTGTCACCACCTAAATGATGAGCACTATAGTAAGTTTGAAAAAGGCCATGATGTAGAACAATCCAATAAGTTCTTTCTGAAACATAAGGTCTTAATATAGATGCAGCATATTGAGAATGATTCATTGGCGCTAGATCGTCCCCAATATCATGCAGTAAAGTTGCAACAACCATTTCATCACTTTCTTTATTTTTAAAAGCTCTCGTTGCAGCTTGTAAGGAGTGTTCTAGTCTAGTGATTTTGTAACCTTCTAAAGTAGTAGTTTGTTTAGATAAATAATTTAAAACTCTATCAGCTGTTTGTCTTTCAAAGTTTTTCTCAAATCTTTCAAGAAGCTCATAATCTTCCTTAGTTCCATTTTTCATTTCAGTAAAACTTACTGTTTTCATGACTTAATTGTTTGATCCAGTACTTAATAAAGATAATTGAGTTATTTTATTATCTCCAAGTTCATCTACTAATTTAACAGGATATTCACCTGTGAAATAATGATCTGTTAATTGTGGATATGTTTCGTTTCTTTTTTCAAAACCAATAGCTTTATACAATCCTTCAATTGATAAAAATCTCAAAGTTTTAGCTCCAATATATTCACAAATTTCATCATTTGTTTTATTTGCTGCTAATAATTCTTTTTTTGTAGGTGTATCTACACCATAGAAATCTGGATATCTTATTTCAGGGCATGCAATTTTAACATGAACTTCTTTTGCACCAGCATCATAAAGCATTTTAACAATTTTATAAGATGTGGTTCCTCGAACAAGAGAGTCATCAATTAGAATAATTTTTTTATCTTTAATTGTTGTTTGATTAGCATTTAATTTTAGTTTGACACCCAAGCTTCTAATTTTTTGGCTTGGTTCAATGAAAGTTCTTCCAACATAATGGTTTCGAATTAATCCATGTTCAAAATTCATTTTTAATTCTTGAGCAAAACCCATAGCTGCAGCGTTTCCAGAGTCTGGAACCGGAACCACTATATCGGCATCAGTATCATTTTCTTTTGCAAGTTCTCTACCAATGTTTTTTCTATGCTCATAAGCTGTTTTTCCTCCAATCAGACTGTCTGGTCTTGAAAAATAAATATACTCAAAAACACATGGCCTAACTTTTTTAGCAGGGAAGGGCTTAATACTTTTCAGTTCATTGTTTTCAATTAAAACTATCTCGCCATTTTCAACTTCTCTTACAAACTTTGCACCAATTATATCAAAGGCACAAGTTTCAGATGCTAAGACATAACTGTTGCCGAGCTTGCCGATTACTAGTGGTCTAATTCCGTAAGGATCTCTGACACCAATTAAAGAGTTTTGAGTTAACATTACCAATGCATAGCCACCTTGAATTTGAAAAATTGCATCAATTACTTTATCAATTGTTTTTGGTCTCTTTGATTTAGCAATTAATTGAACAATCGTTTCAGTATCTGAGGTAGTGTAAAATATAGCTCCATCTTCAACTAGTTTATTTCTTAAAGCTATTGAATTAGTAAGATTTCCATTGTGTGCAACACCAATTCCACCTGCATTGGTGTCAGCAAAAAAAGGCTGTATGTTTCTTAATATATTGTTTCCAGTTGTACTGTATCTGTTATGGCCAATTGCATAATTTCCCTTAAGATTATTAAGTACTTTTTCTTTGTTGAAATTATCACCAACTAAACCAAATCTTTTTTCAGAATAATATTTTTCTCCATCAAAAGTAACTATTCCGCAACCTTCTTGACCCCTGTGTTGTAGCGCATGTAGTCCAAGTGCTGTTAGAGCTGAAGCATCTTTTGCATTGCTAATACCAAAAACTCCACATTCTTCCTTAAGTCTTGGATTATAGATCTGTAATTTTTTCTTTAGAATCTTGATATGTTTTTTCATTAGGAAATTCTTTTATCAGATAACTACTACCTTTTTCTAAATATGGAAAGACGTATGATTTGTCAAAATTTATTGGCCATTTATCATAATTATAAACGATATGAACACCTGAAAAGATACATACAGAAATAATGTAAGCTCTTATAAAACCAAAAAAGAATCCAAATGTCGTATCTAAACCACCGATTCCTGTGTATCTGACTGCTTTACTGATTCCTTTATTAACTAATAAAACCAAAAAGATAACAACCACAAATATTACTATTCCTAAACCAACATCAAGTACATACTCATTATCAATTATGTCTTTTACATAGGGTTTAATTTTAGGAAATAGAATTAATGTAATTATGTATGCCAACAACCATTTAGCCATTGAGAGAACACTTAAAATGAAACCCTTTTTGTAACAATTTATCAAAGAAAGGATTGTTAAAATTAAATAAATTAAATCAATTATCGAAATTGCTTTATAAAAATCTTTTATGATTTCTAACATTAAGATGATTTGCCAAAAGGTTTAATAATTAAGATTAGTGCAGGAAGTAGTGTTAATACTGATATCATAGCTAATAACATAGCCAGGCCAGTAAACACACCAAAATAAATTGTTGGGATAAACTTTGATAACACTAAAATAGAAAATCCAAAAACAATCGTAATTGAAGTGTTTAGTATAGCAACCCCAACAGTTGAATGACACGTTTTTAAAGTTTTGTTATAATCTTTTATTTTATTAAACTCTTCTTTAAATCTGTAAATATAGTGAATACTGTTATCTACCGCAATTCCTATTGTAATTGCTGCAATAGTTATAGTCATCATATCTAAAGGTATTCCTAATGATCCAATTATTCCTAAGATAAAAAAAGCTGCAATAAAATTTGGAACAACACCAATGAATGAAAGCTTAATATTTCTAAATAAGATTATGAACATTGAAAATATTCCAATCATAACTAATCCTAATGTTAAAATTTGAGATTTAAACAGACTTTGCAATAAATTATTAAACAATATTAATACACCTGCTAGTTTATAATCTTTTTCTTCTAAACCAAATTTATCTTTTAGATCAAAATTAATTTTGTTAATTAAATCATTTCTTCTTAAATCTTCCTGCGAGTCTATAATTCTTAAACTAATTCGAGCCTCATTATCTTTGATAGAAAGATAAGGATTGATGATTTCAGTTTTAATACGCTCGGGAATTTTAGAGTAAAGCACTCCCATTTCTAAAGTACCTAAAGGCTTATTATTATTTAATTGAGTAGCAACCTCAATAATAGATGAAAAAGATAGAACTTTGCCAATTTCAGGTAAGCTATCTAAGTAATTATGAACAGATGTTATTAGATCAATTTTATCTTTGGTAAACCAGTATTTTTCATCATTATCATCTTCTTCATCACTCCAATCCTCAAATTCATCATCTTCTTCAGATTGTTTCACCTTTTCTTTCTCAGGAAATTTTATAATAACCTCTAAAGGAGTGGTTCCACCTAGCTCCTCATCTATAAGCTTCATGCCCTTGTAAATTTCAGTATTCTTATCAAAGTAATTTATAAAACTATTTTCAACTTCAAGCTTACTTATTCCAGTAATACTGAATATTATAACTATTCCGGTTACTAAGAAGATAGAGTTTTTATTATTAAGAGAAATTAAACCAAGTAAATCTGTAAATTTTGATTTCTGTTCTTTTTTAACTGAAATATTATTTGTGGGTGCAAAATTTAAAAGAGTAGGTAGCAAAGTAAATGTAATGATAAATGACGTAATCAAACCAAAAGTCATCATCCAACCAAAATCAATAATAGGTTTTATTTCACTAAAAATTAAAGACAAGAATGCAAAAATTGTTGTTAGAACGGTATAAAGAATTGGCCAAAACATTTTTGAAGTTGTTAAAGAAATAATTTCAAAATTATTTTTTGATGGAGAATCTTTTTTAAGTTGAAGGAACCTAGTACTCATATGAATATTCATTGCCATTGTTAAAATCAACATAAGTGCAATGAAATTTGATGAGATAACTGTAACTTTCCATCCTAGTAGTCCAAGTAACCCCATCATAATTATCACAGAAAAAAGACAACTGCTTATAGGAACTACAATCCAAAGAAGATTTCTAAAAACAAACCATAAAGTAGCAATTATAAATAACAGAACACCCAAACCAAAAACAATTATATCACTTTTGATAAAAGTCATCATATCATCAGCAATCATTGGTATTCCTCCAAGATAAATTTTTCCAACATCACCATAACTTTGAATAACTTGTCTAATTTCTAAAATATTCTGATGGTTTTGTTTTTTGATTTTATCTTTAATTAGTTCAATTTCTTCTTTTGATTTATTTTCTATATCTTCTAATTTTTGAGACTGTTTAATGTTAACAATAATTCCACTAGTTTTGCCGTCTTCACTAATGACGAAATTTCGAAAAACAGGACTATTTAAAATTTCTTTAAAACCTCTATCTCTATCAACATCTTCATCTTTTAATGTTTTGAAGCTTTCTAGTCTTTCCTGAAGAGGAGCATCTGAATTATTTAAAAGAGGAATGTCTAATAATGTAATTACACTATGAACCCAATTGAGGCTCTGAATTTTATATTTTAAACTTAATAAATTATTAATTGAAGTTTCAGTTGCCATACCCTCATTTGGTGTATAGGTAAGAATTAAAAATTCTTTAGACCCATATCTTTCGGAGACTTCCTTTAAATATGCTAAATCTGGGTCACCCTCTATTAATAAGGTTTCTGATGAAGCATCTAGCCTAAAATTTTTTGAATGGTATCCAAAACTTAAAATAGTAATAATTAACAATACAAATATTGCTTTAGGATTTTTGAGGATAACGTTTTGGTAAAAATGAGCTATCATTCAAGCTCTTTATATTGGAATTTAACTTAATTGAGTATCCTTAAATTTTGTAAATCTTTCCTCAAATTCAAGAGTTACGTTACCAATAGGACCATGTCTTTGTTTTCCAATTATAATTTGAGCCAAATGCGCAACCTCATTCATTTTTGCTTGCCATTCAGCATGTTCAACTGTCGCCTCACGTGGTTCTTTTCTTTGCAAGTAATATCCTTCTCTATAAACAAACATTACAACATCAGCATCTTGTTCAATAGAACCCGACTCTCTTAAGTCTGCTAATTGAGGTTTATGATCATCTCTTTGTTCTACTTGTCTAGACAGCTGTGAAAGAGCCACCACTGGAACAGAGAGTTCCTTAGCTATTGCTTTAAGTCCTTGAGTAATTTGTGATATTTCTTGAACTCTTCCATCTTTGTTAAATGTGGTTCCTCTCATTAATTGGATGTAATCAACCACAATCATATCAAGACCAAAAAGCCTTTTAATACGTCTTGCTCTATTACTTAAAGCGGCAATACTTATTGCTGGAGTTTCATCAATATAAAGGGGCAGTTCAGAAATATTTTTTGATGTTTCTAAAAATTTATCAAATTGATCATCTGATATTCTTCCTCTTCTAATATCATTAGAACTAATTCTAGCTTGTTCGGATATAATTCTTGTAGACAATTGTTCTGAAGACATTTCAAGTGAGAAGAAAGCTATAGATGATTTCTTACCACTCTCTTGTAGTTTTTGAGCAGCATTAAATGCAATATTTGTTGCTAGCGAGGTTTTACCCATCGATGGTCGACCAGCAATAATAATTAAATCTGATTGATGTAAACCACCAAGTTTATCATCTAGGTCTCTTAAACCGGTTGGCACACCAACGATTCCCTCTTCGTTCTTATAAGCAGCCGAGGCCATTTCAATTGTTTGTTTCATTGCTTCATCAAATTTTACTAAAGAAGAATTGAAGGAACCTTTTTCAGCTAAATCAAATAATAATCTTTCAGAACTTTCGATTATAGATTGTCCGTTAGTATCAAGATCATTTAATTTTGCACTATCAATAGTTTGTTCAGAAATTTTGATTAATTCCCTTCTTACAAACATATCGTAAATTATCTTTGAATATTCTATTGCTTGCCTAACCGATGTAGAAAATTTTGTGATTTTAACTAAATATTCAGGAACATTTATATCATCTTTTTCATCTTCAAAATAATTTTTTAAAGTAATTGGATTAGCTAACATTCCTTTATAGATAAGACTTTCCACTGCCTCAAATATTTTTTGATGCATTGGATCATAAAAGTTTATACTAGAAATTATTGTATTAATTTCGTCAAAAATATCATTGCTTACGAGGATAGATCCTATTACGGCTTGTTCGGCTTCAATATTATTTGGTAATTCTTTAAATTGATCTTTGACTATACTCAAATTGTTTTCCATGAAAATAAATTTACATGATAATTAATTAAATCAAATTGTAAATTGGTGCTGGGGAAAAGAATGTATAATTATTGAATTGTATCAGACGAAGAAACATTTATTGTAATTTCAGCATCAACTTCAGAGTGTAAAGATATTTTAACTTTAAATTTTCCTAAAGCTTTTATTTCTTCAACTGGTTGTATCATGGAGGGCTTTATGTCAATTTTGTTTTCTTCTTGTATAAGTTTTGAAATCTCAGTTGGTTTAACAGAACCATACAATTCATTATTTTCTGTACTTAGTTTTTTGACAGAAAATTCTTTTCTATTAATTTGTTCAGCAATTTGAGAAGCTTCTTTTTTCTTTTCGTTATCTTTTTTGGATAATTCAGCTTTAATCTTTTCAACTTCTTTTATGTTCTCTTTTGAAGCATAGAGAGCTTTTTTATTAGCAATTAAAAAGTTTCTAGCAAAACCTCTTTTCACATCTATTACTTCGCCAATAGATCCAATTCTTTTTACATTTTCTAATAAGATTACTTTCATTCTATATTAATGCTAAATTTCTTGCTCTTTTTATTGAAAGAGATAGTTCTCTTTGTTTTTTTTGAGATACATTTGTAATCCTTGATGGCAAGATTTTACCATTTTCAGATACATATTTTTTTAAAAGTTTTATGTTTTTATAATCCACTTCAGGAGCGCCTTTTACTGACAATGGACAAGTTTTTTTAAATTTATATTTATTTGGTTGAAAAATACTTAATTTTGCAAAATTACTTTGTTTACCTTTTTTATTTCCACTTTGTCTTTTTGGCATTAGTTTTTAGCACTTTCTTTTTTTTCGCTATCTTCTTTTTTTCCAAAATAGGTTGTTTCTAAGTCAAACTTTTTTACTCTGACTGTTAAATATCTTAGTAATTTTTTATCTATAGCTTCATTTTTCTCTAATTCATGAATTACATTTCCTTTACCTTTTATTTTAAAGTGTATGTAACTTCCTTTTTTATTCTTTTTAATAAGATAAGATAAGTTTAATAATCCCCAGTTCTCGGTTTTAACAACTTCTCCATCATTTTTTTCAACAATTTTAGAATATTTTTCTGTTAGTTGCTTTAATTCACTTGGTGAAGTATCTTGCCTAGCAATAATAGTATGTTCGTATAAATTCATTTAAGTTCTTTAATAAAAAATGAGGATATACTATTATAAAAGTTTAATTACAATAGTTAAAAAGGTTAAAATATTAGTTTTTTTTATATGTTTTCAGTAATTTTTCCAGGTCAAGGATCTCAAATAGTGGGAATGGGAAAAGAGCTTTATGATAAATTTGATATAGTAAAAGACTTGTTTAAACAGGCAGATGATATACTAAATTTTTCTATATCTAAACTTATTCTAGAAGGACCGAAAGAGGATTTAGATTTAACAGTTAATACGCAGCCAGCAATATATCTAATAAGTTATGCAATTTTTAATGTAGTAAAAAATGAATTTAACATAGATTTAAATAAAGCAAAATACTTTGCTGGACACTCTTTGGGTGAATATTCAGCTTTATCATGTGCGGGATATCTAGATTTTTCATATACTTTAAAAATACTAAGAATTAGAGGAGATGCTATGCAAAACTCTGTGCCTACAGGGCAAGGAGGAATGCTTGCGGCATTAGGTACAACAGTTGATGTGATTGAAAATATTTTAATAGAAAATAAAAAAAATTTACAAGCTCAAATTGCGAATGATAATTCTGTGGGTCAAATTGTTTTGAGTGGAAAAACAAAAGATTTAGAAAATTTAATTCAAATTTTAAAGGATAATTCAATAAAAAATATTAAACTTCCAGTAAGTGCACCTTTTCACTGTGAACTGATGAGTAATGCTACAAAAATTATGACTGAGGAGTTAAATAAACTTAATTTTAAAAATGGACAAAATAAATTAATTTCAAACGTGACAGCTAATGAAATTAAAGATCCAGATGAACTTAAAAATCTGTTAATTAGACAAATAGAGAGTAGAGTTAGATGGAGAGAAAGTGTGATTAATATGATACAAAATGGTATAAACCATTTTATAGAAATTGGACCTGGGAAAGTTTTGTCAGGTCTTGTAAAAAGAATCAATAGAGATGTTAAAATTGATACAATTAATAATCATAGTGATATCGAAAAACTAAAAATATGATAGATTTAAAAGGTAAAAATATTATTGTTACTGGCGCTTCAGGTGGCATAGGTAATTCAATAATTGATAAATTAAATCAAGCAGGATCAAATATTTTAGCCTCAGGTACAAGAATAGAAAAACTTGAGGAGCTAAAAGGGAAATATAAAAATATAAAAATATTAAAGTTTGATATTTCTCAAAGTGATCAAATCGAGGAATTTGTTGAAAACGCAACAAAAGAACTTGGGGAAAATTTAGACTGCATAATTAACAACGCAGGAGTCACTCAAGATAACTTGGCAATAAGGATGAATTTAGAAGAGTGGCAAAAAGTAATTAATATTAATTTAACTTCAACTTTTTTAATGAGTAAGTTTGCGATTAAAAAAATGCTTAAAAACAAGTATGGTAAAATTGTTAACATTACATCAGTTGTAGGTCATACAGGAAATCTAGGCCAGGCAAATTACACAGCATCCAAAGCAGGTATAATTGCTATGTCAAAAAGTCTTGCAATCGAGTATGCCAAAAAAAACATAAATATAAATTGTATTTCACCTGGTTTTATTAAAACAGCAATGACAGACAAATTAGATGATAAATTTAAAGAAGCTATAATCTCAAAAATTCCTTCTGCTCGGCTAGGAGAACCAGATGATATTGCAAATGCAGTGCTTTTTTTATGTTCTGATCAATCAAATTATATAAATGGTGAAACCTTGCATGTTAATGGAGGCATGTATATGGCTTGACAAAATAGGTTTTTAAACTATTAAGAATTTATAACAAAAAGGATCAATATGTCAGAAGACGTTTCAAGCAAAGTAAAAAAAATTGTAGCTGATCACTTAGGTATCGATGAAGCAAAAGTAACTGAGGAGTCAAGTTTTATAGATGATTTAGGGGCTGATAGTTTAGATACAGTTGAATTAGTGATGGCTTTTGAGGAAGAATTTGGATCTGAAATTTCAGATAGTGAAGCTGAGAAAATTCTAACTGTGGGTGATGCAGTTAAATTTATCGAAGGAAAAGCAAACTAGAAATTTTAATGCCATCAGAAAAAGATGGGGTAATGATAATATTATCCTCTCCCTCAGGAGCAGGTAAAACTACTCTTGTAAAAAAGTTATCTGAAAAAGATAATTTCGAAATCTCAATTTCACACACAACTAGACAACCAAGACCTGAGGAAAACAAGAATCAGGACTACTTTTTTGTTAATGAAACAGAATTTAAAAGATTGATTAAAAATGAGGAGTTTCTTGAATACGCAAAAGTTTTCAATAATTTTTATGGCACAACAAGAACACCAGTAATAGATAAATTAAATAAGAGCAAAAATGTTCTCTTCGATATTGATTGGCAGGGAGCTGATCAAATAAAAAATAAAAAATTAGATTATAAATTAATCACTTTTTTTATACTTCCCCCAAGTAAAGAAGTTTTGTTTGAAAGATTATCTAAAAGACATGCAAATGCTAAATTAATAGCAGAAGAAAGAATGAAACAGTTCGAAAGAGATGTTCTACATTGGATAAATTATGATTATGTTGTAATTAATAATAATTTAAATGAGTGTTATTTAAAAATAACAAATTTGATAGATGCAGTAATTACGAATGGGTCTAAAGATTATGATCCTGATTTTATAAGAAGACATGTTGAGAAACTAATTTCTTAACCTTTCATATTCAGAAGTTAATTTGTAATAAGTATCTAAACTAAGGTTCTGAGGTCTTAAATTTAAATCAATTTTTAGCTTATCTAAAACTTTTTGATCTCCATTAAAAAGTTGATGAAAAGGTTTTTTTAACATTTTTCTTCTTTGATTAAAAAAAACCTTAGTAACTTTTTCTAAATTAACAGGATCATCAATTTTAATAAAATTTTTCTTTGGGTAGAAGAGCAATAATGAGCTATCTATTTTTGGTTTTGGTAAAAATGCTTCAGGTTTAACATCACATATTTTTTTAATATTAAGCTTCCAATTACAAATTACGGATAATCTTCCATATTTAGAAGTGTTAAATTCTGCAACAATTCTATCAGCAACTTCTTTTTGAAACATTAAAACTAAACTTTTGAACCAAAATTTGTCTTTTAAATTAATTATCCATTTACATAGAATTTCAGTTGAAATATTGTATGGTAAATTCCCAAAGACTGTAACCTCTTCTTTGAAAAGTTTAGTTTCATCTAATTTTAAAACATCATCGTTAATAATAGTTATTTGATTATGAAATTTATTCTCAAGATTTCTTGCAAGATCATTATCTTTTTCTATTACAAACATTTTTTTTGGATTTTTTTTTAAAATATATGACGTAAGATTCCCAGTACCTGGACCTATCTCTAAAATTGTTTTATTTGAGATATTGGCAGCATTTACAATCTTTTCCAAAATATTTTTATCTATTAAAAAATTTTGGCCTAAGCTTTTTTTTGCTTTGATCACTTTTTATCTAAAAAGTTAATAGCTTGTATTAAGCTTGTAGGATTAGATTTATTTTTTCCAAGCATTTTTTTATTAGGTCCATGATCAGGAGATACACGAATAAAGGGTAAACCCATTGTTATATTAATTGCATCATATTCAAATAATGTTTTTAAGGGTGTCAATACTTGATCATGATACATACCTAAAACAACATCATATTTTTTTCTGTTTTGTGATAAAAAAAAAGTATCAGCAGGAAAAGGTCCAGAAATATTATATTTTTTTTTTAAATTATTTACTGTAGGTTTTATAATTTTTAAATCTTCGTTATATTTATATATGCTTTCACAATGAGGATTTAATCCTAAAACAGCAATTTTTGGTTTTTTTTTAAGTATCTCACTATAAAAATTATTAATTATTTTTATTTTTTCTGAAATTAATTTTTTTGTTATATTTCTCGAAACAGCTTTTAAAGGCAAATGTGTTGTTATGGGACAAACTGATAAATTTTTATTATAAATTAACATACCAGTCTTTTTTAAATTAAATTTTTTTGAAATATATTCTGTAATTCCTAAGTATTTTTTTTCCAAAAAACTTTTTTTCGAAATCGGACCATTTATAAATTTATAAATTTTATTTTTTTTTAAAATATCAAAAGCAATTTCAAAACAATTTCTTATAAATTTATTAGATTTTTTTGAAATTTTTTCAAAAGCTTTTTTTTGATTTAAACTAATATTTATTAAATTAATCGAATTGTTATTGAGTTTATAGTTACTTAAATTTTTTACATTTAATAATTTTATTTTTTTTTTAAAATTAAGTTTATTCATTTGTAATTTTAAAAGTTTTTCAGAAGAAATTAGAATTATAGGACTTTTAAATTTTTTTTGCTTTAGTGCTTTAAATAATAATTCCAAAAAAACACTATTTGGCTCTCCAGATACAATTAGAATGGGACTATATTTTTTCAATTTTAGTATTTATTTTTAATTTATTATAATAGATATTAGAATAATTATTTAGTTGCTCATTTGTTTTTTCAAATACAATTTTTTCAATTTCTTTATTAACATCTATTTTAACTTCATCTTCTTTAATGTCATTTATTTTCAAAATTAAATAACCACTAGCAATTTTAATTGGTTCTGTATATTCTTTGATTTTTAATTTAATAATAATTTCCTTAATATTTTCATTTAGTGAATTTTCACTAACCCAACCAATTAAACCATTTTTATTAGAGGACTCAGCTATGCTGTAAATTAGAGCAGTATTTTCGAAACCTACACTTTTAATACTATCATTAATTTTTTTTATTTTTGTGTTCTTATCCTCTTTATTTTCAATATTAAATACTAATTCTGATAGTAGATAGGATCTAATCTTATTATTAGAATTTTCAATAATATTTTTTTTTATTTCATTTTTATTTATCCTTACTTTATCTGAATAAAGAGAGTAAATAAGATTATTCCAATAGCTTTGGATCGCTATTTTATATTTAATTCTATTAAAACTTAAATTTTTACTCAATAAAAATTTTTTTAGATCCTCTATGTTTTTAATTCCTAGTTTTGAATAATATTGAAGCACCGCATCATCAAAAAATTTATTTTCCAAGTTTAAATTTTTATATTTTTTTAAAACCTCGATTTCTTTAATTCTATGTTTTATTAAAGAATTTTTTGCTATTTCAAATATTTTTTCTTCTTCCAAATTAAGTATTTCACTATTAATTATTTTTAAATATTGAGCTTCGTGAAATATATCCACTGATGTAATTATTTGATTGTCAATTTTAAATAATATTTTATTTTCTATAGCTTTTAAATTCGAGTAGTTGGTACTATTAAATATAATAAATATTATTAGTATTATAATTTTTCTCATTTTTAATTTCTGTAAATGTCTTGATCTATTTTTTGTTCAAAAGTTGAAAGAGGAAAGAATGTAACTGAAAATAGCAAATCTTCTTTAGGCTTAAGATCTCTATCTTGATAGTAAGATTTTTTATACTTAAAGCCTGCTGTTAAACAATCATTTTTGTATTCATAAACTAAATCATAATATTCTGTTAAACCCAATGTTCTATTTCTTCTTGTTTTGAATTTTAAATAATTATTATCATCGAATGTGTAACCTAATTCGCTTTCTAAACTATTAGCATTTCCTATTTCCCCATTTTCCTCAACAAAATTTAATTTTGTGAATATTTTTTCATTATCAAAGTAAGCTCCTATTGAATTGTATTCAAATGTATTAAAATCATTATCAATTGAAAACTCATGATCTAAAGTTATTGTATCCATCATTTTATAAGTTAGAGAACCAAATAAATTTGAAGCTCTTCTGTTTATTGTGCTATTAAGTGGTATTCTTTCCTCTTCTACATCTCTAAGCACTGTAGCTAATTTAAATTCAAAATATTTATTAATGTCATCTATTTTTTCTTTTTTATAATTTAAACCAAGAGTGAGTGACTTACCTGACTCATATTCTCCAAGACCTAATCTATCGATATTAAATATATTATCTGAATTTATTCTTCTTGATTCATCTGAATAATTATTCATATCACTTGGATTTAATCTAAATGATAATTTTGGTTCAATGGTATTTACATAATATTTGTCTTTTTTAATCAATGGTAAACTTGTCTGAACTTCCAATATTGATGCCAATTCTAACTGAGCACTATTTTTTATTTTATTATCGTTTTTGGCGATCTTATTTGTATTTTTTAAATAAAAATTAAAATTATTTTTTATTCCATTATCTAAAATTTTATCAAAAGAATTATATGAAATTGAATTACCAATTTCAGTTTTCAAATTATTTGTATTTAACAGTCTATTGCTACCTTGGGAGCTAAATGAAACTATTCCACCTATATTTTTTTCACTCATTAAATTAGTTGAGTAGTTATAATATGGAAAGATAAATTGAAATCGATCGCTGTTTTTGGTTGTTTGAAGATTTTCAAATATTTCAACACCTGAATTAAAAGCATAATCATTATTTTCAAGATGTAGATTAAATCCTGAATTTAAAGAGTTGAAGTCCGAAGGCTTATTTGCAGTTTCTATTAAATTATTATCAAATATTTTTAAATATGTATCATTACTTACTTTTTCTCCAAAAAATTTTAATTTACTGTTGTCATATGTTTCTAAATTTAAATCCATATCAAATTTAGCAAAAATATGACTCATGCTATTTTTATTGCTTCCTTCAAGAGAGGATTTATATCCTTTCGTTAATCCTATATCTGCAATGAAAAAAGAATTTTTATTTTTTTGTCTATACTCATTCTGCAACATATAAATATCACTATCAAAAATAGTAGGTTTAAAAGTAAAATCTTTATTTTCCGAAATTACTTTGAAATACGGAAGGAAGATTGACGAACCTAGTATTTCAGAATTGTTAATTTGAGGTCTTAGAAATCCAGATTGTCTATTTACGGTAGGATCTGGATGAAAAAACTTTGGGAAATACATCACAGGATAATCATAAACTCTCAAAAAAGCATTATCATAAATAAGCTGCTTTTTTTCTTTATCATGAGTAATCTTCTCAGCTTTTACACTCCATGCTGGACATTTGTTATTTATTTTACAACTTGTAAATATACCTTTATTAATTATTGTTTTATTTTTTGAACTCTTTGAAGATACACCATATAATCTAGGGTCGTTCTCAGAATTTCCAAAACTTTTTTTTTTTAAAAAAATCTCGGTTTCAGAAGCTTGGTGAGTTTTTTTTGCAAGATTAAAGAAACCATTTTTGAATTTTAAATGGTCTGCTTCAGCCTCATTAACTTTGATATCAGATGTAACTTTAACATTTAAACCTTTTAAAAATTTTTCTTCAATTGAATATGTAAATCCATCTAATTCATAAGATTCTTTATTTTCATTTATTATTTGTGTCTTTGAGGAAGATATAAGTTCTTGAGTTTTTCTTAAAAACAAAACATCTGAAGATAAAAAATTATATTTTGATTCTATTAACGCCTTTGTGCTTCCTATAGTTTTAATTTTATCATCATTTTTAAAGTAAGTAATATCGTCAGATAAAATTAATACATCTTTTAATGAGTCCTTTATGGTAACTTTTTGTTCTGCTTTTAGAATATTTAAAACTTGGTTATAATAAAATTTATTGGCTGTGATAATTAGGCCTTGATCAATTAATTTTGATTTATTCTCTGTAAAAATTTTATTTTCATTTATTAAATAAGTTGCACTTTCAGAGTACAAAATAATATTTTTTAAGTTATCAAAACTTTTAACATTATCATCTGCTTTAATAACATTTGTAATTTCATTATATGAAAATCTGTTAGCAGTTATTTCATAGTTTTTATGAACTGCTTTAGAATTTTTTTCAGTAAAAATTTTTCCCTCATTTTTTAAATAAGTTAATTTTTCCGAGTAAATCCATACTTCTTTTAATTCATCGTAAATTATTATATTTCCTCTAGCTTTTAGAATATTTGTATTTTTATAATAATCAAAATTATCTGCTTTAATTATCAAACCATCACTCGTAGAAATTTTTCCCCTATTTAAACCTGTAAATCTATTTCCATCTTCAGTAATTTCAATTTTTGTGACATCAAAATTAAATTGTTCGCTACTATTAACACTTGTTAAATTTATAAAAAAACAAAATAAAAAAAATATTTTAATTAGTAGTTTATTTTGCATTTATGTTTCTGATCATTAATAAATTAATTATGCTAAAAGCTAATAAAGGCGCCCATACAGATGTGATAAGAGATATTTTTTCTGTACTACCCATAACATTAAAGAAATTATTAATATAATAAATTATAACAGACAAAAATAATCCTATAGCTAGTTTTACAGTTGTATTTTTAAAGTTTTTTGTACTGAACATAATTATTGATGAAAGTATAGTCATTAATGTCAAATATAAAGGATAAGAAAGAATTTTATGAATTTGCATATCTGTTTCAGTAGTTGAATAATTTAACAATTTATAGTTCTGTCTTAATTCTAAAAGTTCCATTATAGATAAAGAGGACAAATTAGAGTAAAGATTTTGAATTTTTTGATAATCAAAATTAGATTTAAATTTTAATGAGTCCAAGGTTTTATAGGTTTTCTCATTAAAAATTTTGGGTTTGTAAATTAACCATTCTTTATTTTCGATATCAATTTTATCACTTCTTATATTTTTAATTACATTAAAATCTTCATCAAATTCAGTGATTATAGAGTCAATTAGAAAATTTTTGTCTATTTTAGATGCGTTAATTATATTAACTTTATTGTTAATAACATCCCTAATCCAAAGACCGTTATTTGTTACAACTGCCAAATATTTTCCATCAAGAGTAAATTTAGTTTTTAAATCTAGATAATAACTTTTTAAATTTGATGAAAAGTTATAAAATATAATAATTAATAGGATGCTTAGTATGAAAGTAATTAAACTTAAAATTTTTAAAATTTGTGAGTTTTTTAATCCAGAGTATTTGAAAATCTGTATTTCATCATTATTAAAAAGATAAACAAAAAAAACTTGTGTACTAAGTAAAAAAATAAATGGTAACATTTCAAAAACTAAAGAAGGCGAATTAAGAAAAGCTAAATAAATTGGAAAATAAGATTTTACTTTTATATTAGTGAAAAACTCTATTTCACTCAAAATATTTAATATTAACATTAAACTAAACAAAACTAGTGTAACATAGACAAAAGATTTTAAATAAATCTTAGTTATAAATTTAATATAAACTTTCATAATTTATATTTTTAAGGAATTAAATTTTATTTTTAGTTTATATAGCAACACAAAATAAATAATCGACATCATTAAGAAAGGAGCCAATATAAGTTTAATATTTTCAATTAAATTATCATTTATAAGCTTTAATGACGACTCTGAAAGAATAATTACAACTAAACCAATTAGAAATAAAATAATTCTATACTTAAAATAGTTTATATTTTCTTTTGATTTAACTATATGCAGCATAGAGATAATTATTAGAAGAGGTATATAGAATGGAACAATAATTCTCTTATAAAGTTCAGTATAAACATTGTTTAAATTTCTGGTATTACAATTTTGAGAAATAAAACTACTTCCTTCATTATTTTTAGAAAGTTTACTTAAATTATTTATACACTCAAGGAGTTCAATAGTTGGTGTTTCCTGTGTTTTGATTGTTGTAATAGTATTTGAGTCAAGATTTATAAAACTAAAATCTGATTCTGAGAATGTAAAGTTTGTAATTTTTCCTCCAGCATCATTTATAGTTTGTCCATTATACAAAACCAAAATTTTTGATCCATCTTTAATTTTAAATTTTCCAGTTTTAGCAAATGTAATTTGAATATTTTCTCCATTACTTTTTTTTAAGTAAATATTTTTTAAATTTTCATCTTCATCTTTGCTTTCAGCATATATTGTTAGATTTTTTATTGTATCATTGAATTTTTTTGGTTTAATAAAATTATCAAAAAAATCTACACTAGAGGTTCTTAAAAAAGATCTAGCTTTATCTTGTGTAAAAGGTACCGCAAAAGTACTTAAAAAAAATTGAAATATAAGAATTATAAAAGAAAACTTAATAAAAAAATTAATTAATTTTATTTTATCTACACCGTAATTCCAAAATACAATTAATTCGTTATTATTTTCATATTTCGCTAGTACGTATGAAAAACTAAAAAAGAGTGCAAATGGTAAAATTTTACTTAATATTTTAGGGAAATTTAATAATGTATAGTTCAAATAAACAATATAATTTCTTCCATCTTCGATCATTATATCCAAGAAATTAACTGCTTGAAAAACCCAAATTATTATACCAGTGCTTAAAAGAGTGATTACAAAAAAAATCACACAGTCGTATAATAGTTTTCGAAACAAAATTTTTTTCATTGAAATATGGTATATTTATTCTTATATAGCACTCATCTCGTTGAGATTGTATTTAAAATTTATGTCAGTAATTATTAATTATAAAACTAGTTCAGTTAAAAAAAAACTCTCTAATCTTATTCTATTTATTGACGAAAAATTCAATATTTCCAGTTTAAAAGAATACCTTTCAAACAGTGAATATTCATTTATTTCCGATTTGATTAAAACAAAGGATCTTAAGAAAAAAATACTTTCTTTTGATATTAATTCTAAAAGAAAAATAATATTAGTCTCTATAAAAAAAAATAATAAAAGTTCTGATATTGAGAATTTAGGAGCTAAGTTTTTTGATTTATTTAAAGATTTAAAACAAAACGAGTATAATTTAAATTCAGATTCTTTATCTAATAATCTTAGAAATTTTATTGGTTATTTTTTACATGGTTTAAAATTAAAATCTTACAAATTTGAAAAATATAAAACAAAAAAAAATAAAAGTAATATAATTATAGTTGTAACTGGAAAAAACAAACTAACATCCCAAGAACAAATTAAATTTAAAGCTATAGAAGAGGGAACTTTTTATACTAGAGATCTAGTTTCTGAGCCAGGGAATGTTTTGCATCCAGATGAGTATGCTAAAAGATTAAACTTATTAAAAAAATATGGTCTTAAAATAAAAGTTTATGATGAAAAAAAATTGAAAAAATTAGGCATGAATACTTTGCTTGGTGTTGGTCAGGGAAGCATAAGAGGATCTTACCTCGTAACTATGGAATGGAATGGATTAAAAGATAAATCAAAACCTTTGGCTTTCGTTGGTAAAGGAGTTTGTTTTGATACAGGTGGTATATCTTTGAAACCAGCTAAATTCATGGAGGACATGACATATGATATGGCAGGTTCTGCTGTAGTAGTTGGATTAATGAAAAGTTTAGCATTAAGAAAAGCCAAAATTAATGCTGTAGGAGTTGTTGGTCTAGTTGAAAATATGCCTGGCGGAAATGCACAAAGACCAGGAGATATAGTTAAATCATATAGTGGTAAGACTGTTGAAATTTTAAATACAGATGCAGAGGGAAGATTAGTTTTAGCCGATGCTTTAACTTATACTGAGGAAAAATTTAAACCAAAATTTATAGTTGATTTAGCGACTTTAACAGGAGCAATTATTGTTTCACTTGGATCTGAATATGCAGGTTTATTTTCAAATGACGATAAATTGTCAAAACAATTAATTAATGCGGGGGAAGAAGTAGAGGAAAAAGTTTGGAGAATGCCGCTAAATAAAAATTTTGACAAACTTATTGATTCTAAAAATGCAGATATGCAAAATATTAACTATGTTGGAGGAGCTGGATCTACTACTGCTGCTCAATTTTTGCAGAGATTTATTTTAAATAAAACACCTTGGGCACATTTAGATATTGCGGGGATGGCTTTTTCAAAGTACGGAGGAGCATTAAATTCAGGTGGTGCTACAGGTTATGGAGTAAGATTATTAAACAAACTAATAGAGGATAATTATGAGTAATTTAGAACAAACCCTATCAATTATAAAACCAGATGCAGTGGAAAGAAATCTAGAAAGCGAAATTAAAGAAACGTTTAAATCTAATGGTTTTACAATTTTAAAAGAAAAAAAAATCCAAATTGAAAAATCAGAAGCTGAAAAGTTTTATAAAGTTCATGAAACTAAACCATTTTATAATGATTTATGCTCATATCTATCTTCAGGCCCAATTGTTGTAATGGTTCTTGAAAAAAATAATGCAGTTTTAGGAAATAGAGAATTAATGGGTGCTACAAATCCAGAAGATGCAGAAGAGGGCACTATTAGAAAAAAATACGGGATTTCAATAGATAAAAACTCTGTGCATGGGTCAGATAGTGTTGAAAATGCTAAAATTGAAATAGATTTTTTCTTTAAAGATTAAAAACTTTTAATATAGCTTTTGGGTACAGTTTATGCTCTTGAACTAAAATTTTTTTAGCAAGAGAAGACTCTGTATCTTTTTTTGAAATTTTTACTTTCTTTTGTAGAATAATCTTCCCAGAGTCCAATCTAGAATTTACAAAATGAACAGTGCATCCTGAGTATTTTTCCTTATTATTTAATACTCTTTGGTGAGTATTTAATCCTTTATATTTAGGCAGTAAAGAGGGGTGTATATTTAAAATTTTTCCTTTAAATTTTTTTATAAAATTTTTTGACAAAATTTTCATAAATCCAGCTAGACAAATCATTTCAATATTATTTTTTTTTAAGACAGAAATTAGCTTATTTTCACTTAATTTTTTGTTTTTGAAATTTAAAACTTTTTTTTTAATTTTAAATTTTTTGGCATAATTTAAACCCTTTGCCTTAGAGTTATTTGAAACAATAAAGTTAATTGATATAGGAGATAATTGAGTTTTAGAAAATTTAACTAAAGATTTTAAATTACTGCCTGTCCCTGAAATAAATACAGCTGTTCTAATTCTATTGATACCAGTTGATAGAACCATTTAACTTAACTTTGTTTTTACCATTTAAAATTCTTCCAATGACATATGGTTTGTATTCTTTTGAAAAAAATTTACTTATTTTTTTTAAATTTTTACTTTCAACAATAAGACAAAAACCAACTCCACAATTAAATGTTTTCAGCATTTCTTTATCAGAAATTCCATTATTTTTAAGCCAATTAAATATTTTAGAAGTTTTAATTTTATCTAAACTTATATGTGCAGAGAGCTTATCTGGTATAATTCTTTTAATATTATCAGACAAACCTCCTCCAGTTATATTTGCACAGCTACTGATTAAGTTGTTGTTTATCAAATTCATTATTTCTTTAACATATATTTTAGTTGGTTTTAGAAGCTCAGATTTTAAAAATTTATTTTTTTTAATATTTATTTTTTTTTGTTTTAATAAATATCTTACAAGAGAATACCCATTAGAATGTAAACCGCTGGAAGGAATTGCGACTATAAGATTATTTTTTTTTATTTTATTTTTATTTAAAATTCTATTCTTTCCTACAACTCCTACAGCAAAACCTGCGATATCAAATTTACCTTTTTCATACGTACCTGGCATTTCAGCAGTTTCTCCACCAACGAGTTCACATTCTGATTGATTGCAGCCTTTGTTAATTCCTTTTATAATTGATTTAAGTTTTTTAAGATCAATTTTATTTATTGAAATATAATCTAAAAAAAGTAAAGGTTTAGCTCCTTGAACAATTAAATCATTTACACTCATAGCAACTAGATCGATACCAATAGTATCAAATTTATTTAATGTATTAGCAATTTCAATTTTAGTTCCTACACCATCAGTACAAGCAACTATTCTTGGTTGTTTAATATTACTTGGTATATTTGTGATTGAGCCAAACCCTCCTATATTAGAGAACTTTTTTTTGCCTCTTTTTTTTGCTGAAAATGTAGAAATGAAATCAACAAACTTATCTGCAGCCTTAATATTAACTCCACTTTTTTTATAGGTAAATTTTTTTTTATTCATTAATATGTTTTATGAAATTTATTTCACTACTTAGTAATTTAAAGCTTTTATATATTTTTTTTTTATTTCTTGCTTTAATAAATATTTTCTTTTCCACAGGAAAAAGTTATGCAAAGACATTTTCTATAAATGATATTGAAATATCAACACCTTTTGAAATAAATTTTAATAAAAATGAAATTCTTGATGAAGGATTTGTAAAGGCATTTAATGAACTTATTTTGTCAATTGTCCAAAGTAAAGATCAGGTAAAGTTAAAAAATACATCAATTAATCAAATAAAAGGGATGATAGAAACTTTCTCAATTAAGGAAGAAAAGTTTATTGATGAAATTTATTATCTTGCTCTAAATGTTTCATTTAATAAAAAAAATATATTTGAGTTACTAGAGTCAAAAAACATATTTCCATCTTTACCTGTGAAAAAAGATTTTTTATTCATCCCTGTACTTGTTGATCAAAATAAAAATCAAGTTTTAATGTTCTCTGAGAACAAGTTATTTTCCACTTGGAATTTAAATAATAAAAAATACAGTCTTTTAAATTATATTTTGCCTACTGAAGATTTAGATGATTTTAGATTGATAAAACAAAATATAAATATTTTAGAAACTTATGATTTCAAAGAAATTATAAATAAATACAATATAAATGACCACATTATTATGATTGTGTTTAAGGATAATAATAAAATAAGAGTATTTAACAAAATTTTTTTTCACCAAAATAACAATTTAAAAAATTTAAATTATACTGAGGTTAATTTTGATGATGAAGAAGATTTATTTGAATTTATTGATAATGTAAAATTAGTCTACGAAGATTTTTGGAAATCACAAAATCAAATCAATACTTCAGTAAAGTTATCTTTAAATATTTCTATTGATAACTCTAATAATATAAAAATTAATAAATTTGAAAATATTTTATCTGATATGGATTTGATATATAATTTTTCAATTTATAAGTTCGATAATCGAAATAATTTTTATCAAGTTATTTTTAATGGAACACCTGACAAGTTTTTAGAAGTTATGAGTGATCAAAATTATGATTTTGAAATTAAAAATAAAATTTGGGTTTTAAATGACAAATCTTAATCAGCAAATACTTAAATTTGATTATGATCAAAATTTTAAAGATCAAGACTTTTATGTTTCAAGTAGCAACCAACACTCTTTTAGCCTTTTAAATAGTTGGCCAAAATGGGATAAAAATTTTATAAACTTAATAGGTGAAAAGTTTTCAGGAAAAAGTCATTTGATAAATATATTTTTAGAAAAGTATAGAGGAATTAAAATTAATGCAGAAGATATTAATAATGACTTTCTTCAACAAATTAAAATATATCAAAATATTATTATTGAGGATTTAACTGAAAAAATAAATGAAAATTTATTATTTACACTTATAAATATAATAGATCAGGATAATAAGTACTTAATAGTAACCTCAAAAATGCCAATAGTTGACTTTAATTTTAAATTACATGATCTTAATTCAAGATCTACTAATTTTATTTTATCTCAAATTGAAAAACCTGGTGATGATTTAATTTATGCACTAATATTAAAAAATCTTTCTGATCGTCAAATATCAATAGACCAAAAACTTATTGAATTTATAATTAAGAGAATTGATAGAACTTATGGCAAAATTTCCGATTTCATATATAAAATCGACGAAATTAGTTTAAAAAGAAAGAAACCAATCGATTTTAAAATTATAAAAGAAGCATTAGAGGTTTAATTGAATAAATACAGAACACATAAATGTAATGAACTAAGAAAAGAGGATGTAGATAAAAAAATTTCTCTTTCAGGCTGGATAAATAAAAAAAGAGACCATGGGAATTTATTATTTATTGATTTGAGAGATAATTATGGAATTACCCAATGTATAATTGATAAAGATAATAAATATTTTTCTGATTTAGAAAAAATGCAATTAGAGACTGTAATTAAAGTTGAAGGAAAGGTAGTTAACAGGTCTAAAGAAACAATTAATTCTGAAATAGACACAGGTGAAATAGAGATTGTTATTGAGAAGCATGAAGTTTTAGGGACTTGTAAAGAACTACCTATGCCAATCTTTAGTGATCAAGAATATGCTGAAGAAATAAGATTGAAATATAGATTTTTAGATTTAAGAAGAAAAAAAATTCATGAAAATATTATTTTAAGATCTAAAGTTATTTCATACATCAGAAATGAAATGACTAAATTAGGATTTTTAGAATTTCAAACACCAATTTTAACCTCATCTAGTCCAGAGGGAGCTAGAGATTTTTTAGTACCTAGTCGTTTAAATCCTGGAAAATTTTATGCATTACCTCAAGCTCCTCAACAATTTAAACAATTAATAATGGTTTCGGGTTTTGATAGATATTTTCAAATTGCACCTTGTTTTAGAGATGAAGATGCGAGAGCGGACAGAAGTCCTGGAGAATTTTATCAATTAGATTTAGAAATGTCATTTGTTGAGCAGGAAGATGTATTCAATGTAGTTGAGAAATTAATGGTTAATACATTTAAAAATTTTTCAACTAAAAAACTGATGTTTGATAAATTTCCAAAGATTTCATACAAGGAAGCAATGCTTAAATATGGTACTGATAAACCAGATTTAAGAAACCCACTCGTTATAAATGATATAACTGAAATTTTTATAAGAGAAGATGTTTCATTTGAAATATTTAAAAAATTAGTAAAATCTGGATCTAAAGTAAGATGTATTATTACAAAAAACACGAAAGATAAGCCAAGAAGTTTTTTTGATAATATTGATAAATGGGCAAAAGAAGAAGGTGCTTCTGGTTTAGCTTATTTTACTTTTGAAAAAGATAAAGATATTTCAGCAAAAGGCCCTATAGGAAAATTTTTTTCTCAAGATGCATTGGCTGAAATCATGAAAAAAACAAACTGTGAAATAGGAGATAGTATTTTCATGGCTTGTGGAAAACAAGACGAATTAGAAAAAATCACTGCACTAGCAAGAGATAAAATTGCAAAAGATCTAGATTTAATTGATGAAAATGTTTTCGCATTTTGCTGGATCGTAGACTATCCAATGTTTGAAAAAGATGAATCATCAAATAAGATTGGATTTAGTCACAATCCATTTTTCAATGCCCCAAGGTGATTTAAGTGAAAAAGATTTTGAAAACCCATTAGATATACTTGCCTATCAATACGACATAGTTTGTAATGGTATAGAATTATCTTCAGGAGCAATTAGGAATCATAAACCAGAACTTATGTATAAACTTTTCTTGATTGCAGGATATGATAAAAATCAAGTAGATGAAAAATTTAGTGGTATGATTAATGCACTTAGTTATGGCGCACCACCACATGGAGGAATAGCACCTGGTATTGATAGAATCGTAATGTTACTAGCTAATGAGAAAAATATTAGGGAAGTTACTATGTTTCCAATGAACCAAAACGCACAAGATTTGATGATGAATGCGCCATCTGAGGTAAATCCAGATCAATTGAAAGAATTAAATTTAGCTTTAAAAACAAAAAAATAAATTATTTTTTACCTTTTAAACTTATTTTTACATCTGAAAGATCAACTAGATTTTTTTTATAATTATTTCTAACGAAACCTTTACTGGTAATGTCTTTTACAATTTTCAATAATTGATTTTGATCCTCAGAGCTTTGATCTTCTGCATTTATTGAGTCATTACCTCCAATAGCTGGAGTATGGGCTAGATCCTCTCTATTTTGATATGAAATAGCTAATTCTCTGAAGATATAATCTAAAATTGATGTAGCACTTAAAATTCTATCATTACCATGGACTTTGCCAGATGGTTCAAATTTTGTACCTACAAATGCACTTATAAACTCATCTAACGGAACACCATATTGAAGACCTAAAGAAACAGCAATTGCAAAGTTATTCATTAAGGCTTTAACAAGTTCACCTTCTTTACTGGTATCAATAAATATTTCTCCAATTTTTCCGTCTTCATATTCTCCAGTATGTAGGTAAACTTTGTGGTCACCAATAGTAGCTTTTTGAATATATCCTTTTCTTCTGTCAGGCATGCTAAATCTTTTACCTGACTTCTCGTTAGATATGTTTATACTTGTTATTACATTTTCTTTATTTATTGGGTTTTGTTTATCTGTTTCGGTAACTACTTCTACTTTGTTGTTTTCAAGTACTTTATTGTTTTTAGGATCTAGACTTTTTGTTTTTCTGTTATCAAGTTTTACGTCTAAAACCTCAAATTTACCATCATCTCTTTTTTCTAAATTTTTTAACTCTGCCTCATTAATATCATCTAAATAATGATTTACTTTAAAAGTACAGGTATAATAAGTTTCAACTAAATACTTTGCCATTTGACCTCAATTTAAATTTTAATTTGAATAATGAATCAATTAATTTATATACATATTCATATTTTAGTCTAATTTAAATTTTACAATTTTTAATTGAATAAATAAAAAATATTATGTTGACACTCTTAAGAAAAATTTTCACATGGTGGAATCAAGATACTTTTGGAACAAGGTTAAAAACTATTTTTTTTGGAAAACTAGTTGGCACTGATGAGCTAGGTAATAAATACTATGAGAGTAAAAACGGAAAAAGATGGGTTATCTATTCAAACACAATTGACGCATCAAAAATTCCTGTTGAATGGTATTCTTGGATTCATTTTACACCAAATAAAATTGAGAAAAAACATACCTTAGAAAAATATGAATGGCAAAAACCTCATCAAGAAAATTTAACTGGGACTGACGCAGCATATTATCCAAATAAAAATCAAGATGGTATTAAAAAGAAATACTCAAGTTGGAAAGAATAATTTTAAATTAATCTATTTAGTTTTTTTATTTTATTTTTCATTAATTTTAAACTTAAACGCAAAAAGTAATTTAGAAGGAACTTTTACTGATATAAAAATTTTAGATAAAATAAGTTCTAAAAACACCTCACTAAAACTTAAAAATGGAGAATTAATAAAATTTAAAGATTTATCAATAAAAAGCCTTAAATGTAAAAATTCAGAATTTGATGATAATCCAGAAATAACAGCTTATATTCAAGTTCGAGATTTGACTAATAAAAATAATGATGAAGTTTTTATTTTTAATGGCTGGATGTTTTCATCAAGTCCATCAATCGCACCTTTTGATCATCCTGTTTATGATGTTTGGCTTGTGAAATGTTATTAAACAATTGAATCTTTATCTAGCCAACTAACGTTAAAATCAGAATTAATAAATTTTTTATGGTTTAGTAATTTTTTATGTAGAGATATTGTTGTAGTTATTCCTTCAATAACAAATTCATCTAAAGATCTATTCATTCTTTGAATTGCTTCTGTTCTGTTTCTTCCATGACAAATTAATTTACAAACCATACTGTCGTAATAGGGAGTTACCTTATATCCTTGAAATATTGCACCATCCACTCTGGTTCTAAAACCTGATGGTTGATGACACATAGTAATAACTCCAGGTGAAGGTTGAAAGTTTTTACTAGCATCCTCAGCATTTATTCTACATTCAATTGCATGTCCTCTAGGATTTATATCACTTTGTTTCAAAGCTGTTTCTCCTGAAAAAGCAATCCAAATTTGCTCTTTAATTATATCAATACCAGTAACCATTTCAGTTACAGGATGTTCAACTTGAACTCTTGTATTCATTTCAAGGAAATAAAATTTTCCATCCTCATAAATAAATTCAACGGTTCCAGCTCCCATATAACCTATTTTAGTTACCATTTTTACTGTTCTTTCAAATAAATCTTTTCTTATTTCATCATTTAAAACTGGGCTTGGCGTCTCCTCAATTAATTTTTGATGTCTTCTTTGAACTGAACAATCCCTCTCATGAAGGTGAACAACTCTATTTTTTCCAGCTAATATTTGGACTTCAATGTGTCTAGGATTTTGGAAAAATTTTTCGATATAAACTTCATCATTACCAAAGTATTTTTGCGCTTCTGATTTTGCAGTTGAAAACAGCGTTTCAAATTCTTCTTCCTTATAAACTATTTTCATACCTTTACCTCCACCTCCACCTGAGGCTTTGATTAAAACAGGAAAACCAATTTTTTTACAAAGTTCTTTTGCTTCAGAAATATCTTTTACTCCTCCTTCAGAGCCCTCAATAACAGGCAATCCATTTTCTCTAGCTATTCTTTTTGCTTGGATTTTATCACCCATCATTTCTATATGTTTTGACGAAGCTCCAATAAAATTAATTTTGTTCTCTTCTAAAATTCTTGCAAAATTTGCATTTTCAGAAAGAAAACCATATCCAGGATGAACAGCGTCAGCATTTGTAAGTTCTATTGCTGACATTAATGCTGGAATATTTAAATAACTATTTGCGGGTTGATGAGAACCTATACATACACTTTCATCTGCCATTCTCACATGCATGCTTTCTCTATCTACATCTGAATGAACAGCGACTGTAGGTATTCCCCATTCTTTACATGCTCTAATAATTCTAACTGCAATTTCCCCACGGTTTGCAATTAAAATTTTTTTAAACATTATTTATTCTAGGATAATAATAGTTTGACCAAATTCTACAGGTTGGCCATCTTCAACACAAATTTCTTTTACTACACCATCTGCTGTTGAAGGAACATGATTCATGGTTTTCATTGCCTCAACAATCATTATTGTATCACCTTTTTTAATTTTTTTTCCAATCTCAACAAATTTTTTAGCACCTGGTTCTGGCGCATGATAGGCAGTCCCAATTATAGGTGAAGTAATTTCAGTTCCTGATTTAATATTTTGAGTTTGAGTAGGTGCTGTACTTGATGCAGGTGACGAGGACGAAATAACTTGAGGCTGATTACTTATTGAAACATTATTTTTTGATACTTTAATTTTTGTATCCTTTTCAGTTATCTCTATTTCAGTAAGATTAAATTCTTTTAAATAATCACTTAATTCTTTAATTATTTTTTTATCTATTTTCATTATGCAAAGTCTTTTGTAATGAAATTATGGCCAAAATATATCCTTCAGCACCTAATCCAAAAATTCCTCCAGTTACTACACCACTTATAAGTGATTTATGTCTAAATTCTTCTCTTTTATAAATATTAGATAAATGTATCTCGATTATTGGTTTTTTAAATAAATCTAGAGCATCCCTTATGGCTACAGAGGTATGAGTAAATGCAGCAGCATTTATAATCATACCATCAAATTTTTTCCTAGCATCTTGAATTATATTAACAAGTTCTCCTTCAACATTAGATTGAGCAAATTCAACATCAAGACCAATTTCTTGTCCTTTTTTAGAACAATTCTCTTTAAGTTGGTCAAACGTGATCGATCCATATTGTGATTGTTCTCTTTCCCCTAATAGATTAAGATTTGGACCATTAATAATAATTATTTTATTATTCATCCAGCACTTATATACGATGAAAAAAATAAAAAAAATAAAAATTAAAATAAATGGAAAAATCAAATCTATAAATCAAGATTCTAACCTCTCTTTAGCATTAAAAAATCTCAAAATTCCATTAAATAAAGTAGCTATTGAGCTTAATGAAGAAATAATAGATAAAAAAAAAATTAATAAAATAAAATTAAATAAAAATGATAAAATTGAAATAGTTCATTTTATTGGAGGCGGTTAATTTGAAAAAAGATAGTCTAATTATTGCGAATAAAAAATTTAATTCTAGATTAATTGTTGGGACAGGAAAATATAAAAATATGTCTGAGTGCGCAAAAGCAATTAAACTTTCTGGAGCAGAAATCGTGACAGTTGCCGTGAGAAGAGTTAATATTTCAGATAAAAATAAGCCTTTGCTAATGGATTATATTGATCCAAAAAAAATTACATATTTACCCAATACTGCTGGATGTTTTAATTCAAAAGAAGCTTTAAGAACTTTGAGATTAGCAAGAGAAATAGGTGGTTGGAAGTTAGTTAAATTAGAAGTTTTAGGAGATAAAAAGAATTTATTTCCAGACATGATTGAAACTTTAAAATCTACAGAAGTTCTCGCTAAAGAAGGTTTTAAAGTTATGGTTTATTGTAATGATGACCCTTTAATGGCTAAGCGCTTAGAGAATTCAGGTGCTGACGCTATTATGCCCCTAGCTGCACCAATTGGATCAGGATTAGGTATACAAAACAAAATTAATATTCAAATAATTAGAAAACAAACCAAACTTCCATTAATTATTGATGCTGGTTTAGGTCAAGCTTCAGATGCTACGATTGCAATGGAATTAGGATGTGACGGGGTACTTGTTAATACCGCTATAGCAAAAGCAAAAAAACCATTTGAAATGGCTCTAGCTTTTAAAAATGCAGTTATTGCAGGAAGACAATCTTTTAAATCTGGAAGAATAGATAAAATTTTAATGGGTAATCCATCCTCACCATCAAAAGGAATTATTTAGTCTTTTTATAATACTTTTTTTTATTATATTTTTTTTTATTAATCTTTTTATTTTCTTTTTTTTCTAAAAATTTGTCCTCTTTATTTTGTATTTCTAAATTTTTTAATTTTTCATAATATTCTACTAGCTCTATCGTCTTTTTGGATTTATTTTTTATGTCTATAATGTACTCAGGTATAATTAAAGAATTATCGCTAATAATATCTATTTTCATTTTATTTTTTTTCTCAAAATAAGTTAAGTCATTAACAAAATTTTCTTTAAGGAAATCTGAAATTTTTTCACAAACTTTTAATTCAACAAATTTAGCTTTGTTAATTACTGCTTTTAACTCAACAGTTTTTAAAAGTTTTTGAGCAAAAGACTCATCTGTTAATGTAACTTTCCATTTTATTGCGCTTTCCCTTAGTCTTTGTCTTGACATCTCCAGAAGACCAAAATTACTTATTCTTCCAATTTGAATTCTAGCTCTATCTGACCTGCATTTTTCTTTAAGTTTTCTTTCTACTAACCTCCTATTTCCATAACTTAGCATATCAATAAAGTCTATAATGATTAAACCAGACAAATCTCTTATCTTTATTTGTCTTGCAATTTCTTCTGCAGCTTCAATATTCGTATCTAGAGCAGTGCTTTCAACATTTTTTCCTTTTATTGAACTTCCAGAATTTATATCTATAGAAACTAAAGCTTCTGTCGGGTTAATAACTAAATATCCTCCTGACTTTAATTTGATTTCAGAGTCAAATATTTGATTTAATTTTTGTTCGATATTTTCTTGAATAAATAGTGGAATTTTTCCTCTATATTTTTTTACTTTTTTGACATTTGATGGCATCATTGTTTTCATGAATGATTGAGCTTTTTTATAACCCTCGTTACCTTCTACAATTATATTTTGCGTATTTTCGTCAAACATATCTCTTAATGTTCTTTTTATTATTTCACTTTCTTGGTGTATTAAAGAAGGAGCAATAGAGTTTATTGCATTTTCTTTTATTTGACTCCAAGAATTAATCAAAGTTTTTAAATCACTATTTATTTCATTTTTTGTTTTATTGCTTCCAGCAGTTCTGACAATTAATCCCATCTCTTTAGGTATTTCAATTTCATTTAAAATTGATCTTATTTTTTTTCTATCAGCAGGATTAAATATTTTTCTTGATATACCTCCTCCTTTAGGAGTGTTTGGCATTAATACTATATACTTACCAGCAATAGAAATGAAAGTGCTTAAAGCTGCACCTTTTTGACCTCTCTCGTCTTTAATAACTTGTACAAGAATCACCTGGTTAGGTTTAATTACTTCCTGAATTTTATATCTTTTAAATTTAAATCTACGCTCTTTCTTTTTTTCTTTTCCATCATCTAAATTTTCTTTTTCAGTAATATTTTCTTTATTATTTGAGTCTTCTTCTATTTGTTCTTCTGATATCTTTTCTATGGGATCATCAATTTCTAATTTACCTTCAGCAATATTTTCCTCTTCTTTGGCCTCAACTTCTCTTGAAAGTTCTTCTCTAGCTTTTTCTTCCTCCTCTTTAATTCTTTCCAAATCTGCTTTTGGTATCTGATAATAATCTGATTGAATGTCATTAAAAGACAAAAACCCATGCCTCTCTCTTCCAAAATCAACAAAGGCTGCTTGCAAAGAGGGTTCAATTCTACTTACTTTGCCTAAATAAATATTATTTTTAATTAAGTTATTTTTTAAACCTTCGTACTCGTAATCTTCAATATTTTCACCTGATTTGAGAACAACTCTAGTTTCGTTAGGATGCGAAGCATCGATATATAAATTTTTTTCCATAATTTTGTGTATGTTAATTTCATTAGCAATTTAATTTTTAAAATTTTGTTTAATTTTCTTGCCATATCTTTAACAAATTCCAAGATATAATGAAATTAAAATGAATAAATTTTTTAGAAATATCTTTATTTTAATCACTTCTTTTATTCTATTATCAATAATTTCGATAATAAGTATTTTATGGACTTTTTCTAATGATTTACCAGATTATAAATTTCTTAAAAGTTACAAACCTCCTGTTTCCAGTAAAGTTTACTCTGGTAATGGTGATTTGGTGGCAGATTTTTCACAGGAAAAAAGAGTATTTGTTCCATTTAATTCAATTCCAAAAAATGTAATTAATGCGTTTTTGTCTGCTGAAGATAAAAATTTTTTCAAACATCCAGGTGTTGATGCTAAAGGTGTTATTAGAGCTGTAATAAATAATATTTCAAATATTTTATCATCTAAAAGGTTGGAGGGAGCATCTACAATTACTCAACAAGTAGCAAAAAACTTTTTGCTAACAAATGAAGTAAGTTTAAATAGGAAAATTAAGGAAGCAATTCTAGCTTTTAGAATAGAGAGAGCTTTATCTAAAGAAAGAATTCTAGAACTTTATCTAAACCAAATTTATCTTGGAAGTGGAGCATATGGAGTAGCTGCAGCAAGCTTAGAATATTTTGATAAATCTATTAAAGATTTAAATTACTCAGAAGCTGCTTTATTAGCAGCTTTACCAAAAGCACCTAGTAGATATAATCCTTATAGAGATCCAGATATAGCAAAATTCAGAAGAAATTTAGTTTTAAAAAATTTATTTGATAATAATTATTTAACTTCAGAATGGTATAAAAAACTTTCAAAAGAGGAAGTAATTTTAAAAAAAAATAAAAAAATTTATTTAGAAGATGCTCAATATTTTATTGAAGATGTCAGAAAGAGTGTAATTGAAACTTTAAGCTATGATAAAGTTTATAAACAAGGTTTTAATATCAATACTCCAATAGATTTAAATTTACAAACAATTGCAACAAAATCACTTAGAGATGGATTAATATCATATGATAAAAGAAAAGGATGGAGAGGACCACTTACTAACAAGATTTATAATTCAGAATGGAAAAAAGATTTAAAAAAGTATAAATTAGAAAATTCAATTGATTGGAAAT
>CACJQX010000001.1 GCA_902595595.1 uncultured Pelagibacteraceae bacterium | reverse complement strand
CAATTATATGTGCACCTAATACTTTATCTGTTTGCTCATCAGCTAAAATTTTAACAAAACCTTCTGCATCATCTATGGCCTTGGCTCTTGAATTAGCCATAAACGAAAATTTCCCTACTTTGTATTTTTTATTTAATTCTTTTAATTGTTCCTCAGTTTTACCGATTGATGCTACTTCTGGTGTTGTATAAACTACTCCTGGGATTGTATCATAATTTACATGTCCAGATTGACCAACTATGTTTTCTGCAACTGCTATACCTTCGTCCTCCGCTTTGTGTGCAAGCATTGGACCAACAATTACATCGCCTATTGCATAAATATTTTCAACGTTCGTCTTAAAACTTTTATCAGTTTTAATTCTATTTCTTTCATCAATATCTACTCCTACAGACTCTAAATTTAAACCATCTGTATTAGGTTTTCTGCCAACAGAAATCAAAACAACATCACACTCAAAATTATTTTTATTACCATCTTTATCTACTGTTGAAACCACTGCACCTGCTGCATTTTTTTTAATTGTTTCAACTTTATTTTGCATATTAAATTTCATTCCCTGTTTATTTAAAATTTTCATAAATTCTGAAGAGATTTCTTTATCCATACCAGGTGTAATATGATCTAAAAATTCAACAACTTGCACCTCTGCTCCAAGTCTTGACCATACAGATCCCATCTCCAATCCTATATAACCTCCTCCTACTACAACCATTTTCTTAGGTACCTTTTCTAACTTTAAGGCACCTGTTGATGAGACAATTGTTTTCTCATCTATTTCTATTCCTGGTAATGAAACTGGAATTGATCCTGTTGCAATAACTGTTTTTTCTGATTGGATGACAGTTTCTTTGTTTTTGTCATCCTTTATTAAAATTTCATTTTTAGATTTAAAACTTCCGTGTCCTTTAAAGTAAGTAACTTTGTTTTTTTTCAAAAGAAATTCAACACCTTTTGTAAGAACTGTTACAGCTTTATCTTTGCTTTTCATCATTTTGTCTAAATTTAATTTTACTTCACCAACTTCAATACCTTTGTTTGCTAAACTTTTTACTTTGTGGAATTCTTCAGACAGATTAAGTAAGCTTTTTGATGGGATACAACCAACGTTTAAACAAGTACCTCCCAAAGACCCTCTGGACTCTATACATGCAGTTTTTAATCCTAATTGAGCAAGTCTGATTGCACACACATAACCACCCGGTCCACCTCCAATAACTACAGCTTGAAATTTTTCTGACATTTAAATATCTAAAAACAACCTTCTAGGGTCTTCTAAATTTTCTTTAATCATTTTAAGGAAAGATACAGACTCTTTTCCATCAATAATTCTGTGATCATATGATAATGCTAAATACATAATTGGTCTTATTTTAATTTCACCGTCTACAACAACAGGTCTTTCCACTATATTATGCATGCCCAACACTCCAGATTGAGGTAAATTTAGTATTGGGGTTGAAAGCATAGACCCATACACGCCTCCATTACTTATTGTAAATGTTCCTCCCTGAAGATCTTCAATCGTTAGCTTCCCATCTCGTGCTTTTTCTGAAATTTCTTTGATATTTTTTTCAATATCAGCAAAGGATAATTCATCTGCATTTCTTAAAACTGGAACAACCAAACCCTTATCTGTTCCGACAGCAAAGCTAATATTGTAATAGTTTTTATAGATAATCTCTTCTCCATCTATTTCAGCATTCACGGCAGGAAAATTTTTTAAAGCAACTACACATGCTTTTACAAAGAAAGACATAAATCCTAATTTTATCCCATAACGAGATTGGAAATCCTCTTGATTTTCTTTCCTCATTTCCATTACACTGCTCATATCTACCTCATTAAATGTTGTTAAAAGAGCAGCATTCTCTTGAGCTTGCTTTAATCTTTTTGCAATAGTTTGTCTCAACCTAGTCATCTTAATTCGTTCTTCTTCACCATATTGAATTTTTCTTTCAGACGGTTTTGGATTTGCACCCATCAAACTTATTAAATCTCCTTTTAAAACTCTTCCATCTTTCCCTGAACCTTGAATTGAATTAATATCGATATTATTTTCAGTTACTATTTTTCTTACTGCTGGAGACAAGGTTGGATTAACATCTCTTTTTGGAGCAACATCTGGTTTAACTTCCTCAGTTAAAACTAAAGGTTTCTCTTTAGGTTTTTCGATCTCTTTTTCCTCAAATACTTTTGGTTCTTTTTTATTTGCATCTAATTTTATTACATTGCTCTCAGCAGGAACTATTTTTTCTTGCTTAACTTCTTTTTGGATTTTTGGCACAGATTTAACCACTGCCCCAACTTCGGCTGATACAGAACCTAATAATGCTCCTACTTCAACGACTGATCCATCTTGTGAATTTATCTCAGTTAACACACCAGAAATTGGAGATGGCACTTCTAAATTTACTTTATCTGTCTCGAGTTCTACAATTGGTTCATCTGCTTCGACTGTGTCGCCTGCATTTTTTAACCATTTTGCAACAGTCGCCTCTGTTATGCTTTCACCAAGAACTGGGACTACTATTTTTTCACTCATTAAAATTAATCAAATACCTTGTTAATTATTTCTTGTTGTTGAGAATTATGCCTTTTAGCATATCCTGTTGCAGGTGTTGCGTCTGGGCTTCTTCCTATATAAGAAATTTTATTATTATTAGCCTTTAAAGTGTCTAATGTCCATTGGATATAATCTCTAACTGAAAACCAAGCACCCATATTTTTTGGCTCCTCTTGGCACCAAAAGAATTCAGCATTTTCAGCATATGGTTTTAACTCCTTAACCAAAGCTTTTGCTGGAAATGGATACAATTGTTCAATTCTATACATCACTACATCATCTCTTTTGAGCTTTTCTCTGGCATCTAATAAATCAAAATATACTTTTCCAGAACAAAGAATTACTTTTTTAATTTTAGAACTCTCTTTTAGTTTGATAAATCCTGTAGACTTAGGATCGATGGCATGATCCCACAATACTCTATGGAAAGTATTTTTTTTGTTAAAATCTTCTAAATTTGAAACACAATATTTATTTCTTAATAATGATTTTGGTGTCATTATGATTAATGGCTTTCTGAAACTCCTATGCATTTGTCTTCTTAAAGCATGAAAATAATTTGCTGGAGTTGTGCAGTTCATTACTTGCATATTATCGTTTGAGCATAGTTGTAAAAATCTTTCTAATCTTGCTGAAGAATGTTCTGGTCCTTGTCCCTCATATCCGTGGGGCAACAACATTACTATACCAGATGCTCTATTCCATTTTCTCTCACCAGATGCAATAAATTGATCAATTACTACTTGGGCTCCATTAGCAAAGTCACCGAATTGCGCTTCCCAAAGAGTAAGTGTGTTTGGCTCTACTAGACTATAGCCATATTCAAAACCTAAAACCGCAAGTTCAGATAAAAAACTATCTACTACTTCAAATTGCTTTTGATTTTTAGAAATATTATTAAGGGGAATATACCTAGAATTATCTATTTGATTTCTCAATACAGAATGTCGTTGACTAAATGTTCCTCTTCCAGAGTCTTGTCCTACAAGCCTAACTGGATATCCCTCTTCCAGCAAAGATCCAAACGCTAAAGATTCAGCTGAAGACCAATCGATTCCAGTACCTTTCTCGATACTTTCTTTTCTGGCATTAAATATTTTAGAGATAGTCTTATGAATATTTTTTTCCTCAGGAATACCATTTATTTTATCTGAAATTATTTTTAATTTATTTTCGTCAAAACCTGTTATGCCCCTTTTATCTTTACCTCTTTCAGGTTTATATCTTGACCAAGTTCCCTCAAACCATTCTATTTTAGGTTTATAATCTTTTGCACTTTTGTATTGTTCATCAAGTAAATCTTTAAATGATTTAACATTTTGATTTAGTAATTCTTCAGTTATAGATTTTTCGTTTACTAATTTATTACCATAAATTTTGTAAACACTGGGATGAGATCTAATTTTTTTATACATTAAAGGTTGAGTAAAAGAAGGCTCATCTCCCTCATTATGTCCAAATCTTCTATAACAAATTAAATCTACTACAACGTCTCTATTAAATTTTAATCGAAATTCTGTTGCTATTCTAGTTGCATAAACAACTGCTTCTGGATCATCTCCGTTAACATGAAGAATTGGTGCCTCTACCATTTTTGCAACATCCGATGGATAAGGTGAAGATCTTGCAAATCTTGGACTAGTAGTAAATCCTATCTGATTATTTACAATAATATGAATAGTTCCTCCAGTGTTGTGTCCTGGTAGTCCAGACATTGCAAAACATTCTGCAACAACTCCTTGGCCAGCAAAAGCTGCATCCCCATGAATGAGAATCGGTATAACTTTATTTCTTTCACGGTCTTTGTGAAAAAATTGTTTGGCTCTTGTTTGTCCTAAAACAACTGGGTTAACAGCTTCTAAATGAGAAGGATTATCTGTTAAACTGACGTGTACTAAGTTTCCATCAAATTCTCTATCAGACGACGCTCCAAGATGATATTTTACATCTCCAGCACTATCTTCAGAGTCGGTACTAAACTCACCAGCAAACTCATTAAAAATTTTTTTGTAAGATTTTTGTAAAACGTTTGCCAAAACGTTAAGCCTACCTCTATGAGACATACCTATTTTAACTTCTTTTATATTATTTTGACCACCAATTTTTATAATTTGTTCGAGAGCAGGTATTAAACTTTCTCCACCATCTAAACCAAATCTTTTTGTTCCCACATACTTTGTGGCTAAAAATTTTTCAAATCCTTCTGCCTGTACCAATTTATTTAAAATTGCCTCTTTACCATTTTTTGTAAATTGAAGTGCATTTTTATCTTGCTCAATCCTGTCTCTAAACCACTTTCTTTCATCTGGGTTTGAAATATGCATGAACTCATAACCTATTTTTCCACAATAGGTTTTCTTCATAAACTTAAGTATTTCTCTTATATTTGCATATTTACGATTGATTACCCCGTTTAGAAAAATTTTCTTATCGTAATTTTCTTTTTTAAAACCGTAAAAATCTGGATGAAGCTCATCTAGATATTCTGACTCTCTCATTTCTAAAGGATCAAGATCCGCTAATAAATGTCCTCTTAGTCTATATGCTCTAATTAATGCTACAGCACTAATAGAATCTTTATTTGAGTCAGCAAGTAATTGAAAATTAAATTTTTCTGAAGTGTCTAATTTGACATTATCAAAATCATTTTTATCTTGTTCTTCTATTTTTTTTTGTAATTCATCAATATCAATCTTTTTTTTAGTAGGTCCCCATGATGGACCATTAATTTCTTTTGCTATAACATTTAATTCTTCACCAATTCCCTCAAAATAATTTGCCCAACTTTCTGGAAGATCAGCATCTTTATTTACAAACTTTAAATACATTTCTTCTATAAATGCACTATTAGATTTGTTTAAAAATGAAGTTTTTTCGAAATCAAGATTTTTTGATGAAGACATCTATTTATTTAATATATCCCTCTAATATTTTTTTTCAATTAGACAGTTTATCAAATAAAGTTTTTCCAATAATTGATGGTGATTTGGCAACTGTAATACCACATTCTTCCATTTTTTTAATTTTATCTTCAGCTCCACCCTTGCCACCTGATATAATAGCACCAGCATGCCCCATTCTCCTTCCTGGAGGAGCGGTAATTCCAGCAATAAATCCAACTATTGGTTTTTTAATCTTATGATTTTTTATAAAGTCAGCCGCTTCTTCTTCAGCTGTTCCACCAATTTCACCTATCATTAAAATAGATTCTGTTTCAGAATCATTTAGAAATAAATCTAAACAATCTATAAAATTTGTTCCATTAATAGGATCACCACCAATACCAATACAGGTTGATTGACCAAGTCCATTTTCAGTTGTTTGGGCTACTGCTTCATATGTCAATGTTCCTGACCTTGATACAATTCCAACACTTCCTCTTTTGTGAACGCTTCCTGGCATAATCCCAATTTTACATTCATCTGGTGTGATTATTCCTGGACAATTAGGTCCAATTAATCTGCTACTAGATCCACTTAATTTTTGTCTGACCTTAAGCATATCCTGGATTGGAATTCCCTCTGTTATACAAACAATAAGTTCAATTGATGCATCAATAGCTTCAATGATTGCTGCTGCAGCAAATTTAGCAGGTACATAAATCATAGTTGCATCTGCTCCTACTTCATTTTTTGCCTCTAAAACGCTATTAAAAACTGGTCTGTCTAAATGTTTTTGTCCACCTTTCTTTGGCGTAACTCCACCAACAAGGTTAGTTCCATATTTTATAGCCTGCTCTGAATGAAATGTTCCGTGTGAGCCAGTAAATCCCTGACAAATTACTTTAGTATTTTTATTTACCAAAACTGACATTTTATTTTATCGCCTCAACAATTTTCTTAGCAGCATCATCTAAATTTTCTGCAGAAATTAATTTTAATCCAGAATTATCAAGAATTTCTTTTCCTTCCTTGAAATTTGTACCTGCTAATCGTACAACTAAAGGTACACTAATATTAATTTCTTTAGCTGCATCAACTACTCCTTGAGCAAGAACATCGCATCGCATAATTCCTCCAAAAATATTTATTAAAATACCTTTAACATTTTTATCTGAAAGAATTATCTTTAATGCTGCAGATACTTTTTCTTTGGATGCACCACCACCTACATCTAAAAAATTTGCTGGCTCTTTACCATACAATTTAATTATATCCATTGTTGCCATCGCTAATCCTGCTCCATTTACCATACAGCCAATACTTCCATCTAGCTTGATATATGCAAGATCATGCTTGCTAGCTTCTATCTCGGTAGGATCTTCCTCATTTAAATCTCTTAATTCAACAATTTCTGGATGCCTGAATAAAGCGTTAGAGTCGAAATTAACTTTTGCATCTAAACAAACAATTTTTTCCTCTTTTGTCAAAATTAATGGATTTACTTCAACCATGTTTGCATCAGTACTCACAAACATTTTATATATTGATTTAATTAATGTTATTGCTTGTTTTTTTGCTTCTTCATTTAAATTAAAAATATTAATTATTTTTTCACAATCTGACTCAGAAATTTCATCAGCTATATCAACTTTTGTAGTTATAATTTTTTCAGGTGAACTGCTTGCAACTTCTTCAATGTCCATCCCTCCTTGGTCACTTGATATAAATGCAATTTTAGAACTTGCCCTATCAACCAGGCACGATAAGTAAAATTCTTTATCTATATTTGATGATTCTTCTACGTATAATCTTTTTACCTCTCTACCTTCAGGCCCAGTTTGATGAGTAACTAGTGTTTTTCCAAGTAATTCTTTAGCTGCTACCGTTAGTTCCTCAATAGAGTTTAAAATTTTTACACCACCAGCTTTTCCTCTACCTCCAGCATGGATTTGTGCTTTAAGCACATATTTCTCAGTTTTGAGTGCTTTTGCTTTTTGAATAAGTTCATCAACATTAAGCGCAAATACTCCTTCGGGAACTACAGCTCCATATTTTTTTAATATTTGTTTAGCTTGATGCTCGTGAATATTCATTATTATTTAGATAAATCAGGATCTATTTTAGATGCAGCTTCCCATAAAGCTTTTACAGCATCTATTGAATGCATAAATTCTTTTTTTTCTTTTTCATCTAAATCAATCTCTTCAATTTTTTCTACACCATCTTTTCCAATGACAACAGGAACGCCTGCATAAACATTTTTCACACCATATTCTCCATTTAATTGTACAGCGCAGGGTAATAATTTTTTCTGATCATTTAAATATGCTTCTGCCATTTGAACACCTGAAGCTGCTGGCGCATAAAAGGCTGATCCTTTTTCTAAATATTTAACTATTTCCGCACCACCATCTCGTGTTCTTTGATTAATTTCCTCAACTCTTTCTGAAGAAATCTTTCCATCCTTTACAAGATCCAACAATGGTTTACCTGAAATTTTTGTAAATCTTGGCATAGGAACCATAGTGTCACCATGACCACCCATAACCATTGCCTCAATTTCTCTTACTGGCACATTAAGTTCTAATGATAAAAATAATTTAAATCTCGAACTATCTAAAATACCTGCCATACCAACAACTTTATTTGATGGCAAACCTGAAAATTTTTGAAATGCCATAACCATAACGTCTAAAGGATTGGTGATACAGATCACAAAAGCGTTAGGAGCATTTTTCTTTACCCCCTCAGCAACTTGTTTAATAATTTTTAAATTAATTCCAAGAAGATCGTCTCGGCTCATTCCAGGTTTTCTTGGAACACCTGCTGTGATTATAATTACATCTGAATCTTTTATATCCTCATAGTTATCAGTTCCTGAAAACCTAACATTGAAACCATCTACAGATGAAGATTGTGCAATATCTAATGCTTTTCCTTTTGCAATACCATTAGCTACATCAAATAAAACCACTTCATTTACTAATTCTTTTGTTCCTATTAAATGTGCAAGAGTTCCACCTATTTGGCCTGCACCAATTAAAGATATTTTTGTCATTTATTTCCTTTATTTCATTGTTGGCATAACAAATTCCGCATTTGATCGGACACCTGAAGGCCATCTGGATGTTACTGTTTTAAGTTTAGTATAAAATTTTATTCCTTCCATACCATGCATTCCACTATCTCCAAATAATGATCTTTTCCAGCCACCAAAACTATGAAATGCCATTGGGACTGGGATCGGCACATTAATACCAACCATACCTACTTGAATTTTACTTGCAAAAGTTCTGCCTGCATCACCATCTCTTGTATATATACTAACTCCATTTCCATACTCATGGTCGTTAATTAATTTTGCAGCTTCTTCAAAAGTTTTTACTCGAACAACTGATAAGACTGGACCAAATATTTCTTCTTTGTAAATTCTCATATCTTTATTTACATGATCAAATAAACATCCGCCTATATAGAAACCATTTTCATAACCTTGAAGTTTTAAACCTCTTCCATCAACCACTAGCTTTGCGCCCTCCTTGACACCTAAATCAACGTAACTTGTAACTTTTTCTAAATGTTCTTTTGTAACTAAAGGTCCCATTTCCGATGCTTTATCCATCCCAGGACCAACTTTTAAAGCTTCAGCTTTTTTTGATAATCTTGAAACAAGTTCATCACCGATATCCCCAACCGCAACAGCAACTGATTGAGCCATACATCTTTCTCCAGCTGAACCATAAGCAGCACCCATTAGACCATTTACTGCACCATCTAAATCACAATCTGGCATAACAACTAAATGGTTTTTTGCTCCACCCAAAGCTTGAACTCTTTTTTCATTTTTAGCTGAATTTTCATAAATATATTTTGCAATAGGAGTAGATCCTACGAAACTAACAGCTTTGATATCTTTGTTTTCTAAAATTGCATCAACAGCTTCTTTATCTCCATTTATTACGTTAAATACTCCTTCTGGAAGACCCGCCTCAGAAAGTAGTTCTGCTAATCTTATTGCGCAAGAAGGGTCTTTTTCAGATGGTTTAAGAATAAAAGTGTTTCCACAAGCTATTGCTATTGGAAACATCCACATTGGTACCATAGCAGGAAAATTAAAAGGTGTAATACCTGCAACAACTCCTAATGGTTGTCTGATTGACCAACTATCAACATTGGTTCCAACATTTTCTGAAAACTCACCTTTTAATAAATGTGGTATTCCACAAGCAAACTCTACCACCTCAAGTCCTCTAGTTAAAGAGCCTCTTGCATCTTCATAAACTTTTCCATGTTCTGAAACTATTAGCTTCGTTAATTCATCAGAATTTTTTTCAATTAATTCTTTAAATTTAAATATTATTCTAGCTCTTTGTAGAGCAGGTTTTAAAGACCAACTTTCAAATGCTTTTTTTGCTACCTCAACAGCACTGTCTAGATCAGATTTTGAAGCAAGTCTTACCTCTGACTCTTGTTCGCCAGTTGCTGGATTAAAAACTTTTCCTTTTTTATCTGAAGATCCCGGAATTATTTTACCGTTTACAAAGTGTTCTATTAATTTCATGAATACGGTGTTTTAGATCAAAAATATCGAATAGTCTATTTAAACATTAGCTGTTGCTAACATTTTTTTTATTTCAGCTATAGCTTTTGCTGGATTCAAGCCCTTAGGACATGCATTTGTACAATTTAATATTGTATGGCATCTATATAATTTTAATTCATCTGAAACTTTTTTTAATCTAGCTTTTCTCTCTTCATCTCTACTATCAATAATCCATCTATAAGCCTGTAGCAGAACTGCTGGACCTAAATATTTATCTCCATTCCACCAATAACTTGGGCAAGATGTAGAACAGCAAGCACACATAATACATTCGTAAGCACCATCAAGTTTTGCTCTATCTTCTTTAGACTGATAAATTTCTGTTGTCTGTTTTGTTGAGTTATTTTTTAACCAAGGTTCAATAGATTGATATTGTTTATATAAGCCATCTAAATCGCCAATCAAATCTCTTTTAACTTTTAAATGAGGTAGAGGATAAATATCGATGTCACCATCTATCTCTGCATGAGGAGTTGTGCAAGCTAGTCCGTTTTTTCCTCCCATATTCATAGCACAAGAACCACAAACACCATGAGCACAAGACCTTCTATAGGCCAATGTAGGATCAATTTCGTTTTTAATTTTATTTAGAATATCCAGCACTTTGGATGGACAATTATCCATATCAACTTCGTATGTATCAATTCTAGGATTTTCTTCTGTCGATGGATCCCATCTATAAATATTTACTTTTCTTAAATTTTTAGATCCAGTTTTGTCTTTAAAATATTTGCCTTTTTTAACCTCTGAATTTTTAGGTAAGCTTAGCTGAACCATTAATATACTCGCTCTTGTGGTGGAAAATATTGAACTTCATTTGTTAAAGTTGATTTGTGTACTGCTCTGTAACTAATTTTTGTATTTTTTCCATCACACCAAGCAAGAGTATGTTGCATAAACTTTTCGTCATCTCTTTTTGGATAGTCATCTCTCGCATGAGCACCTCTGCTCTCTTTTCTATGATATGCAGATTCTACAGTAGTTACTGCTTGTCTTATTAAATTATCAAATTCTAATGTTTCAACTAAATCAGTATTAAATACTAAAGACCTATCTTTAACTGAAATTGAGTCCATACCATCATAGGTTTTTTTAATCTCATCAACACCTTCTTTAAGATTTTTTTCTGTTCTAAAAACTGCACATTTCGACTGCATCGTTTTTTGCATTGAAAGTCTAAGTTCAGCAGTACTATTATTTCCTTGTGCATTTCTAAGTTTATCAAATCTATCTAAACATTTTTGTGTTTCTGACTCAGGAATTTCCTCATGAGGTGTTCCTGGCTTAACTATTTCAGCTGCTCTTTTTGCTGCTGCTCTTCCAAATACTACTAAATCAATTAAAGAATTAGAACCAAGTCTATTTGCTCCGTGAACAGAGACACATGCCGCTTCTCCTATAGCCATTAAACCTGGAACAGTTTTTTCTGAGCCATTTACAGTTAATACTTCTGCTTTATAGTTTGTTGGAATACCACCCATATTATAATGAACTGTTGGTACAACAGGAATTGGTTCTTTAGTTACATCTACATTTGCAAATAATCTTGCTGCATCAGTAATTCCCGGAAGCCTGCTTTCAATAATATCTTTATCTAAGTGACTTAGATTCAAATGAACATGATCTTGATCTTTTCCAACACCTCTTCCCTCATTAATCTCAATAGACATAGATCTGCTAACAACATCTCTTGATGCTAAATCTTTTGCATTTGGAGCATACCTTTCCATAAATCTTTCACCTTTAGAATTTGTAAGATAGCCTCCTTCTCCTCGCGCACCTTCTGTTATTAAGGTACCGTGGCCATAAATTCCTGTTGGGTGAAATTGAACAAACTCCATATCCTGAAGCGGTAATCCAGCTCTTAAAACCATTGCATTGCCATCACCAGTACAAGTATGTGCTGATGTTGCTGAATAATAAACTTTTCCATAACCACCAGTAGCAATAATTACTGTGTGCGATCTAAATCTATGAATTGTGCCATCATTCAAATTCCAAGCAATTAGACCTTTGCACTCTCCATTCTTCATCAACAAATCTAATGCAAAATATTCTATAAAAAATTCTGTATTATGCTTTAACGCTTGTCCATATAATGTGTGTAAAATAGCATGTCCTGTTCTATCAGCTGCTGCACAAGTTCTTTGAACTATTCCATTTCCATAATTTTTTGTCATTCCACCAAATGGTCTTTGATAAATTTTTCCCTCTTCAGTTCTACTAAATGGAACTCCATATTTCTCTAATTCTAAAACTGCTTTAGGTGCTTCTTTACAAAGATATTCAATACTATCTTGATCACCTAACCAATCTGCACCTTTGACAGTGTCATACATGTGCCATCTCCAATCATCTTCTCCCATGTTTCCTAGTGCTGCTGATATTCCACCTTGTGCAGCTGATGTATGACTTCTGGTAGGAAATACTTTTGAGATACAAGCTGTTTTTAAGCCAGCCTCGCTAAGCCCTACTGCCGCTCTTAAACCTGATCCACCTGCACCAAGTACAACAACATCGTACTCATGGTCTATAATATTATATGCTTTCATGTATTTAAGTTAAAAATTACAATTATTGTAATTACTGGAATTGTTATAGCAAAAAAATTTAGGACTTTGTTTGCGGCATTTTTGGTTTTTTTATCGTTAATATAGTCCTCAAAAACCTCGCTTATAGTCAAAGCTGAAAAAAAATAAGCAATAACTAAAAATAATCCAATTAGGAATTTAGATGGTTGTGTTGTTAAAAAATTCACTATTTCAAGATAACTTTTATCATAGATATTTACTAAATTTATAATAAACCAAAGCATTAAAGGTAATAAGATTGCGGAACTAATTTTTAAGAACAACCATTTTTTTGTTACTGGAAGCATTATATTAATCCTCTGCCAAATAAATAAATTAAGATAGTTAAAACAATCGAACCAAAAATAACTAACAAACCTGTAATTTTTGTTGTTTGTAATTCAAATCCATAACCTAAATCCATAATCAAATGTCTTGCTTCACTTAACATTTGAAAACTAAATGACCAGGTTATTCCAATTAAAATGAATTTACCTAAAAAAGTTTCTAAAAAATTTTTAATAATTTGATAATTACTTTCTCCTAGAAGCATTAATGCAAACCAAATACAAATTAATGTGATTACAAAAAAATTAATTATTCCTGTAATTCTGTGTGAAATAGATACTAATGAAGAAATATGCCATTTATAAATCTGTATGTGTGGTGATAAAGGTCTGTTTTCCATATTTTATTTTGAATTAATAATTGTTTCAGCAATTTCAACAGAATTAAGTGCAGCACCTCTCAATAGGTTGTCTGATACAATCCACAAATTTAACGAATTTTTTTTAGTTTTGTCTTCCCTAATTCTAGATATATATGTCTCATCACTCCCAGCTGCTTCAAATGGTGTGCTATAACCTCCATTTTCTCTTTTATCAATAACCTCACAACCATCTGCTTTACTTAAAACATCTCTCACTTTTTCTAAAGTATATGGTTTTTCAAATTCTATATTTACAGACTCCGAATGAGATACTAAAACAGGAATTCTTACACATGTAGCTGTAAGTTCAATTGACTCATCTAAGATTTTTTTTGTTTCATTTGTCATTTTTAATTCTTCTTTTGTATATCCATCATCAGCAAAAACATCGATATGTGGAATAACATTAAAAGCGATTTGTTTAGTGAAATTTTTTGACTCTATTTTTTTTCCATCTAAATATTGTTTAGTTTGATCAATTAATTCGTCCATTGGATTTTTGCCACCACCTGAAACAGATTGGTAAGTTGAAACTACAACTCTTTTAATCTTGAATAAATTATGTAGTGGTTTAAGTGCTATAACAAGTTGTGCTGTAGAACAATTTGGATTAGCAATAATATTTTTTTTCATATTTTTAATTTCGGCTGCATTCACTTGTGGAACGATCAATGGAACATCAGGATCCATCCTAAAAAAACTTGAATTATCTATTACAATTGTATGCTTGGCAGCCTTTTCTGCAAATTTTTCAGCAATTTTTCCTCCTGCTGCAAAAAAAGTTATATCTGCTTTTGAAAAATCATATGTCTCCAAATTTTCAACAACATACTCTTTATCTCTAAAAGAGATTTTTTTTCCTGCACTTTTTTCTGAAGCAACTAAATATAGATTATCAAACTTAAAGTTTTTTTTATCAAATACTTCAAGAGTTTTTCTCCCAACATTTCCAGTTGCACCTACTATAGCAATGTTCATTTTAAGGTTGTTATACTAAATAAAAGGTAAATCGCAAACTTTACCACTACAAATATCACCATTTATGCTTGCTTTTACGTTCTGGTCTATGTTCCAATGCGATTTTTTCATCATAGCAATACCAATTACTTTTTTAAAATGAGGTGAATAACAGGCTGACCTTAATTCCCCAATGATTTTGTTATTATCATCAGTCAGATCTAAAGATCCTGTTAAACTTATTTTGTCCAAATCTAACTTCACACCCATTAATTTTCTTTTTATACCTTCAGATTTTATTTTCTTTAATTTTTCTTTTCCTAAAAAAATAATCTCACTATCTATGTTTACATATTTATCAAAACCACATTCATAAGGATTATCTCCGTTATCCATATCATTGCCATGAGATAACAGTCCACTTTCGATTCGTTCTATTAAATTAGGGCACCCTGGTTTAATATTAAATTCTTTTCCAATTTCAAATAAATGATCATATAATTTTAATCCTGCATCAGTATTTTGAACATATACTTCATAACCTCCTTGTTTAGACCATCCAGATTGTGCGATAAGGTGTTTTGCACCTCCAAATTCAAAATAATCAAAACCAAAAAATTTTAATTTTGTGATCTGTTCTCCAAATACTTTTTCCATCAATTCAAATGATTTTGGACCTTGTACAGCCATGATATCAACTTTTGGCTCTATGATTTTAACATCAAATTTATTTCCAATTGCTAATCCTTTTGCAAATAATATTACGTCCGTATCTGCAATAGAAATCCACCATTTATTTTCATTAATTCTTAAAACAACTGGATCATTAATTAATCCAGCATTATCATCTATAATCGGACAATAATAACATCTTCCATCTTTGGATTTTGACAAATCTCTACAAGTCATTAGCTGAACTAATTTTGCAGAATCTTTTCCTGAAATTTCTACCTGTCTTTCAGCTGCTACATCCCAAATTTGAACATGCTCTTTTAAATGATGATAAGAATCTTCAATTGAACCAAAGGCAGCTGGAAGCAACATATGGTTATAAATTGTATAAGCTGTAACACCCTGTTCCTCAATTCGAGAAGTATATGGTGTACCTCTAAGTCTTCTTGATTTTGCAATTAAAAAGTTTTTCATTTTTTCAAAAATTCTAAAACTTTGTCTCTCATTTCAAATGCTTTTTCAATCATAATCATATGGCCACAACCCTCGATAATGTGTGTAGATGAGTTGTTAATTAGACTAGAAAATTTTTTTCCAGCTTCTAGATTTACCATCTTATCTAGAGAACCAAAAATAAACATTGATGGAAATTCTATTAATTTAGCAGCATCAGAACCATTTTTGTAATTGTTACATGCAACAAGGTCCACCGCCAGTATGTCTCTTATGTCTCGAGGTGATTGAATTATTTTTTCTACTGGGTTACCTCCAATAAATCTTTTTGAACCTTCATAACCCCACTTCATCATTAATTTAACAGCGTCAGAGTCCCCATTTTTTGCTAGATCAATTAAATCTGGATGAACTGGCATCTTATTTGACCCTCCGATAAAAACTAATTTTTTTAATCTATTTTTATATTTATGAGCATATTCAAGTATCTCCAAGCAACCTTGGGAATGACCAATTAAAATTAAATTATTTAAATTAAGTTTATTAAAAACCTGTTCCAACCAATCAGCTATTTTTTCAATACTATCTAAGCAAGGGCCATCAGAATTACCGTGCCCAGGTAAATCAATAGATAATACGTTAAAATTATTATTTGAAAAAAACTGTTCAGTTAGAGACCAAACAATATGCGAAAGACCACTTCCATGAAGAAATACTATTGTTTCTTTATTTTGATCAATACCCTGTCCTGCATCAGACGCATAAACATTTTTATTTTCTAATTGAAAATTCAAAAATTACCTAAACTTGTTTTCTTAATTCAAACTTTTGTATTTTTCCTGTCGAAGTTTTTGGCAAATCACAGAACACAACCTTTTTAGGAACTTTAAATCCCGCTAAAGTTTCTTTACAAAAATCAATTAATTCTTTTTCTGATACCGGCTTGTCTTTAACCATTTCAATAAATGCACAAGGAACTTCTCCCCATTTTTCATCTGGTTTTGCAACAACTGCAGCAATAGAAACTGATGGATGTTTAGAAAGTGTATTTTCTATTTCAATTGAAGAAATATTTTCTCCTCCAGAAATAATTATATCTTTTGATCTATCTTGTATTTTTACATACCCATCAGGATGCATTACAGCTAAATCACCACTATGAAACCATCCATCTTTCATGGCTTTATCAGTAGCATCTTTGTCTTTAAAGTAACCTTTCATTACGACATTCCCTCTAATCATAATTTCACCAATTGTTTTTCCATCTTTAGGAACTTCTTTCATTGTTTCTGGATCCAAAACAACGACACCTTCAGTATTTGGATATCTCACACCTTGCCTAGCCTTAATTTCATTTTGTTTTTCTTCATCAAAATTGTTCCACTCATCATTCCAAGCACACTGGGTAACATGTCCATAAGTTTCTGTTAAACCGTATACATGCATAACTTCAAAACCTAATGCTCTCATTTTTTTGAAAATTATACTTGGTGGTGGAGCTCCAGCAGTCAAAACATAAACTTTTTGTTTTAATTTTTTTTTGTCACTTTCAGGAGCTCCTGTAATCATGTTTAATACTATTGGGGCACCGCCAAAATGAGTTACGTCGTATTTATCGATTAATTCAAAAATTTTTTTTATGTCAATATTTCTTAAACAAATTGTCCTTCCGTTTAACATTGGAACTGTCCACGGATAACACCAACCATTACAATGAAACATTGGAACCACTGTTAAAAAATTTAATCTATTTGGCATGTTCCAAGCTACTGAACTTCCTGTGGACATTAAATATGCTCCTCTATGATGATAAACTACTCCCTTTGGATTTCCTGTAGTGCCCGAGGTATAGCTTAATGATATTGCTTGCCATTCGTCTTCCGGCATTTGCCAATCGAAATTTTCATCGCCTGTATTTAAGAAACTCTCATATTCTAAATCACCAATTTTTTCTAATTTCGATTGGTCAGCATTTTTATCATCAATATCAATTATTGTAATTTTCTTACCTAAAGTTTTTAATGCTTTTTTAACTTCTCCATGTAATTGTCGATCAACTACTAACACCTTTGCATCACTGTGATCTAAAATATATGAAATTGTATTTGCATCTAATCTTATATTAATTGTATTTAATACTGCACCCGCCATAGGTACTGAGTAATGTGCTTCAAAAATCTCTGGTGTATTAAAAGCTAAAAATGAAACTGTATCACCTTTTTTAATTCCAATTTTTGACAGCGCACTAGCAAATTTTACAGCTCTTTTATAAACTTCATTCCAAGTATATTTCCTATCCTCATAAATTATGGCTTCATAATTTGGATAAATTTCCCTTGCTCTTTTAAGAAACGTAAGTGGGGTAAGTGGAACGTAGTTCGCTTTATTTTTATCTAAATTTGTCTCGTAATGATTCATTATTAATTAAACTTAAAATTCATTATGTTAGAACTTCCAGTAATAGCTGATTTGTAATGATACTCAGCTCTAGGCAATACCTTATCAAAATAAAATTTTGCTGTATTTATTTTATCAGAATAAAATTCTTTATTTGAATCAAAATCCTTAAAGCTTACATCTAAAATTTTGATCCAAGCGTAAGCAATTGAAACATATCCCAAACTTCTTAAATAATCATTTGCTGCAGCACTAACATCGTCTTTTTCGATTTTATGTTTATCCTTAATCCAGTCGGTAAACTTAGATAAAATATCTAAATAATGATTTAATTCCTTTGAAAATGTTTTTATTTTTTCATTTTTACTATCACATTCAGATTTAATCATATCTAAAAACTTATTGATAACATCACCATTTTTATTTGATAATTTTCTAAATACTAAATCTGCTGCCTGAACAGAATTTGTTCCTTCATAGATTGGGGTGATACGATTATCTCTATATAATTGCTCTATTCCTTGATCTTTAGTGTACCCATATCCACCATGTATTTGCATCGCGTCGTTCGTAATTTCCATAGCTAAATCTGTAAATAATGACTTAACAACTGGTGTCATCAATGAAACATAATCCAAAGCTTCTTGTTTAATTTTTTCATCTGGATGATAAAGACTCACCTCAGTTTGTTGTGATAACCAAAAACATAAAGCTCTTTCTCCTTCAATAATTGACTTCATATTAAGTAAAGATCTTCTAATATCCGCATGATCAATTATAAAGTCTGCACCATTTGTAGATTTTGAATTATTTGTTTTTCCTTGCTTTCTCTCTTTTGCATAAGCAAGTGAGTTCTGATACGCAATTTCAGAAATTCCTAAACCTTGAATGCCTACCACTATTCTCTCAAGGTTCATCATAGTAAACATAGCACTAAGACCTTTGTCTTTGTTACCAATCATATAACCAGTTGCTTCATCAAAATTTAACACACATGTTGCTGAACCCTTTATTCCCATTTTGCTCTCTATAGATCCTGTTGAAATTCCATTTCTTTGACCAACACTACCATCTTCATTTACAATAAATTTTGGTACTAAAAATAAACTAATTCCTTTAGTGCCTGAAGGGGAGTCCGTTGATCTTGCTAAAACTAAATGAATAATATTTTCAGTTAAGTCATGATCACCAGAAGTTATAAAAATCTTTTGACCACTAATTTTATAGGTATCATCAGATTGCTTGATGGCTTTAGTTTTTAACAAACCTAAGTCTGTACCGCAGACTGGTTCTGTTAAACACATAGTGCCACTCCATTTACCCTCGACGATTTTTGGTAAATATTTATCTTTTATTTCAGCTGTAGCATGATGATTAATACAATTATAGGCACCGATACTAAGTTCGCTATATAATTTAAATGACAAACTGGCTGAGGAAAGCATTTCATCAAAAAATGCACTTACTGTTTTTGGCATTCCTTGACCTCCATATTTAGGATCACAAGACAATGACGTCCAACCATCTTCTATGTATTTCTGATATGCTTCTTTGTAACCTGGTGGTGTTCTGACAACACCATTTTCTAAAATTGCTGGATTTTCGTCACCTGCTTTAGCAAGAGGTAAAATTAAATTTTGATTTATTTTAGCTGCTTCTTCTAAAATATCTTTAACAAGATCTGCAGTCACCTCATTATATTTTTCAAGCTCATTATAATTCTTGTTATCTCTTAATTTTTCAAAGAGAAACATCATATCTTTTACTGGTGCGGTGTAACTTGGCATATTTAAAGCTTAGAATACTTCTAGTTTTATTGCAATTTTGAAATTATCGCATCACCCATTGCTGACGTGGTAGTCTCCTTCATACCCTCAGACATTATATCTTTAGTTCTTAACCCATCATTTAAAACATCTTGAACTGCTTTTTCTAAAATATCTGCTTCTTTATCAAGATCTAAAGAATATCTTAGTGCCATAGCAAAGCTCAAAATAGAAGCAATTGGATTTGCTATCCCTTTACCAGCTATATCTGGGGCTGACCCGTGTATAGGCTCATACATTGCTCTCATCTCACCATCTTTATTTTTTGCGCCTAAAGATGCTGAAGGTAAAAGACCTAAAGATCCTGTTAACATTGAAGCTTGGTCTGACAACATATCTCCAAACAAATTATCTGTTACAATTACATCAAATTGTTTTGGGTTTCTTAAAAGCTGCATAGCACAATTGTCTGCTAACATATGACTTAATTCTACATCTTTGTATTCTTTTTCATGAAGTTCTTGAACTTCTTCTTTCCACAATTGTCCCGCTTCCATCACATTTGATTTTTCACAAGAAGTAACTTTATTTGATCTTTTTCTAGCTAAATCAAAAGCGATCCTAGCTACTCTAGTAATTTCACTAGTCGTATAAGTATGTGTATTAATTCCTTTTCTTTCTCCATTTTCAATTGGCTTAATTCCTCTAGGTTCACCAAAATATATACCACCCGTTAACTCTCTTACTATCATTATATCTAGTCCTGAAACTACCTCTGGCTTTAGGGTTGAAGCATCGACTAATTGTTTAAAACAAATTGCAGGCCTTAAGTTAGCAAAAAGCTTTAATTCTTTTCTGAGTTTTAATAATGCTCTTTCTGGTTTTTTGGAAAATTCTAGGTTATCCCATGTAGGACCACCAACTGCTCCAAGCATAATTACTTCACTTTCTAGTGCTTTGTAAAAAACCTCATCAGTGATTGGGGTACCGTGTTTATCATAAGAACAACCACCAACTAGCTCCTGATCAATTTCAAAATCTAAAGATTTTTTATCATTAAACCAGTTAATAATTTTTTTTACCTCAGCTATTACCTCTGGACCAATACCATCACCAGGAAGTAAAAGTATTTTTCTTTTTTTTACTTTAATCATTAAATACCCAAGGCTTTTCGTTTTTTAAATTTGTTTCAAACTTTTCTATTTTTTCTGATTTTTTTAGTGATAAAGCGATATCATCAAGCCCTTCTAACAAACATTTTTTCTTAAATGGATCAACTTCAAATTTTAGCTCATTATTTCCATAAACTATTTTTTCCTCTTGCAAATCAATAGAAATTTCTTCTTGTCTATTTGCGTATTCAGATAGCTCTTTTATTTTTTCTTCTTCAAGGATTATAGGCAAAATTCCATTTTTAAAACAATTACTAAAAAAAATATCTGCATAACTTGAACTTATTACACAAGTAATTCCAAAATCTAATAAAGCCCAAGGAGCATGTTCTCTTGATGAACCACATCCAAAGTTTTTTCCAGCAATTAAAATTTTAGATTGATTAAATGGATCTTTGTTTAACACAAAATCATTTATTTCTTTGCCTTGATCATCATATCTCATTTCAAAAAACAAATTTTTTCCAAGACCTGTTCTTTTGATAGTTTTTAAAAACTGTTTTGGAATTATCATATCTGTATCAATATTTACAATTGGCAAATAAGCTGGGATACTTTTTAATTTATTAAATTTTTGCATTTAATTTTGATACTTTCTGACATCATCTAAATTACCCGAAATTGCAGCTGCTGCAGCCATTCCTGGACTAACTAGATGGGTTCTACCACCTCTACCTTGTCTTCCCTCAAAATTTCTATTTGATGTAGAGGCGCATCTTTCTTCTGGTTTTAATTTATCAGCATTCATCGCTAAACACATAGAGCAACCTGGTTCTCTCCATTCAAACCCTGAGCTAACAAAAATTTTATCTAGTCCTTCTTGTTCTGCTTGTTCTTTAACTAAGCCTGAGCCCGGAACTACTATAGCATTAACATGCGATGATACTTTTTTATCTTTTAAGATCTTTGCTGCTTCTCTCAAATCTTCTATTCTGCCATTAGTACAACTACCAATAAATACTTTATCTATTTTTATATCTCTGGCTGCCATGTCAGGTTTTAAACCCATATACTTTAAAGCTCTTTCAATTGAATTTTTTTTATCTTCATCAGTCTCATTATTTGGATTTGGAACTTTTCCATCAATAGTTATTACATCTTGTGGTGACGTACCCCATGTAATCATAGGTAAAATTTCATTTGCATTAAGGCTAATTTCTTTATCAAAACTAGCATCAGAGTCTGTTTTTAAAGCTTCCCAATAGTTCAAAGCTTTATCCCAATTTTCATCTTTTGGAGACATTGGTTTTCCTTTTAAATACTCAAAAATTTTTTCATCTGGTGCAATTAATCCTGCTCTTGCACCACCTTCAATTGTCATATTGCAAATAGTCATTCTTTGCTCAACACTTAAAGATCTTATTAAATCTCCAGCATATTCCACAACAGATCCTGTTCCACCCGCTGTACCTATTTTTCCAATTATTTGAAGTATTACATCTTTAGAAGTAACTCCTAAAGGAAGTTCACCATTAACATTAATTCTAAAATTTTTAGCTTTCTTTTGAACTAGTGTTTGGGTTGCTAAAACATGTTCAACTTCTGAAGTTCCTATTCCAAATGCTAAAGCACCAAATGCTCCATGCGTTGCGGTATGACTGTCTCCACAAACAATAACTGTACCTGGTTGAGTAAAACCTTGCTCAGGTCCTATAATATGAACGATACCTTGCCTCTTATCATCCATACCAAATAACTGAATACCGAATTCTTTACAATTTGCCTCTAAAGTATCTACTTGAATTTTTGACTCTTCATCTGAAATACCTTTTGATCTGTCAGTCGTTGGAACATTATGATCTGCAACTGCTAAAGTTAAATTTGGGTGTCTAACTTTTCTGTTTGAATTTCTTAATCCTTCAAAAGCTTGGGGGCTTGTCACCTCATGAATTAAATGTCTATCTACAAAAAGTAAAGATGTGCCGTCATCTTGTTGATCAACTAGATGATCATTCCAAATTTTATCGTATAATGTTGTAGACATTGAAAAAAAAATTATTTTTTTTCTTTAGAGCTTTCTGATTTTTGTTCTTCTTTAGGAGCCTCTGCTGATGGAGCCGCCTCTTCTTTAGGTGCTGCTTCTGCTTTAGAAGCTTCTTCTTTTGGTGCTTCTACTGCAGGAGCTACATTTTCCTCTGTAACTGTTTCTGGTTTTGCCTCGATATCAATACCAATTTTTTTTCTAATTTTTTCAGCAATCCTTGCTGATTTACCAGTTCTATCTCTTAGATAGTAAAGTTTTGCTCTTCTTACTTTACCTGATCTAATAACCTTAATTGAATCAATTAAAGTTCCAAATAATGGGAAAGTTCTCTCAACACCCTCTCCAAAGGAAATTTTTCTAACTGTAAAAGATGAGTTTAGGTCTCTGCTTTTTTTAGCAATACATACTCCCTCAAAATATTGAATTCTTTCTTTTTTACCCTCGGTAATTCTCACACCAACCTTAACAACATCTCCAGGATAAAATTCTGGAATTTTTTTCTCTGAAAGAATTTTGTTAACGTTATGCTGGTTTATTTCTTCAATTGTTTTCATGTTAATATTTATCAAGTTAATTCTTCTTATATTTTTCCCATAAATCTGGTCTTCGGACGCGTGTTATAGCCTCAGATTGAGATAAACGCCAGTGTTTAATTTTATTATGATCACCTGATAATAGTACGTCTGGCACAGCTTTTTCCTCCCAAATTTGAGGTTTTGTATACTGAGGGTACTCTAGAAGACCATTTTCAAAGGTTTCATCTAATTTAGAGTTTTCATTTCCTAATACACCTGGCAGCAATCTTAAAATACTATCTATAACTACATATGCCGCTGACTCTCCGCCTGACAAAACATAATCTCCAATACTAATTTCCTCAATATTTCTTGTTGAAAGTATTCTTTCATCCACACCCTCAAAATGACCACAAATTAAAGACAGAGATTTTTCATTAGCTAGCTCTTTTGCTAAATTTTGATCAAATTTTTTTCCTTTTGGTGATAAGTATAAAATTCTCTCACTCTCATTTTTGTTTTTATCTAAAGACTTTGCGAGAACATCTGCTTTTAACAACATCCCTGAACCACCCCCATAAGGTGTATCATCAACTGTTTTATGTTTGTCGTCAGCTGCATCTCTTATGTTTACAACTTTAAGTTTCCACAAATTATTTGATAAAGCTTTTCCATAAAGTCCTTTAGACAAAGGACCAGGGAAAATCTCTGGATAAAGTGTAAACACTTGAGCTTGCCACATAAATAATCTTTAAATTATTTTTTTTCCTCTGCTGGAGCTTCTTCCTTAGGAGCTTCTGCTGCTGGAGCTGCTTCTGCTTTAGGAGCTTCTTCTTTAGGAGCTTCTTTATTATCCTCTTCTTTTTTATTTCTCTCTTTTTTTGGCACTGCTTTATTTGGATTATTTCCATTTGCAGGCATAGGCATTAGTTCGTTCTCACCTAAAATTCTTGCTACTCTAGTTGTTGGTTGAGCTCCTTGACCAAGCCAATATTTAATTCTCTCAGCTTCTAGACCCACTCTTTCTTTTTTCTCTTTTGGTAATAGAGGATTAAAGAAACCAACCTTTTCTATAAATCTTCCATCTCTTGCAAAACGGCTGTCGGCAACAACAACTTTATAAACAGGACGTTTTTTTGTTCCACCTCTTGATAATCTTAATTTTAACATTTCTTCTCCTTTTTACTTTAATTGGTTAAATAGCTCTGGCGGTATACCTTTATCAGACATACCTTTCAGATTACCTTTTGACATCTTTTTCATCATTTCAGACATCATTTTAAATTGCTTAAGCAATTTATTGATAGTGGCCGGATCTGTGCCAGAGCCATTAGCAATTCTTTTTTTTCTAGAACCATCTATTATTTTTGGGTTCTCTCTTTCTTTTTTTGTCATTGATAAAATAACAGCTTCATTTTTAGTAATTATACTTTCATCAATTCCCGCTGAATCCATTTGAGATTTAATTTTAGAAACTCCTGGCATAAAAGACATAATTCCCTCAATGCCACCCATTTTTTTCATTTGTCTTAATTGAGATAAATAATCTTCCATAGAGAATTGACCTTTTTTTAAATTTTCCTCTGCCTTTTTAAGATTTTCTTCTCCTAAATCTTGAGCCGCCTTTTCTACAAGGGATACGATATCCCCCATACCAAGTATTCTGTTTGCAATTCTATCTGGATGGAATACTTCAAGATTATCTATTTTTTCTCCTACACCTAAAAATTTAATTGGAACGTTTGAAACATATTTCATACTCACTGCGGCTCCACCTCTTGCATCACCATCAGCTCTAGTTAAAATAATTCCAGATAAATTAACTGTGTTTTTAAATTCTTTTGCCACTGAGGCTGCAACTTGACCTGTTAAAGAATCTGCAACTAAGAAAGTTTCTGTTGGATTAATGACAGCTTCAATTTGCTTAATCTCACTCATCATTTGTAAATCAATTTGAGTTCTACCAGCAGTATCAAATAAAATTATTTCAGCTCCATTTAAATTAGCGGCACTTATTGCTCTTCTACAAATATCAGCAGGTTGCTGACCTTCTATAATAGGTAAAGTTAAAATATTATTTTGTTCTCCTAAAGATCTAAGTTGTTCTTGAGCAGCTGGTCTATAAATATCTAGACTGACCATCATCACTTTTTTCTTTTTATTGTTTTCTAAAAATTTTGCTAATTTTGCTGTTGTTGTTGTTTTTCCAGAACCTTGTAACCCAACTAACATCATTGGCACAGGCGGTACTGCGTTTAAGTTTATCTCATTATTTGTTGCACCTAATAAGTCTACAAGCTCATCATAAACAATTTTAACAACCATATCCCCAGGAGAGGTAGACCTTATTATCTCTTGGCCTAATGCTTTTGGCTTAACTTTTTCAATAAAATCTTTTGCAACATCCAAAGAGACATCTGCTTCAAGTAAGGCTTGCCTAATACCTCTTAAACCTTCATCTACTTGAGCTTCATCAAGTGAAGGTGCCTTTTTCAGAGAAGAAAAAATTTCTTCAAATTTATTTGTTAAATTTTCAAACATATTTATTACGCATAGCAGTAACGCACTAGTGGGCGAACCCTCGCTGACTAGTGTCGATCTCTTTGTTTCCAAAGACACCGCAAAGTTAATGTTTTTGCGGAAACGGCAACAACCTATAATAGAGGTTCAAAAAGTCAATAAATAAGTTAAATATCTATATATGGATATTAAAGCTTTTAAAATGGACGGTTTAGGTAATGATTTTGTCATTATAGATAATAGGCAAACAATTACAAATTTGACGAAAGAGCAAATAATAAAGATTTGTGACAGAAAATTTATTGGTTGTGATCAACTCATATTGATTAAAAAAAATGATATTTCAGATGCTTCACTAGATTTTTATAATTCAGATGGAGGAATGTCTGGTGCGTGTGGAAATGGTACGCGATGTATTGCTGATTTATTAGGTAAAGAAAATAACAAAAAAGAAATTGTTCTAACAACTTTATCTGGCAAATTAAAATCAAATATTGTTGGAGATAAAATTGTTTCTACAGAAATAGGTGTTGCAAAAACAAAATGGGATGAGATTCCATTGTCTAAAGAATTAAATACGAATAATTTAGGAATTAAAATTAATGACAAAAATAATAACGAATTTTCTGGTGGAATTGCTGTAAATGTTGGAAACCCACATGTAGTTTTTTTTGTTAATAATAACGAAAATTTTGAAATTGAAAAAATTGGACCAAAAATCGAAACCCACTCTCTATTTCCAGAAAAATGTAATGTTACTTTAGCAACTGTTGTTAACAAAGAATTGATAAAAGTTAGAGTTTGGGAAAGAGGAGCTGGACTTACCAAAGCTTGTGGAACTGCAGCTTGCGCAACAGCTTTTGCCGCAAAACAAAACGGACTGGTAAATGATAAAGTTGATATTGAATTTTCTACAGGTAGATTGACAATTTCAATTGATGAAAACAATAGTATTCATATGAAAGGACCAGTTTCAGATATTGAGGAGATAAATTTTAAAATTTAATGGGAATTTTTGAGAAATTTAAATCAGGTTTTAAAAAAAGTGCCTCAGCTTTTACAACGGGTTTAAGAGATATAGTTGTAAAAAAAGAGATTGATGACAAAACATTAGACAAAATTGAAGATTACTTAATTCAATCCGATGTTGGTATTGTTTCGGCTTCAGAAATAAGAGAAATAATTTCTCAAACAAAAATTGATCCCAATAAAGATTTAACCGAAGAAATAAATAATATTTTAAAAAATTATATTATTTCAATAATGAAACCTTTAGAAAATATTGAATTCTTCAAAAAAAAAGAAAAATTAAATGCGACATTAATTTCAGGTGTCAATGGTGTTGGAAAAACAACTACTATTGGAAAAATAAGTAAAATATTAAAAGGTAATGGAAATAAAGTAATGCTAGCTGCATCAGATACTTTTAGAGCGGCAGCCATAGAACAGTTAGAAAATTGGGCAAACAAAGTTGATGTTCAAATTACAAAATCATCTCAAGGCTCTGATCCTGCATCAGTTGCCTACAAGGCTATTGAAGAGGCATTAAATAATGATTTCAATCAAGTTTTAATCGATACAGCTGGGAGATTACAAAATAAAAAAAATTTGATGGAAGAATATAAAAAAATTGCAAACGTTACTAAAAAAATTGATCCTGATGCTCCACATGATGTTATTTTAGTTTTGGACGCAACTTCAGGTCAAAATGTAATTAATCAAGTTGAAGAATTTAATAAAATTATTCCAATAACTGGTCTTATTATGACAAAGTTAGATGGTACAGCAAAAGGAGGTATCCTTTTAGCAGTTGCTAAAAAATATAAACTACCAATTATTGCCCTTGGATTAGGTGAAAAAGAAGATGATTTGCAAATTTTTGAGGCCGAAAAATTCGCAGAAGCATTTACTCAAATTAATTAATTAAGGTACTAGAAATTAAAGGTTTATAAAAACTACACTTATAATTTTCTCTAAATTCATAATGTCCACAATTTTTAGCTATAGAAGAAATAATAAAATCAAATTTTCCATTTACAGGATAAAGCTCTAACTTTTTTTCAATAATATCAAATTTAAAATTAGCTTTTAAACTTTTTACAGCACTAATCATCACCAGAGTTTTGTTATCTTTTAAAAGATAATATGCAAAATCATCTGGGAAAACTGGGAAATCATACTCTTGCAAAAAATATTTTGCAGTTTTGGGAAACCATTCATAAGAGATTAATGGCAAAGACTCTTTTGTTTTATAGTTATAAATATAAAGATCTTTTGGAAAATCATTAATATAATTTGAATTTTCTCCTCGAGCTAAGACAGCTTTTTCACGGGTTTTAAAATATAATGCAAAATTTTCATCGTGCGAATTCATTTGATCAATATGAAAAAGACTATCTACAGATGCTAAATTTTCTTTGGCATTTGATAAATTACTTAAAGAAAACAAGATAATAAAAAATATGAAAAGATTTTTCATAATGTAACTTAAAAAAAAAATTTGAGTTATGTTTGTTTAGATTGTGGCTTAATTTAAACTATCAACAAACGATTTAAGAGCTAATACAAGTTTATCATCATATTCCATCATATGATCGTCATATTTTGTAAAATATGAATATTTGGGTTCACTTGCTAAATTAAAAATTTTTTTACCCATCCAAAATGGAACTATTTGGTCAGCCTCACCATGCATTACTAATACTGGAATATTAATATTTTTAATTTTTTCATTATTTTCATACTTATCTTTTAAAATTAAACCTACTGGAATATATGGATAAAAGTTTTTCGCAGCCTCTATCATTGATGTGAAGGGCGTTTCTAATATTAATCCTGCAAAATTTTTATTCTGAGTAATTTCAGTGGCAATGCCAGTTCCTAATGACTCTCCATAAATAATTATATCTTTTTCATTTAGACCTTTTTCTTTAAGCCAGTTTATTGCACTAGTACCATCTGTATAAAGACCCTCCTCACTTGGTTTTCCTTTATTACCGCTAAACCCTCTCCATGCAATAATTAAAAAATTAACATCCATGTCTTTAAAATGATTTAACTTATGGATTCTGTTTTCAAGTGTCCCTGCATTTCCGTGAAAATAAACTATTGTTTTATAACTTTTTAAATTTTTATTATGAAACCAGCCTAAAAGATCAATATTATCAGTTGTTTTGATTGTAACTTTTTCAACGTTAACTTCTAAATTATCTCCAGAATAATTATTCTCATCAGGATGATACATTAAATTTCTTTGAAAAAAGAATAAGAAAATTAATATAATTAAGTAAATTGCAACAATACCAATAAATAATTCCAAAAAAAAATTCCTACGTTTTGTTTTCATATTTTTTTCTATTTAATATTAAAAAAAATATATAAGAAATAATACTTAAGATTAAGAAAACTGAAAAAGCTGATTTAAAAGCAAATATTTCTGTGTGACCCATGCCTTTAACAATATCTATCACTAAGCCCATTAGCCATTGCATTATGAATGTTCCTGCGAATATTAATAAATTAAATGAAGTTAGTGCTTTACCAGCAGAATAACCTGAAAAAGATAGGCCCACAGCTGGCTGTGTAACTGATAAAAAAATTGAACTTAAAATAAATAAAGTTATGTAGAATGCACCCGCTTTCGGGCCTAGCAATATAATCACAAACATTACAGAAAAACTAATTGGCAAACCTAATTTAAGTATTCTTTTTGCAGTAAAACCTATACCTGAAATTTTTGGTAAAAAATAACCCCACAAAAAAAAGGATGCCAACATAGTTACATTGATCCAAAATAATCCTGTAGCGCTCTGAAGTGGTGTATAACCAGCAACTCTTGTCATCCATGGGCCTGCCCATAAAGTTTGTATAGCCATTAAGCCCCCATAATTAAATAAACCCATTGGAATTACACTTATAAAAAATCTATTTTTCCAAACTTCTGATAAAGTTCCAGTATTACTTGGCTCTTCTAACTCTTTATTTTTAGTTAAATTCCATTTTGGAATGAAAACTAACATTAAAAAAATACTAATTAAAATTAAGATAGCGATACCTCCAAATATCCATCTCCATCCGAAACTAGGCAATAAAAGTTGTACAGGCAATGTGGATGACAAAAAACCTAATGATGCAATCATTAACATCCATGAGTTTGCTCTTTGTTGCTGATTTTCTGCATACCATATTCTGTAACCCGTTAACGGAGCCATCAAACAAGCACTTACACCTACACCAATTAGAATTCGTGAAACTAACAATCCAGAAAAGCTTTCAGCTAAAGCAAATGACCCTGTTCCAACCAATGCGATTAATAAAAAAGAAGAGACAATTTTTTTTGGTCCATATTTATCTAACAAATATCCTAGCGGTATTTGCATACAAGCAAAACCTAAAAAATAACCTCCAGCTAGTAATCCTAAATCAGCTGCTAATAAATTAAATTCTGAGGTTAATACTGGTGAAAGTGTTGCAGTAATTGCACGTAACAAACATGATAAAAAATAACCAAATGCAAATACAAAAAAAACAATAATAGCCTGTTTTTTTGGTAAAATATAATTTTCCATTAATTAAAAGTTTAAAGATATATCTCTATGAACTGAGTTACACCTAGCAACAAATTTAGCTTGTTCTTTAGTTAATCTGTTTTGAAGTCTAAGACCAATATTATGTTTGATAACATCATTATATTTAATTAATTCAGGCATCAAATTCTTATTGGCATCATCTCTCCATGAAACTTCTAAATTGAAAAGATCAAAAGTCTCTGAACTTACTTCAGACAATTTTTGCTCATCTACCTCATCATTATCTATAACAGATATTAGGTCATCTAATTTATTTGCAAATTCTTCGGTTCCAGAAATTTCTCCTAGTTTTTCAAAAAGATTATCAATTATTGATATTGCGTTTTCGTAATTTTTATTATCAATATTATATTTTAATTCTTTTATTTCTGGTGAAAGTTCTTTTAATTTTTCATTGTCATTTATAAACATCACTATTTGATCCAGAGTTTCATAAGCTTCATCAACGTTTTTTCTATATCTTTTTGTTCTTGTGTTTTTTGCGTTGTGCAATATTTCAAACTCTCCATTTTTAGCTTTCCAGCTTTCAGGAACTTTATTTTGAAGTTCTTTAATTTCTAGCTCGTAATTCTCGATCTTTAATTCTAATTTATTTTTATCTGATAAGTTATCATCATCTAAATTTCTAATTTCAGCTTTTATTTTTTTAATTTTCTGGTCTATTTTTCTAATTTTTTTCTCAATTTTTCTAACATTGAAATGCAAGTCCCTATAATCTTTTGTAAATAATTCATATTCTTCCTCTGTTTTCTGAAGTTTTTTAACAATAGCAAAAGTCCCAAGCGCATTATCAAAATGCTCTTCAAAAATATCTAATTTATCCATTGGAAGATTTGTGGGAGTTAATTTCTGCATGTCTTTTATTGCATTAGTAATTCTTTGTTCTTCGGTGTTGTAAATCGCAAATTTATACTCTTGTAAGCAATATTGTAGCTTTGGATTCATCGGTGGTGGAGCAACGTTCGATGTTAAATATGTTCTTGCTGGTAGATAGTTTACTAATGATGGATAGAAACCAACAATTCCAAGGCCTATTAATTGTAATATAATGAATGGAACAACACCTTTCCAGATATTTAAAGTAGTAACAAGTTTTGAAGCTACACCTTTTAAGTAAAATAATGCAAAACCAAATGGTGGTGTTAAAAATGAGGTTTGTAAATTCACCCCAATCATTACACCAAGCCAAATTGCACTTACATTAGCTCCTGGTTCAGCTAATAATATCGGAGCAATGATAGGAACAACAACAACGGCTATTTCTATAAAATCAAGAAAGAAACCTAGTAAAAAAATCACTGCCATTACAACAATAAACTGTGTCCAAAATCCACCTGGCAAATCTTGAAGAAAATCTCTTACTAGCTCCTCACCTCCAAACGCTCTAAATCCAGAGGTTAACATTGCAGCTCCTAATAAAATTATAAAGACCATTGAAGTCGTTACACATGTTTCTGTAACAACCTCTCTTAAAACATTCTCAATTTTGTATGCTCTCCAAAAACTCCAAACAATTCCAATTAAAAAAGTAATAGTAAAAAATCCTGTGATAAAAATTGCTGTAAGATCTCTAGTTTCTACAGCCTTAATATTTAAATTATAATTCTTAGATAAAATATAAATTGGAATGACAGATAAAATTGCAATTATAATTGGATAGTAAGCATCTTTTTTTCCTTTATGTAAACGATAACCAGCCATCATGGTTGCACCTATTGCTCCAATTGATCCAGCTTGATTAACGGTTGCAATACCTAAAAGTATAGATCCTAAAACCGCAAAAATTAAAGCAAGGGGAGGAATAATTACTATTAAAACCTTAATCCAAAATTTTGAGTCAAAATTTCCTTTAAATGGAACGGGAGGAGCTGCCTTGGGATTTAGTCTTGCATACACAAATACATAAATCATATACAAACCAACCAATACTAAACCAGGTAATAATGCCCCCAAAAACATATCTCCTGCAGAAGTAGAACCCACTCTAAATTCTCCAGGCATATTAAATTCACCAGTTAAAATTTTGTAATCAGTCTGACGCATAGTATTTGCAACGTCTGCTGCGCTAGCTAATTGATCGGCTATAATAATTAATACAATTGAAGGAGGTATGATTTGCCCAAGAGTTCCAGAAGAACAAACAATTCCACTTGCTAGACTTTTATCATATTTATTATTAAGCATTGTGGGTAGTGATATTAATCCCATTGCTATTACTGTTGCGCCAACAATACCTGTTGTAGCTGCAAGTAAAGCCCCAACAAAAATCACTGATATTCCTAAACCTCCGGGAATAGGTCCAAACAACTGCCCCATTGTAACTAAAAGATCTTCCGCAATTTTTGATTTTTGCAACATGATCCCCATGAAAATAAATAAAGGAATTGCAATTAAAGTATCAGTTTCTACATCCCAGTAGTTACTCCTAAAATTTGTAATACCGGCGGTTAACCATTCTTTAGGGCCATCAACAGCAAAATAAGCACTGCTATCTCCTGCAAATAAATAACCAAAAAAAGCAGCAAGCCCGATTGAAATTATTGCTGATCCAGGTAATGCAAAAGCTACTGGAAAACCAGAAGCTAATGCTCCAATCATTATAATTACAAGTAAAGCTAAAAATAAATGTTCCATTATTTAATTCTTTAAAAGTTTGTGACTGCTACTCATAAAGTAGCTAGTGAATTGAGTTAACATACTTACTGCAAACACAGCTAAATAAACTGCCATTAGATAAAGTAAATATAATCCGTTTGAACCTTGCTGCGTAATTTCAAATGAAATTACAGGACCATTGATGATACTAGCTTTGCCCCCCATGCCTAAAAATATTACAATCAAACATAAGGGAATTCCTAGAATTAATGACCCAATTGCATTAGTCCATGCTTTTTTACGTTCGCTAAAACCAGTATAAAGAACATCAACTCTAACGTGGCCCTCGTGAATTAACGCATAAGCGCTTGCAAATAAATAAAGGGCTGCATACCAAAAACGAACCAAGTCACCTTGGAATGCTTGTTCATATTGAAAAATAAATCTTGATAATACAATTAAAAATTCACTTCCAACTACTAAAACTGCTAACCAAATAAACCCTACAGATCTTGTAAAATAACCAATTACAAAAGAAGCTAATATTAAAGGAAAGTGTATGTATGTAATTCTAAAAGCAGGTATTACTAAATTAATTTTAAGTTGTTCTCCAAAAATTGGCTCAACTAGCTTTTCTACTACCATGAATGAGATTAAAAAGTCTGCTACTCCAACAATTAGTACAGCCCAGAAAGAGGACCTTACTACGTAAGCTGTAATTTTCGATAAGATTTCAGAGTCTGTTTGTAATGTTTGTTTTATAGATTTTAAAACAAAAAATATAACTCCTGCTAAAGATACAAAATAAAATAGTAATTGAATATACGATAAATTTATTGCAAGCCCCTCTAAAGGCTTATTTAATTTTTTAAATCCAAATAATTCATAATGAGCAAAAAGTTTTTTAACTCCTGGCCAATCAAACCAAACTGTTAAAACATTATTGACTAAAAAAACAAAAGTTAAAGCTAAGATAGAATAACTAAATATTCTTATTAAAATAGATAAGTTATTTTTCGCCATCATATTAAATCTTTTATTGATATATAAAAAGAGGGCCCATTTAAGGGCCCTCTAGTAATAATTAGAATTAAATTATACTCCTAATGCTCTATTTCTTTGAGCAACATATGGCCCGTCAGACAAGTTAGTCCAAGCACCAATTTCCTTACGACCTTTAACAAAGGCAGCATGTACTTTCTTAGCAAGAGCGCTATGTTGTTGAACTTCATCGAAAACTTCAGCAGCACCTTTAGCGAAAGCATCGTAAACTTTATCGTTAAACTTCTCTAGTTTAACTCCACTTTCGTTAACTAATCGCGCTAGTGCAGCTCCGTTTTTAGCATTGTATTCAGCCATTGTAGTTGTGTCAGCCCAATCACATGCAGTTTTAATAATTAACTGATCTGATTTTGACAAACTAGTAAACCAAGATTTGTTCACTCCACAAGCTAGTGTAGATCCTGGTTCATGCATTCCTGGATAGTAATAATACTTAGCAGCTTCTTGGAACTTCATAGCCTCATCATTCCAAGGTCCTACCCATTCTGTTGCATCAATTGCACCTGAAACAAGGTTTTCATAAATTTGTCCACCAGGAAGTGAAATTGGAGAACCACCTAGTTTTCCAAGTACTTGTCCACCTAATCCAGGCATACGCATTTTTAAACCTTTAAAGTCATTCGCTGATCTAATTTTCTTGTTAAACCAACCACCCATTTGCACTCCAGTATTACCAGCTGCAAAACTTTGTGTTCCAAAATCATCAGTCAATTCATCCCACAATTCTTGTCCACCAGCAAATTTTAACCACGCATTCATTTCAGCATATGTGAAACCAAATGGAACTGCAGTAAAATATCCAAATGCAGGGTGTTTTTTAACCCAGTAGTAATCAGCACCATGATACATTTGAGAGTTACCAGATGCAACTTCGTCAAATGAGTCAAATGCTTTTACCCTTTCGTTAGCAGCATAATAAGTAACTTGAATTCTACCGTCACTCATATCGCTTAATCTTTGAGCAAGTCTTTGTGCCCCAGTTCCTAGGCCTGGAAAATCTCTAGGCCAAGTAGCTACCATAGAAGCTTCGACTCTTTCTTTGGCAACAGCTGGAGCAGATAAAGCAACAGCAGCAACACCAGTTGCAGCTGCAGTTTTAAAGAACTTACGTCTTGAAGGTGATCTAGAAACCTTCAATGATTTTTTTTCTTTAATCATTAGTATCTCCTCTTCTTTGTTAATTAACTGTACAGAGTAAATTACAAATGTACGTTTAAGTCTAGATTAAAATAACTTTAAAGTATTGTATTACAATCTGAGGTAGTAAATTTTGGATTAAATAAAATTATTTTTTGTCAAAAAAAGCTTCATAGATCATCATGAAGATTGCGATTGCCATCAATATATAAACTGGCAAAACATCGAAAAAACCAATCATAGTTGATCTTGTTAAAGTGGTAGCCAAGCCAACTAGAAATGCAGTTGCAAGTAAAGTTCCTAAAAATACTGTAAATTTTTGCATTTAATTATTACATTCTTTTTCTAGCCAATTAGCAACACCTAAAAATCTATGATCATCATATTTTGCACCAATTAATTGAACACCTAATGGCATTTTACTCTCTCCTTGTAAAAGTGGAAGAGAAATGCATGGAGTTCCTAAATAAGACCATACTTTATTGAATTCAGCAGAGCCAGTACTCTTCAAGCTTTTAGGAGCAACACCTGGACTAGATGGTGATAATACCCCATGATAATCTTCAAATACTTCTTCATAAGACTCATAACTTCTTTTCATAAAATCTACGGCTTCTGCATACTCTTTTGCTGAATGTTTATTGCCTTTGACAATGGCATCTTGCATGGGTTTAGATAATTTTTTTTTATACTTTTTATAATATAATCCAAAATTGTTTGCTAAATCTGTTTCATAAATTATTTGATGATACTTATGAATGTCTTTAAAATAAGATGGGGTGTCAAAAATTTCGATATTTTTTTTAAAAGATTTAATAAAATATTCAAAAGCTTCTCTAGATTTCTTTTCAATATTTTTCCAATGATCTGTTTTATAAAAAATAAATTTTGGCTCAAATAATGGCCCTTTTTTTGTTTCTTCAAGTATACCATCAGCCGAATAGTAAACAGTTGCAGTATCAAATTTATCTTTTTTAATTAAAACTTTTGCAAGTAGAGCTACATCCTCAACTGTTTTACCAAATAAACCAATGTGATCTAATTTTTCAGAAGTTTTAAGCACTCCATTTCTTGAAATAAGTCCATAAGTTGGTTTGTACCCAACAACACCACAGTAAGATGCTGGTCTTATAACCGAGCCACCAGTTTGAGATCCTATTGATAAAGGTGCCATAAATGATGCGACAGCAGCAGCAGAACCACTTGATGAACCGCCCGGAGTTCTAGAATGATCATGTGGATTGGTTGTTTTAGGAGGACCAAGATAAGCTAATTCAGCTGTAGCAGTTTTGCCCATTACAATTGCACCAGCTGCTAAAAGCAAATCGATAATTTCTGCATTTTGTGAATAAGATTTTCCTTTCCTGATAACTGTTCCACATTCTGTTGGCATATCAACTGTTCCAACAATATCTTTTACAGCTACAGGAATACCATGCAAAGGTCCCGTAGGTTTTCCTGATCTTCTGTATTCATCAGCCTCTGCAGCTTTTTCTAGTAAAAGTTTTTTATCAAAATGTGCCCAAGCTTTTACATCTTTTTCAAATTTTTCTACTCTCTCAATATATCTTTCACAAAGCTCAACAGATGTAAGTTGTGAATCTTTAATTTTTGAAACAAGCTCTTCAGCCTTCAAAGAAAATATATTGGTCATTTAATTTTTACTGTGCAAATAATAATTCTGGTAACCATAGAGCTATTCCTGGAAACATATACATCAAAAACATTGCAAAAATAACAATTGCTAAAAATGGCATGATACCTCTAAATATATCTAAAAGTTCCACAGCTGTTTTTTGAACGCCTTTTAAATAATATGCTGACATTGCCATCGGTGGAGTTAAAAAGGATGTTTGAAGATTTAATGCAATTAACATAGCAAAGAAGTATGGATTAACTCCAAATACTTCTAGCAGGGGTAAAAATATAGGCACGAAAATAATTAAAATTTCTGTCCATTCAAGAGGCCAGCCTAAAAGGAAAATTATAATTTGAGTGATTACTAAAAATTGCCATGTTGAAATATTTATTGATGTGAAAAAATGTTCAAATACTTCATGACCACCTAGATAAGAAAATACAGATGAAAAAGTCCAAGAACCTATAAACAACCACATAATCATTGCAGTTGTTTTGGCAGTTAAAAATACTGACTCTTTGAAATTTTGCCATTTTAAAGTTTTATAAAACCAGGATAAAATTAAAGCCCCAAATGCTCCTGCTGCTGCAGCTTCGGCTGGTGTTGCTATTCCAGCTAAAATTGTACCAAGAACCAACATTATTAATCCAAATAAAGGAACAAAAGATACTAGTACCTCTTTTAAAATTTCACCTGTTGGCGGGATGTCTTCTTTTGGTGGTCTTGGTGCTATTGAAGGATTTAACCAAGCCCTTGTAACTGCGTAAGCAATATAAAGACCAGCTAATAATAGTCCTGGAAATATTGCAGCTGCAAAAAGTCTTAACGGTGACAATTGTGCAATTACTGAATAAACAATTAACATAATACTTGGAGGGATTAAGATACCCAAGCATCCACCAGAGCAAATAATTCCTGACGCAAATTTTTTATCATATCCAGCTTTAACCATTGCTGGCCACGCCAGTAATCCCATTAGAGTAACAACTGCTCCAATAATTCCTGTTGCTGTAGAAAATAAAGTACAAGTAATCAAAGCAGCCACAGCCATCGATGCAGGAAGTCTGTGGGCAGCTAATCTTATAGCAAAAAATAGTTTTGCAACTATTCCTGCTCTTTCAACCAAATAACCCATAAACAAAAATAATGGTACAGCTGTAAGAACATTATTATCCATAACTGTGTATGTGTTTTGAACAAATAATTGGAAAATTCTGTTATCAAAAATATGCTCCATCATTGTTGCATCAAAATAAGCATAATAACCAAAGCCAATCCCCATCGCCATTAATGTAAAAGCAATTGGAAAGCCTAAAAGAACTGCGAACAAAAATAGTCCCATCATTAAAATAGCTACCTCTGGATTAGTAAGACTAAATAACATTTTCTTTATCCTCCTCTTGAGAAGTTCTCATCAACATTTGCTCTGTTTCCTCTGCAACAACCATTCTCGCTGGCCACATTCCTGTTTTAATACAAATTATAGATCTAAAAACCTCGGCAATACCCTGAATTACTAATAGAGTGCCAGCTGCAGGTATCATAGTTTTAACCATATAGATTTGGATTTGTGCTGGACTACTCCAACTAGTCTCTTTTATTTTCCAAGCTAAGGCTGCATATTCGTATCCATAAAATGCTAAAGCAACGACACCTGGAAAAAAGAATATAAAATATAAAACTAAATCTATCCAAGCTTGAGTTCTCTGTTTAAATAATCTGTAAATTACGTCTCCTCTTACATGAGCCTCGGTTGCTAAACAGTATGCACCTGACATCATTAAAATTGCTCCGTACATCTGCATACTAAAATCAAAATTCCACAAAGTCGGCTTATTAAATACATAAGCCATTACAACTTCATAAACTGTTCCTCCCATTAAAATTACAATGCACCAGGAAAATGCTTTTCCCATTGAAGTGCTAAGCGTGTCTGCAAATTTAATGAAGTTTTCCATCACCAACAATTATATTAAATTAGTCTAAAAAAAAAGGGGGTTTTAAACCCCCTTTTTATAATTTTTATTAAAGTTAATTAGATTTTAACTTTCTCAATTGGTCCAAACTCGTTTTCATAAGCTAATTTGTAGTTCGGTTGATTCATCAACAGATACTTCATTGTTCTCTTAGCGTATGCTTTTTGTGAGTCTACTACTTTTTTGAAGAAAGCATCTTTACCAGAAAACTCACCAACAACTTTATCCCAACCTTTTAATTGTTCAGCCAAGATAGCGTCTGATGTTTGGTAAACATTAACCTTATGCTCATTCATTAATTTAGCTAAGTCAGTTGAATATCTAACCAATGCTTTAAAGTAGTTATCTGAGTTCGCAGCGTAAGCAGCATTTTTCAAGATAGCTTGATGAGCAGGTGAAAGGCTGTCATATCTCTTCTTATTAATCGGCACTTCAAACATTTCCTGAGACTGGTGGAAACTTCCTAAGTGGTAATGTTTAGAGACATCTTGCATTCCAAACTGTGAATCTGATGTAGGGTTGTTAAACTCAGCAGCATCAATCAAACCAGTTTTCATAGCTGGTTGAATTTCACCACCTGGTAATTGTCTTACAACCATTCCCATAGCAGTTAAAACGTTAGTCGCAAGACCAACTGTTCTATACTTCATTCCTTTAACATCAGAAACTTTTGTTACATTCTTTTTAAACCAACCAAATGGCTGAGCAGGCATTGGCATATGGAAGAAACCGTAGTAGTTAAAACCTACACTCTTAACAGCTTCGTCATATAGCGCTCTTCCTCCACCGTACTCCATCCATCCCATAACTTCTTGAGATGACATTCCGTAAGATGGTCCAGTTCCAAAAAGTGAAGCAGCAGGATTTTTTCCGTACCAATATGCTGTCACCCAGTGACCCATATCAACAACCCCAGAACTTACTGCTTGTCCAATTTCAGAAGTTTTTACAACTGCTCCAACTGGTTGAACATCAATTTTAAGTTTACCATCTGACATATCGCTAACCATTTTTGCGTAATCAGATGCCATTTCAAAAAAGATGTTTGCGCCTGAAGGCCAAGCTGCTTGCATCTTTAGAGTAATGTGTCCAGCTCCTAAAGCTAGGTTTGGCATTGCTACAGCTGCTGTCGCTGCTGCACCAGTTGCTGCTGCTGCTTTGAAGAACTTTCTTCTTGAAGGAGTTTTAGAACCCTTCAATGATTTTTTATTCTTAATCATTTATTCTCCTCTAGTTAATTAACTACTAAAATTAAAACATAGATTTAAATTAGAGTCTTTCTAAAAAGAGGTACAGATTGTCACCATTAGCGTTAAAATTGAAAATATTTTCAATTAATGGTTGTTTCTAAATCAATTTATTATCCTCATAAACACAGCATCTATCCGCAGGTATATGAAGCTTTACTTTCGAGCTTGGTATTTCAGTCTCTCTAGTAACTTTCGATTTAATAGTAAAATCTCCAAGTTTTGCTGTAATTAATTTATAATTTCCAAGGTCTTCAACTTTTTCAACATTAACATCAACTAAATTTTCATTTTGGTTTTGTGCTATCTTAATAAATTCGGATCTAATCCCTAATTTAATTTTTTTTGTTTTTAAATTTGACAAATTTGTACGAGTTTTAATTAAATTATTGTTTATTTTTACACTATCGTTTGAGGAAACTTCACTTTCAAATAAGTTCATAGCTGGCGATCCAATAAAGTATCCAACAAATGTTGTATTAGGTCTTTCAAAAAGTTCTTTAGGGGAACCGGTTTGAACCACCTCTCCTTCGCTCATTACTATTATATTATCCGCAAAAGTCATCGCTTCGTTTTGATCATGAGTTACATAAACTAATGTTGTTTTATATTGCTCATTAATTTCTTTAAGATTTCTTCTTAATCTAAATTTTAAGTCTGGATCAATAACAGTTAAAGGCTCGTCCATTAAAACTGCAGCAACGTCTTCTCTTACAAGACCTCTTCCTAAAGATATTAATTGCTTTTGGTCTGCTGTTAATTTTCTTGCAGGAGAATTTAAAAAAGATTTTAAATTTAAAGTTTCAGCAACTGAATTAACTCTTTCATCCGTTTTACTTTTAGAAAAATCTCTACATTTAAGTGGGAAAGCTAAATTTTCATAAACAGTCATTGTATTATAAATAACTGGAAATTGAAAAACTTGAGCAATATTTCTATCTTCTGTTTTTAAATCTGTAACATCTTTATTATCAAATAATATTCTTCCAGCCGAAGGTCTGACTAAGCCAGATACAATATTAAGCATCGTAGTTTTTCCACATCCAGAAGGACCTAAAATTGCATATCTATTTCCATTTTCCCATGTCATTGAGAAAGGATTCAAAGCATAAACAGGATTTGGATCATTTGGATTGTATGAGTGAGATATGTTGCTTAAATCGATTTTAGCCATTCAAACCCCCAAAAGGTGAAGATGCTAATTTTCCATCAGCATGAAACGCATAAGCTCTATCAATTTTAAAATTAATTTTTACTTTATCGTGTATTTTAAAGTTAAGAACTTCTTCTATTGAAACTATAATTTTTGTATCTCCTCTTTTTAAATGTAGCAATGTTTCTGAACCACTAATTTCTGCAAGCTCAACTTCAAATTCGTGTCCATTTTCATTTAATTCAATATCAGAAGATCTTAATCCGATTTTTAAACCATCTTCGGTTAATTTAGATAAATGTTGTGGAGCCTCTACATCTATGCCTTCAAATCTAATCTGATTATCTGAAATTTTAGCTTCGATTATATTCATTGGCGGGTCATTAGAAATTTCTGCAACTTTTAAAGAGTTAGGGTTTTCAAATATTTCTTTTGCTGGACCAACTTGTAAGACCTTGCCTTCATCTAAAACTATAACTTCACCATTTAATTCCATAGTTTCTCTTGGGTCAGTAGTTGAATAAATTAATATTGTTTCATCTGCTAACCCTTTAGAAAATAGGTTCTTAAACTCTTCTCTAAGTTGCTCTCTCAATTTATAGTCTAAATTTACCAATGGCTCATCTAGCAACAGTATTTTAGCGTTTTTGACTAAAGATCTTGCAAGCGAAACCCTTTGTTGCTGCCCTCCAGAAAGCTCTTGAATCTTTCTATTTTCATAACCTAACAAGCCTACAGATTTTAAAGCGTCCATTACTTTTTCTTTAATAATACTTTTATCTATTTTTCTTTGTTTCAAAGGAAAGGCAATGTTTTCAAAAACATTTAAATGAGGATAGTTTATAAATTGCTGATAAACCATTGCTACATTTCTTTCCCAGACAGGAATTTTTAAGAAATTTTTACCATCAAATTCAATTTCACCACTATCCGGTGTTAAAAGACCAGCTATTGTTTTTAATAGAGTTGTTTTTCCTGATAAGGTTCTTCCTAAAATTGTATATAAATTTCCTTCTTTAAAATTAAAGGATACCTCGTTTAAATGATATTGATCATCTGGTTTGTATGATAAATTATTTGCAACTAAATCCATTACTTAATAGCTCCTGATAAATTTCCTTTTGATAAATATCGTTCAACTATGAACGCAACAATAATTAATGGTGCTACTGAAACTAAAGCTGATGCAGATAAGCTCCACCAAGGAGTTACTGATGAATTTAATGCAACTATTTTAACAGGTAATAACTGCACCTCTGTAAATGTTAAAATAAAAGCAAAGAAAAAATCAATCCATCCAAAAATTATGCAAAACATTCCTGCTACAATTAAACCTGGTATTGAATTTGGTAATACCACTTTTAAAAATGCTTGATAAGGATTACAACCATCAATTAGAGCTGTCTCGTCAATTTCTCTTGGAACTTTATTAAAAAAGTCCACCATAATCCAAACCGCTATTGGCATTAATAAAACTATATAAACAACAATTAGCCCGGTTAGACTATCTAATAAATTTATTGAACTTAAAAATAAAAAAAATGGAATTGATAAAACAATCGGTGGCATAATTCTTTGTGAGATAAAGAAAAAAGTAATGTCATTATTTTTTACAAACCCTGCCTTAAATGTGTATCTTGATAATGCATAAGCAGACAATGTTCCAAGAATAATACTAATTAAACTTGCAGTGCAAGTTACAAACAAACTATTAAAATATGGTTCAATTATATCTACTCCACCTTTAGCTGGTGATTTAATTAAAACCTTCCACCCTTCTAAATTAGGTTCAAAATCGACCCATGGAATATATGTTACTCCCCCATTAACAGACTGGAAATCTTTAAAAGATGTTGTGAGAGCCCAAAGAAAAGGAGCAACCACAAATACTGTCCAAACGACAATAAAAAAATATTTTAAAAAAATATATAATTTATTCATACTCTATTCTTTTAATAAAACCTTCGTTAGTACTTTTGCTATAATGGTGAGACTTATGATCATAATTATTAAGTAAGTAAATGACATCGACGCTGCATAACCCATCTGAAATTCTCTCAGTCCTTTAATAAAGATATAAAAACTTGAAGTTTCTGTAGAGGTACCTGGTCCACCTGAAGTCAGTACATAAACTGTATCCATAATCTTTGATGCCTCAATTAACCTTATAATTATTGCTCCAATTGAGATGGGAGCCATCAATGGAAATGTTACATAAATAAATTTTCTAACTGGGCTAGCACCATCAATCGCAGCAGCTAAAAATGGTTCTTTAGGTAGTGACAATAACCCTGCTAATAAAAGTAAAAACATAAATGGTGTCCATTGCCATACCTCAACTATAATAACTGTAAATTTTGCAATAACAGGATCTGTCAACCACTTGGGAGCTACCCCAAAAACTGACAACAAATCATTTACTGGTCCAAGAGACTCGTGAAAAAATGTTCTCCAAATAACCGTCATGATCACTGGGGTTGTCATCATTGGAACTAAAAAAAGAACTCTAAAAAATCTTTTAAATTTAATATCTTTCCAAACCATATGCGCCAAAGCAAAACCTATTACGTATTGCAAAATAACTGTTGTAACTGATAAAAAACTCAATCTAAAAAATGATTCCCAGAATCTTGGGTCATCAGTAAATAATCTTATGTAATTTTCTAAACCTATGTAATCTAATCCAGGATTATAACTATTCCATCCTGACAAACTTAATCTAACTACGAAAATAATTGGAAAAATTAATATTCCTATCAACACAAATAAACCTGGAAACAGGAAAAAATATTTATGTTTAAAGTTCATTTATAAATAAAGGATTATATTATTTTTATTATATGTGGCCATTAAAATTAATGGCCACATAAAGTATCTTTAAATTATAGCTTGTTGTCTTCCATTTTGACACCAACAGCATAGGCATCTTGAACTGCTTTTTTACCTACTCTGCTTACAATTGCTTCCCACTCTTTAGCAACTTCGTCTAAAGCTTCTTGAGGAGATAATTGTCCTGCTAAAGCTTTTGAAGTTCCTGTAGCAACAGCACTTGTAAATTCAAATACACCTGGAACTCTTAGAGGGAAAACTCTGTTATTACTTTTTTCCATATCTAAAAGTGTTTGAGTGTAACTGTTAGCGATCTCTGGATCCCAACCCATACTATTAATATAAATGTTAGGGTCAAAGTCTGAGTTTTTAAATGGGTTAACACCAAATCTACCAATAGCTAAATCAGCTTGGTGGTTTGCACCATTAGAAAAGAAGCAAAGATAATCAAATGCCATATCTTTTACTTTACTTTTCTTAGCAACACCTACAGCCCAACCCCAAACAATGTAAGGAGCTTGGTTGTATTGATTTTCCCAGCTATTTGAAACTCTGTTCCAAACTCTATCAGCGCCTGGAAGTGGAGCTGCACCAACTTTATTTTTAATTGGGCTATCATCTTGCATTGCTGCAATAAATGCATCGTCCCAAGAGAAACTAAATAAAGTTTGTCCACCACCAAATGATCCGATTTCATCACCTAGACCAAAGTTAGTTCCTCCTGGAGGAACATATTTAGTAGCTTCAACCCAATCAGTTAATGCTTCAACAAAACCTGGGTTATTGATGTTTGGTTTCATAGTTTCTAAATCAAAAAAGAAACCACCTGGAGTTCTAGGGTTTTTAGCATAAGCAACTGATCTGCTGAAAAAAGCTGCAAACATTAAGTCATCTTTTTTCATAACTTCAGCTGAACCATATTCTTTTTCACCATCTCCATCCCAATCCCAATCATTGAAATATTTAGCCATTTGAGCATATTCTTTCCAAGTTCTTGGAACTCTTAACTCATTACCTGTGTCAGCTTTATATTTCTTCTGCATTTCAGGATTATCTATTACGTCTTTTCTGTATTTTAGATAATGTCTGTCACCATCAACTGGGTATTGGTACATAGTTCCATCCCAAGATGATACACCCATGTGAGATTTTGTTACATCTTTCATCTCAGGTGAGTTCATATACTTCTTAGGAACTGGTGCTAAATATCTTTTCCAGTCATTTATGAAGTTAGAAAATCCAAACACAACATCGTAAGGAGCTTGTCCAGCTTGGAAAGGAACCATTGCTTTTGAGTACAAATCACCAGCTGGTGTATGTGTAACTTCAACTTTTGCACCAGTTAATTTCTCAAACTGTTCAGCGTGTAGAGCTGTTGGCTCTCCCATTACCGGTATTGCGTGAGTATTTATTTTAAGAGTTTTTCCTTTGTAATTTTTCTTAGACATCTTCTCATAAGAACAGTCACCAGGAATATCTCCCGTAGCTTTGATATGTGGAAACTGATCGCTCCACTTATCAGCATATGCCATAGGACTAAATATCATCAAACTTGATATAATAGCCGTCAAGCAAGTTTTCATTATTTTCATTATTACCTCTCTCTTCCTTTACTTAATTACGGAACTAAAACAGCTCGTCCCTTAACTTTACCGTCGTTAAGATCATGGAGCGCTTTATTAGCATCGTCTAATTTATATTCTTGCATGGATAGCTTCACTTTTCCTCTATCAGCTAACTCCATCAATTCATATAACTCAGACCACGTTCCCACTAAATTACCTACGATTGTTTTTTCAGAAATAATTAAATCAACTGCTAATGATTTGATTTCTTCTCCATAACCAACAATGTAGTAAAAACCACCATTAGAAGTCATTTGAATTCCCATGGCAGTAGATCCTTTTTCACCTACGAAATCGATAACAGCTTCTGAACCTTTTCCTTTAGTTAGTTCTTGAACTTTTTCAATTTCGTTTCCATCAATTAAAACTCCGTGATCACCACCGAGTTCCATTGCATGTTTTAAAGCTGCTTCAGATTTCTCAACAATAATAATGTCAGCAGCACACATTGCTTTCAAACATTGAATAGCAATATGTCCTAAACCTCCAGCACCAATTATCGTACAGCTTTGACCTGGCAATAAATGTCTCGTTGCCTTTTTAACAACCCTATAAGCTGTAAGACCTGCATCTGAAAAAGGTGCAACATCTTTAGGTGCTAAAACTTTTGGAAGTTTAATTAAATTTCTAACACTTGTTTTTAATAGTTCAGAATATCCACCTTCTTTGATACTTAATCCAGGAAATGCTCCAGCAGCAGCATGCATATCATTACCTCTTCTACAATCTAAACAAGTACCGCCCGTTCCTGATATTAATGGGTGCAAAATGACTGGATCACCTTTTTTATATTCTGTAACATCCTTACCTACGTCCTCTACCCATCCTGCATTTTCATGTCCCATCACGCATGGTAACAAAGTTCCATCTGGATCTTGAATATGTTTCCATACTCCTTCAATTATATGTAAATCTGTTCTGCAAATTCCTGCAGCACCAATTTTAACAATTACATCTGATGCCTTCTCAATCTTCGGATCTGGCATTTCTTCACCTGTAACCCAAACTTTTTCCTTCATTTCTGGGTCATACTTGTGCAAAACCTGTGCTTTCATCGTTTTCTCTCCCTATTAATTTCTAAAACATTATTAAAAAATTGAATTGCTATGGAGTCAATGTCGCTTTTAAGTGTTCAATTAATGGACAAATACAACCTCTGGTTAGTTGTTGAATACAGTATTTTTAATTATCTTTTTGTAATGGGAAATTTATCTTCACTAAAAAAAGAGTTTAAAGATATCCTAAAAAAAAGAGGAATGCTATCTTATGAGATGGGTAAGGAGATTTCTGATAGTTGGTCAAGATGCATCGCAGAGGGTCTTAATCCATTTAAAGATCCAAAACAAAGCGTGGTATCCTCTGTTCAATTAAAAGAAATCAAAGAAAAAAATGAAGCTCTTAGAAAAATAGTTCTCCCAGAATTAGAACTTTTATACTCACAAATTGCTGGAACTAATTTTATGGTCGCATATTCAGATGAGAATGGCTTAGTACTTGATACAATATATGACAAAACTTGTCTTCAAACCGACGTAGGTAAAACAGTTATACCAGGATCTATATGGGCTGAGAAGGTTTGTGGTACAAATGGTTTAGGATTATCTGTTGAATTAAAAAAACCAACAATAGTCTCTGGTAAAGAACATTTTTTTATAGCGCATGAAAATATATCTTGTTTCGCAAGTCCAATAATTAATTATGATGGTAAGACTATTGGAATTATAGATGCTTCAACTGACTACATGTCTAGAGAGCAACATACTCTAGCTTTAGTGAAACTAGCAACCAGAAGTATCGAAACAAAATTATTTTTAAAAAAGTTTGAACATGAATTAATTTTATCCTTTCATCCTCGACAAGAATATTTATCAACAACAAGTGTTGGTTTGTTGGCTATCAATGGAGACGGTCTAATTGTAGGTGCTAACAGTAATGCAAAAATTATGCTTAATGGATTAGTAGATCTTAAAAATGAAAATTTTAATAAAATTTTTACAAATTCATTTTCATCTATCGCATCAGATTTATTAAATAATAAAACATTAAAAATTACTGATCATTTGGGCTCATCTGTTTTTGTGGTCAAAAGTCAAATTTTTAAGGAAAATAAATTTGTTGAAACAAAAAAAGAAAAAAAACTGAGTACTTGTAAAAATTGTGAAGATACAAAAATTAAAAGAGAGAAATGTACTTTAATTAGATCAACTTTTGATGAAACAAATAATATCTCTGCAACTTCTAGAAAATTAGGTATTTCTAGAACAACAATTTATAAACACTTACAATAAATTTATTTAATCAATTGGATAATCCCAAGCATTACCGCCTATAACTTTAGAGATCGCTGAAAAATCTTTAGTATCGTTTCCTTCTTTACAAAATTGATCATAAATTTCTAGAGCCATTTTTCCTAATGGTGTTTCAGCATTCACACTTTTCGCACAATCATTTGCAAGTTTAAGATCTTTATTCATCATGCCTGCAGAGAAACCTGGACGATAATTGTTATTTGAAGGCGTACCATCAATTAAACCAGGTAAAGGTGGATATACAGAAATTGGCCAACTATTACCTGATGCATTTTTCATGATTTCATGAACTTTTTTAATATCTATATTTAATCTTTTTGCTAACATTAACGACTCTGAAGCAGCAATCATTGCAATGCCTAAGGCCATGTTGTTACAAATCTTAGCACCATTCCCACTACCTAAATCACCTGCATGAAATATATTTTTTCCCATGATTTTTAATAAAGGAAGCGCTTTTTCAAAAGCTTCTTTTGATCCACCAACCATTATATTTAAAGTTGCTTTTTGCGCTCCCATTACTCCACCACTAACTGGCGCATCAATCATTTCTATTCCTTTTTCTGAAGCTTTTTTTCCAATTTCAATAGAAGTTTGAATATCAATTGTAGAACAATCAATTAGCAAACTATTTTTTGAAACTTTATTTATTATTCCATTATCACCTAAATAAACTTCCTTAGAATGCTTGCCCTCTGGAAGCATAGTAATAACCGCATCAACATGATCTGTAATTAGATCATCTAAATTTTCGGCTATTTCAAGATTTTTATCTTTTGCAATCCCAAGCATTTTTTTTGAGACGTCAAAAACTTTTACAGATTTACCTGCCTTCATTAAATTTTCAGCCATTAGACAACCCATGTTGCCAACGCCGATGAAAGCTATCGATTGAGACATTTTAATTTACTTTATTAATACAATTACCAGTTCTAAAAAACTCATCTAAATTATCAATTGCTAAATTTCCCATTGCAATTCTTGTATCTTTTGTTGCACTGCCCAGATGAGGTAAAACAAAAGCACTTGGAATTTTTAAATAACCAGGATTTAGATTTGGCTCATTTTTATAAACATCTAATCCTGCTGCATAAATTTTTCTTCTATTCAATGCATCAATTAAAGCTTCATCATCAACTATATCACCTCTTGCAACATTAGTTATCACAGCACCTTTGGGGAAATACTCAACAGTCTCTTTATTTATCAAGTTCTCTGTTTCTTTTGTGGCTGGACAACAAATTGATAAAACATCTGAGACTGAAAAAAGACTTTTTATGCTGTCATGATATGTTGCACCTTGCTCTTTATCTTCACTTAATTTTGAACGATTATGATAATGAATAACCATACCTAAAGATTTTGCAATTTTTGCAATTTTTTGGCCAATACGACCCATACCTAAAATTCCTAATCTTGTTCCTGTTAATTGTTTCCCAATTAAATAATCAGCAGACCATTTCCATCCACCTTCTTTTGCGGACTCTATTCCTTCGGAAGCTCTTCTACATGCTCCTAAAATTAATAAAATTCCAATTTCTGCTGTAGCATCTGATAAAACTTCTGGTGTATTTGTTACTGCTATACCTCTATTTTTTGCTGCCTCTAAATCAATGTTTCCAAATCCAACTGCAAAATTTGAAATAATTTTTACAGTGTCTGGTAATTGATTAATTGTTTCTGCATCTAATTTTTCAGTTAATGATGATAATATACCGTCAAATCCTTCACTCATTTCAATAATTTTTTTTTGTGAATAAAGTTCATCATTAGTATTAAATTTTGCATCAAATAATTTAGATGCTTTGTCTTCACTTTCTCTTATTAAACGTCTTGTAATTAAAACCTTTTTCATAATTTTTATTTTAAAATTTCAGGTTTTGGTCCTCCAGTGTACCAATCTAAAACTTCAATTGTATGTAATATCGGAACTTTAGTACCATGAGCGATTTGGGTAATACAACCAATATTTCCTGTAGAGATAAAATCTGGATTTAAACTTTCAATATTATTTACTTTTTTCTTTAATAATTGTTTTGCAATTTTTGATTGCAAAATGTTGTAAGTACCAGCTGATCCACAACATATATGGCCTTCTGGAATTTCCATAATTTCATTATTAGTTTTCTCAAGTAATGAAACTGGCTGCGAATGAACCTTTTGACCATGCTGCATTGAACACGCAGAGTGATATGCTACTTTATATTTTTTTCCTTTATCTTTAATATCAAGTTTCAAACTTTCGAATATATATTCTGATATATCTTTTGTAAGTTCTGATATTACTTTAGCTTTTTTACTTAGCTCTTTATCTTCACGAAAAATAAATCCATAATCTTTCATGGTTGTTCCACAACCGGACGTATTTGATAAAATTGCATCCAAATTTCCTTTTTGATGTTCCTCATACCAAGTGTTTATATTGTTTTTAAAATCTTGATGAGCATCCTCCTCTTTTCCAAGATGATGATTTAAAGATCCACAACAACGAATTTTTTTTGGAACAACTACTTCTACACCGTGTCTGTTTAATAACCTTATTGTTGCTTCATTAATTTGAGGAGATATTTCTTTTTGTACACACCCTGTTAAAAGAGCAACTCTAGCAATTCTTTTTTTAGTGGAAGATTTGTAAACTTCTTTTATTGGTAAACTTTTTTTAGGAAAATTTGTAGGCATTAATTCAATCATATCCTTAATTTTTGATGGCATTAAGAATTTGAATGGCTTTGATAATTTTACTAATAAACTTGATAATCGAAAAACTTTTGTATTTGGAAGAGTAATAGATAAAAAATACCTTATTAGTTTATCAAAGAGAGATCTTTGATAATTTTTTTCAATATATTTTTTTCCATGATCAATTATATGCATATAATTTACTCCTGCAGGACAAGTAGTCATACAGCTGTAACATGAGAGGCATCGATCAATATGCTTTACAACTTTTTCGGTTGGTTTCCTATTATTTTCGAGCATATCTTTAATAAGATAAATACGTCCTCTAGGACCATCTAACTCATCACCTAGAAGTTGATGCGTAGGGCAAGTAGCATTACACATTCCACAATGCACACATTTTTTAAAAACTTTTTCGTTTGCAAAATTGTCAGGATCTCTAAGCTGTTCTTCTGTAAATTTTGTTTGCATTAAACTCCTCTATACATTTTCCCTGGGTTTAAAATTCTTTTAGGATCAAAACTTTGTTTTACTTTTTCAGAAATCATTAAACGTACTTTATCAACAGTAAAAATAGCTTCTCCATAGTCATATTCTGATGAAGTTTTAATTACTGTCAAATAACCTCCAAAATCTTTTGCCATTTTTTTTAAGTCTTTAATCTTTTCTTCTTTTTTATTATTAACTTCAATCCAGAATAACGACCCACACCAATCAACAAAATAGTTATGGTTGTTTTCTAGATGTTTGCATAGTTTTGAACCATTTGCAGGTGGTATCACCATTCGTATTAAATTATGCTCAGTCTTTTCAAATACCTCTAAATTATTCACTTTTTTCCAAAATGGTTCTGATTGATAAACATCAAGAGTAGAAATATCTGAATTACTTAATTTAAGCTCTTTTTTTAAATTGTTAATTTTTTCTTCAATTGAAATTTTGTCCCCTTCAACTCTAAATGCTATAAATGAAACATTTGATTTAAGATCATTAAACTTAAAAACAGAATTTTTTTTAGTAACAAAATCTTTATCCTTTGATTGTTCAGGAACAAAAACGGCACCAGAAATTTCACTACTTGAGCTAGATAGTTTATTAAAAAAATCATAAATTTGTTCGAAATTACTAGGATAAATTATTACAGTTTTGGAAGAATCTTTCTTAGGTAGCACCTTTAATGTAATTTCGGTTAAAGCAACGAGAGTACCAAACGAACCAGCTATAAGTTTTGATAAATCATAACCTGTTACGTTCTTAACAACAGTACCACCTGATTTAATTATATCTCCCTTTCCATTAACTCCCTTAAAACCCAAGACATGATCTCTCACACTACCAACTTTAAATCTTCGTGAACCTGCATAATTGCAAGATAAGTATCCTGCTATTGTCCCTTTATTTGACTTACCTTCTTTAATATATCCAAAGTCTATTGGTTCAAAAGCTAGCTCTTGATTATTTTCGCTTAAGACCTGCTCGATTTCATTGATTGGTGTACAGGCTTTAACTTTAATATACAATTCTTCAGGTCTATAATCGATAATACCTGAGATTTTAGATAAAGACGTAGTATTAGCTGACTGCGTTTTATTTCCAATAAAACTTTTTGAGTTGTTACCGATAATTTCTGTTGGAGAATCTTGTTTATATAGTTCCCTAATTAAATCTGAAACTTCCGACTCATCTTTGGGATAATAGATGTTATTAGAATCTTGGGAGATCTGGGAATTTATCTTTATTTTTGTGGACATGAACCCTTCCTTCCTCTGCACATTTTCTAAGTATAGGATAAACTTTTCCAGGATTTAATAAATTTTTTTCATCTAATGACTTTTTGATACTCAATTGTTGTTGAATATCGTTGTCATTGAACATTTCACACATAAGTTCTCGCTTTTCTATACCAACACCATGCTCTCCTGTAATTACTCCACCAAGTCTCACACATGTTTTTAATATTTCCGAACCAAACTCTTCAGTTTTTCTAAGTTGTTCTTTATCATTTCCATCAAACATAATAAGTGGATGTAAATTTCCATCACCCGCGTGAAAACAATTTGCCACTGGTAGCTCATATTTTTCAGATAATTTTTTTATTTCTAATAATGCTTCAGCAAGCTTGCCTCTTGGAATAGAACCATCCATACAATAGTAATCAGGTGCCATAGCTCCACATGCAGGAAAGGCTGCTTTTCTTCCAGCCCAGAATGAAAGTCTTTCTTTCTCACTATTGCTAAGTTTAAGACTAGAGCAATTATTTTTTTTACAGATTACCTCTACTTTTTTAATTAACTCATTAACCTCTGAAACTGTTCCATCAAGTTCCACTATTAATAATAATTCTGCATCTCGTGGATATCCTGCTTTACTAAAATTATCTGTTGCCTCAATTAAAGCTTTATCCATTATTTCCATTCCTGCTGGAACTATTCCACTTGAAATAATTTCTGAAGCTGCATCTCCACCTTCTTTAATAGATGGAAAACCTATCAAAGCAGCTCTTACTACTTCTGGTGTTTTTAAAATTTTAACTGTAACCTCAGTGACAACTCCCAATAATCCCTCTGAACCACAAATTAAACCCATAAGATCATATCCCTCTTGATCAAAAGATTTTCCTCCAAATCTACAAATAGTTCCATCCATCATAACCATTTGTACACCTAAAATATTATTTGTGGTCGTTCCATACTTTAATGAATGAACTCCACCAGAATTTTCAGCAACATTTCCACCTATAGAACATGCTAACTGGCTCGAAGGGTCTGGCGCATAATAAAATCCTTTGTGTTGAACTGCGTGAGTAATACCTAAATTTGTAACTCCTGGCTGAGTTACAACACATTTATTTTCGTAATCAATTTCTAATATTTTATTAAATTTTCCTAAACCAAGAAGAATAGCATCTTGAAGAGGTAATGCTCCGCCGGACAATCCTGTGCCTGCACCTCTTGGTACAACTTTAATATTTTCACTATGACAATATTTTAATATCTCGCTTACTTCTTCTGTGTTTTCTGGAAGTACTACTGCTAATGGTGTTTGCGTATAAACTGATAAAGCATCAGTTTCATACGGTCTCAATTCATCAGCCTCACTCAATACATTTTCTATATTGGTTAACTTTGAAAGTTTTTTTACTATTTCACTTTTTCTATTTAAAATAGAACTATCAATTTTTGGTAAAGCTATTTCAGACATAGCCTAGCCTAACATTTTTTTGATATTTTCCAATGCGTTAGAAATGTTATCTCGAGAGGCTGCAAAGCTAAATCTTACATAATCTTTACATGTTTTTCCAAAAGCTGTACCGGGAACTATAGCAACACCCGCCTCATGCATAGCTCTTTTACAAAATTCACCACCATCCATTCCAGTTCCAATAACTTTAGGAAATGCATAAAACGCTCCACCAGGTAAACTACATTCTACACCAGGTAAACTATTCAAACCTTCATGAATTAATTTTCTTCTTAATGTGAACTTTTCCATCATCTCATCAATTGAGTCATCAGGTCCATCTAGGGCAGCAATACCTGCGAACTGAGCAGCAGCATTCACACATGATACACTATTAATTAATAATTTATTTACATGTTCAACTAAATTTTCTGGCCAAAAACTCCAACCGAGTCTCCAACCTGTCATTGAGTAAGCTTTACTCCAACCTTCTAAAACTATTAATCTTTCTCTTAACTCAGGATAATTAAAGAATGTTGGCATTTCTTTATCATCAAAAATTTGTCTACTATAAATTTCATCACTTAAAATAGTCACATGAGGATATTTTTTTAAACCCTCAGCCAATTTGTCTATTTCTGATTTTTCTACAAAACTTCCAGTAGGATTATTTGGATTTATTAAAATTAATAATCTAGTTTTATCGGTAATTAGAGATAAAATTTTATCTGCACTAAACTTTAAATCTTTATCTTCAGTTAGATCGTAAGGCACTGCAGTAGAACCAGTAAAATTAATCATTGATTCATAAATAGGAAAAGCTGGAGTTGGATGAATTATCTCCGCGCCTGGCTCACCAAAACACTGAATTGCATAATGCATTGTTGGTTTCCCACCTGGCATAATAATAATTCTTTCAGGGTCTACCTCTGCACTATAACGTTTCTTTATCCATCTAGTGACCGCCTGTCTACACTCTAAAATACCATTCGAAAGAACATATCCGTGATGTCCATCATCTAGAGCTTTTTTTGCTGCGTCAACTACATGTTTTGGAGTTTTAAAATCAGGTTGACCTAGACCTAAATGAATCATCGGTTTACCTTGAGCTTCAAGTTTTTTTGCTTCAGCTAAAACAGAAAAAGCGCTTTCAGTTCCAAGCCTATTTAAAGATTTTGCAAGTTCCATAACAATTTAAAAATTAAAATCGACAACCTAAACGAAAATTAGTTTTTTGTCTATTTAGTTTAAAAGTTTAATTTATCAAATAAATGCTTAAAATTCTTATATTTTAATCTCTATATATTATTTTTGACGCATCAAGATCTTTAACAGACTTACAGCCCATTAAAATCATATTTCTTCTAATTTCTTTTTGCATATTTTCTAAAAGTCTTTCAACACCTTTTTGCCCGCCAGCACCTAAGCTAAAAAGAAATGCTTTTCCAAAACTACATGCAGTTGCTCCTGCGGCTAAAGCTTTAAGAACATGTGTTCCTCTTCTTACACCACCATCAAGAATAATTTCTAATTTATCACCAACTGCATCTGAAATTGCTTTAACTTGATCAAATGGAGATCTTGATCCATCAAGTTGTCTTCCTCCATGATTTGAAATCATAATTGCTGTACAACCAATATCTATTGCTCGTTTAGCATCTTCTACTGACATTACACCTTTTAATGCCATAGGCTTATTCCATTTTTTTATGCAATATTCTGCATCTTTCCAATTCATTGCTGGATCGTATTGTTCATTAATGTAATCCATAACTGATTTTGCAATATTAGTACCTTTATCAGTTTTGTTTTTTATATTTGCTAATTCAAATTTTTTATTTGTAAAATATTTGAAAACCCATCCTGGTCTCATTGCAAAACTCAATAAACTATCCAAAGTAAATTTAGGTGGTGTAGTAAATCCAGTTCTATGATCTCTTTCTCTATTTCCAGCAACAAGTGTATCAACAGTAATACACATTCCATCAAAATTAGCTCTACTGCATCTTTCGATTAAATCATCAGTAATTGATTTATCTTTGTGAATATAAAGTTGAAAAAGTTTTGGCCCGCTAGAAATATTTGCAACCTCTTCAATTGAAAAAGACGCCATTGTGGACATACTGTAAATTGTATCAAACTTCTCTGCAGCTCTTGCAGAAGCTTTATCTCCCTCAGGGTCATATAAACTTTGCATTGCAGTAGGAGATAAAAATAAAGGCATACTAATTTTTCTGCCAAAGACAGTAGTGGACAAATCTGGTTCACCAACACTATTAAGAATGTTAGGAACTAAATCACAATCATTAAAGGCATCAGTATTTCTATTTAAAGTGACTTCGTCATCTGCTCCACCATCAATATAATGAAAAATAGGAGCTGGTAATTTTTTTTTTGCTAATTTTCGAAAATCTTCAAAATTATAACAGTCATTTATATTCATGATATTATTTAAAAGCTTTTAAAAAAATTAAACATATAACTATTTGCCCCAGGATTTTTCTTACCCAAGCTAGCATTTGATATATGATTATACGAAAAGCCAAACTGACTAGTTGTAGATAAATCTAGTGAAATCTGTAATTCACTTTTAAATTCAATTACATGCCCAAGATCTTTTCCATCACCCTCATGATATAATCCAGGAGTAAAACTTGGTGTAAAGTTTAAAGAGCCAATTTTATATTGTGCCTGAACACCAGTATAAATATAACCTGCATTATCTGCTGTAATCAAGACACCAGTTATCGGCGACAGATTTCCAAGAAAAGTATCTCTATTTAAGTTTTCATTTTGATGCTGGAAACCAAATAATGTCGATCTTTTTCCATCGTCACTAAAATCAAACATACCTGTGTAAAAGTTAAGTTCATTATTTTGATCTATGATATTTTTTTCTTCTGCTATTGAAGAAAAAGCAAAAATAATAAAAAAAATATTTACTAGTAATTTTTTTAAATTCATTATGGATAAATTATTTTCTAACTATAAAGCTTTTATAGATTATTGCACCTCCGATTAAAAATATCAATATTGGTAATAACCAGAGAATATATGTGTTTTTATTTAAACCAGGATCATAAAGTATCCATTCTCCATATTTAGTTTTAAAATATTCATAAATTTGATCTTCAGAAAGACCTTCTTGAAGCTTTTTATCAACCACAATTTTTAAACTGTTTGCAAATTCAGAATCTGAATCGTAAACTGATTGACCTTGACATATAAGACATCGTAAATTTTTAGTTATTTTATTTCTTTTATCGTTTTCCTCAGCATTAACACTACTTAAAGGGAACAATATTATAAAAATTAAAAAAAATTTAAGAACTTTCATTTTATCAATAAATTAATTTCATCAACTAATTCTTGGTTAAGAGGTCCAATATATTTTTTAATAATTTCATTATTATAAATTAAAAATGATTCGGGAACCCCATATGCTCCCCACTCAATTGCAATTGTACCATCTAAATCAATAAAAATTTCTTTATATGGGTTTCCTAGTTCTTTTAAAAAATTTTCTGCATTTTTTAAATTATCTTTATAATTCATCCCAATAATATTTAATTTATTCTCTAAATTTAAATTCATCAAAAAAGGATGCTCTTGTCGACATGGTACACACCAGGATGACCAAATATTTAATAAATAAACCTTATCTAGCTCAAAGATACTTGATGATTTTATATTTTCTCCAGAAAAAAATTCTTTAGTATTAAACACTGGTATCTCTTTTTTTGTATTAACATCTGGAGTGTATATTTTCGAGTCTTCTAAACCTTTGAAAAAAATAAAAAATATTATTACAAAAATAATAATAACTGAAAAAGGTAATATTTTATTTTTCATGATCTTTTTTGTAAAAAGCTAACAATACCTCCAAAAGATATTAGAATTACTGATAACCAGATCCATAGCATAAATGGTTTAACTTGGTATCTTACATTGAAAAAATCTTGATTTTGAACCAGATTAATTACAATAAATTTATCTGACATAAGTGTTGTTTTAATATCAGCTTCACTTGTGGCAATGACGGGTTGATTATAAATTCTCAGCTCTGGAGAAAATCTATCCTCTTCACCATTTAAATTACTTATAGAAAAATTCGCAACAATAGCATTATAATTTTTTTCTTTTTTCTGATCAACATTTTCAAAAATTATCTTGGTTTTCGAATTTTCAAAAGTTTCACCAACCTTAAGATTTGTTATAATTTCAGTAGCAAATAGATTATTAAATAAAATACTTAGGATCAGTAAACTAAATCCAAAATGAGCAATATTTTGTGAAATATTTTTATATTTTTTTACAAAAAAATCTCGCAAGGTAATAAAGAATAAATAAAGCGCACTCGATATCAAAATTGTATTTATTAAAATATTTTGATTAAAATTCTTTAATACTAAAAATGCTAATAAAATTGAGATAATCAAAAAGGAGATTAAATAAATCTTATCTTCTAGTTGAGATTTGATCCATTTTAATTTTGGACCTATCGCCATCATAAGTAAAAATGGAATTAAAAATGGAATTATTAACTTATGATAAAATGGAGGTCCAACAGATATTTTTTGAGAAGAAATTACATCTAAAAAAATTGGATAAACGGTACCTATTAGTACAACTGATAAAAAATACATCATGAACCAGTTATTAATTAATATTGAAGTTTCTTTGCTCAACCAAAAAAAGCTATGAGATTTTCTGTCATTATCTTTATGAAAAAAGAAAAAAATTAAAATAGATAAAAAAATCAAAATGAATAGAAAAACAAGAATAAATAAACCCCTTTCAGGATCATTAGCAAATGTATGAACTGAATTTAATATTCCTGATCTTACTAAAAATGTTCCACACATGCTTAATGTAAATGTTGCAATAGAAAGAATTATTACCCATGAAGTTAAAATAGATTTTTTTTCTAATACTAAAATACAATGTAAAAGAGTGGTTAATGCAAGCCACGGCATTAGAGAAACATTCTCAACTGGATCCCAAAACCAAAAACCTCCCCAGCCTAATTCGTAATAAGCCCAAATTGATCCAAGCAGTATTCCTAAAGTTAAAAATATCCATGAAATTAAGATCCATTTTTTTATATGAGATGCCCAACCAGTAGAAATAATTTTTAAACTTGTCGCTGCCAAAACTGATGAAAAAATAATTGAAGAACCAACATAGCCTAAATATAAAATAGGTGGATGAATTGCTAAAGCAGGATCTTGTAAAATTGGGTTTAATCCAAGACCTTCAGTAGGTATTGGAAAAATATAATTAAATGGATTTGATGTTTTGATTAAAAATAAAAAGAAACCAACAATTATTATTTGTTGAAAAACTAAAGTTAAAATTTTGTATTTTACTGGTTGATTTTTAGTTCTTACTAAAAATAAGAAAATAAATAACGTTAAAACAAGTAACCATAATAATAAACTACCTTCATGATTTCCCCAAGTTCCACTTATTTTATAAAATAATGGTTTAGTAGTGTGAGAATTATTAAATACTGTTTCATTACTAAAATCCGAAATAACAAAAGAAAAAATCAAACACAAAAAACTTATGACAACAAAAAATAATTGTAAAAATGTAAATGATAATATTTTGGTATCTAAAGTATTTGAGTTATTAAAATTTTTATATGAAAAATAAAATATTGATAATCCAATAATTAATCCTATTACTAATGAATAATATCCGATAAGATTATAGATCAATTTATTTTTCTCCTAATGCTTCTTTTACTTCCGGTGGCATATAATTTTCATCATGCTTCGCTAAAATTTTTGTTGCAGAGAAAAAGTTTCTATCTTTCAAAAAACCTTCTGCAACAACCCCTTTTTCTTCAGCAAATAAATTTGGTACTGCTCCTGAGTAAGTAACATTTATTTCATTTTTAAAGTCTGTAATTATAAAATTAACTTCATTTGAACTTATGGAAATAGAGTTTTTTTTAACCATTCCTCCAACTCTTATTTTGCTTTTATCTATTTCAGAAAGTGATTTTATTTCAGAGGGAGATTGAAAATATACAACATTTTCTTCTAATGATTTTAAAATCAAAAATGCTGTTAGAATTAAAGTAATTAAGATTATTACTACAAACAGAAATCTTAATTTAACTTTTCGACCATACATGGTTTAAAAGTTAATTATTTGTTACGTTTGCTAAAATTTCTTTATTTATTCTTTGTGATTTTGCAGAATTAGCTTGCTCAGCAGTAAGTGATCCAAATTTAGCAACAAATTTGTTTTGTTCTTTAACAAATTGCATTTTAGTTACCAAATATAAACCTAGGAAACTTAATAAGGTAAAGCTAAAAGCAGATAACACGTACACAGCATATCCATTCATAAAAAGTAATTCATTTATCATAATCTATCTAAGCCTTTATTCTTAATTTTTATCAGTTCTGTATTATATTTCATTAAGAAAATTAACAATGAAAAAAGAGCAAATGCCGCAGTCATTATCAATAATGGGTAAAGCATTGACGAATGAATTGAGCTTTTTGACAAAATATTAATAGATGCAGGTTGATGGAGTGTATTCCACCAATCAACTGAGTACTTTATAATTGGAACATTAATAATTCCTAAAATAGTTATAAAAGTTGAAATCTTATAGACTTTTTCTTCCTTATCATAAATTCTCCATACAATTAAATACATTGCATAGAACAAAGCTAATATTAACATTGATGTAATTCTTGCATCCCAAGCCCACCATGTTCCCCAAGTTGGTTTTCCCCAAATTGATCCTGTAACTAAAGCAATAATATTAAAAACAAATCCTGAAGGAGCTAAACTTTTAGAGATTAAAAAAAAGTTTTTGTTTCTAAATACAAAACCACAAATAGATAAAAATGTTATAGAAGAAAATATTCCAAGTGAAATCCAAGCGGCAGGAACATGAACATACATAATCCTAACTGCATCACTTTGTTTATAATCTTCAGGTGATATGATTAATGCTTCAACTAAACCAACACTCAATACAACAATAAACAAAAATAAAACGTACTTAGGTGCTTTTGACGTGATTTTGAAAATCTTGTTAGGTTCGAAAAGTTTAAACATATTTTAATTTAGAATTTTTTTGGTGATTTCTATTATGAAATAGTTTTCTGATCAAGAATGCAGAGGGGAGATAATAAGATTGAAATTAACGTTTAACACTCTTGACCAGAAGATGCTAAAAATATAGCTAATTTGTATGGCCTAGATTTGAGCTAAATGTGGTTGAATGATGGTTGCCTTAATTAGAAGGCTTGAAATAACTAGAGCCTTTTTTTCCTGAAAAAATCTCTTCAATTAATGGGTGTTTTATTGGTTCATCAGAATCATCCATCAGCAAGTTTTGCTCAGAAACATAAGCTTCATAAGTTATCTCATCATTTTCTGCTAATAAGTGATAAAATGGTTGATCTTTTCTTGGTCTAACATTTTTTGGAATAGACTGATACCATTCTTCAGAATTATTAAACTCAAAATCAACATCATAAATCACACCTCTAAATTCAAAGTGTTTATGCTTTACAATGTCTCCAATTGAAAATTTAGCTTTCTGAACTGGCATTGATCTTAGTATGGGTATTTAGAAATAAAAATCAATGCTAAAAATATAAATGTTTTGTGATGTGGCAAATATGTTAATATCTTTTAAGTGAATAAATCTTTTTTAAAATTTGTTACTGATTTCGGTCCTTTAGCAATATTTTTTTTCTATTATTACAATAGTGATAAAAATTTATCTGTAGCAATACCTCCACTAATAGTTGCAACTTTAGTTGCATTAGCAATAGTTTGGTTTTTTGAAAAAAAAATTCCTCCAATGCCTTTGGTAAGTGGAATTTTAATTACTTTTTTTGGTGGATTAACAATCTACTTTAATGATCCAATATTTATTTACGTTAAACCAACTATCATTAACATTATGTTTGCTCTTGCGTTATTTTTTGGGAAATATTTTACCAATGAACCTATTCTTAAAAAAATTATGGGTAAATCTATTCCTCTGACTGATATTGGCTGGGAAATTCTTAATAAACGATGGATGTATTTTTTCTTTGGTCTTGCTTTATTAAACGAAATTGTTTGGAGAACTCAAACAGAAGAATTTTGGGTTAATTTTAAAGTATGGGGAATGCTTCCAATAACAATAATATTTACAGGGTTTCAGGTACCATTAATTAATAAACATAAGATTGATGCGTAGTAATTTAAAATTAGTAGTAAGTAATCCCCATAATAAAATAGAAGAAAAACATTTTTTTGAAAAAGATGAGCTAAAAATTATATTAGACTTATATGCCAAGATGGTTTCTGAAGGTTCTTGGAAAGATTACGGTTTAAGTATTTCAAGTAAGCAAGTAGGGTTTAGTGTTTTTAGAAATGCTACTGAAAATGCCCTATATAAAATTTGTAAAAATTTTAAGCCTAAAAATAAAAATCTTAAATACTTGATTACTGATACGAGTGGTAAAATACTAAAAAATTCTTACGATCTTAGAATTTTATTAAAAAATACCAACTGGAAGAAACTTCAAAAATAAATTTATCTTCTTTGACCAAATAATCTTAACAACATTATAAATAGATTGATAAAATCTAGATATAAAGTTAAAGCGCCCATTACAGCTTTCTTGCCCATTAACTCTCCTGAGTCTGACGCAACATACATATTTTTGATTTTCTGAGTGTCATAAGCTGTTAAACCAACAAATATTAAAACACCTAAAATTGAAATCACAAAATACATCATAGAAGATTTCATAAAGATATTAACAATTGAAGCTATAATTATTCCAATTAGACCCATCATTAAAAAAGATCCAAACTTTGTAAGATCTCTTTTAGTTGTGTATCCATAAATACTCATCGCTCCAAATGTTGCAGATGTAATAAAGAAAACTCTTGTTACACTCATTCCAGTATAAATTAATAAAATTGAAGATAATGATAGACCCATCAAAGCTGCAAAAACCCAAAACGTAGTTTGTGCCTTTGATGCACTCATTTTATTAATTCCAAAACTCATGTAAAAAACGATACCTAGAGGTGCTAACATTACAAGCCATTTAAGACCTGATAAATAAATTGCATTCCCCATCTGCGTTAAACCAACGATTGAACCTGCATCATTAGTAACAACAGACATTTTAAATGTTAATAGTGCTACTATTCCAGTTAGCAATATACCTGTTGCCATGTAGTTATAAACTTTTAGCATGTAGGCTCTTAAACCTTCATCCATTACAGCAGCTGTTTGTTGTGCTGCTTTTGCTCTATTTAGTATTCCGTTTTTATCAAATTCCATAATAAGTAATATATATATTCTTTTACTAATTATTCAAGATACCTTAAAAGATTAACAAAATTTTAACTTAATATTTCTAATGAATTACAAAAATTTAGGTAATACCAATATTAAAGTGAGTACAATTTGTCTCGGTACTATGACGTGGGGAGAACAAAATACTGAGCTTGAAGCATTTGAACAAATGGATTTTGCTTTAGATGAAGGAGTAAACTTTTGGGACACTGCTGAATTATATGCAGTACCACCAAGAAAGGAAACCTATGGTGATACAGAAGAAATTATTGGAAACTGGTTTGAAAAAACAAAAAAAAGAGACAAAGTCATTCTTGCAACAAAAGTTGCTGGTCCGGCAAGAGATTATTTAAGAAGTGGAGAAAATAGTTTTACAGGTCCAAACTTAGAAACTGCTTTAAATAACAGTCTTAAAAGACTTAAAACTGATTATATAGATTTATATCAACTTCATTGGCCAGAAAGAAATGTAAATAATTTTGGAAGACTTGGTTATGTTCATAAGGAAAATGAATGGAATAAATTTGAAGATGTTCTTGCAGAGTTAAATAAATATATTGATCAGGGAAAAATAAGATACGTTGGTTTATCAAATGAGACCCCTTGGGGGGTTTTAAATTATCTTCAGTTATCCAAAGATAAAAAGTTGCCAAGAATGATGTCAATCCAAAATCCTTATAGTTTATTAAATAGATCTTACGAAGTTGGACTAGCTGAAGTTTCTATAAGAGAAAACATTGGCTGCTTAGCTTACTCACCATTAGCAAGTGGATATTTAAGTGGAAAGTATAGAAACAAGAATTTCCCCAAAGGATCAAGAATGGAGAGAGATTTCGATTTCTGGACAAGGTATAGAAAGCCAAATACTGAGGATGCCGTTGAACATTATTACAAAATTAGTGAAAAGTTTGATCTAGATATGAGTCAGATGGCGATAAAATTTTGTGAAATCCAAGACTTTATGACTAGTGTAATAATTGGAGCAACTACAATGGAGCAGTTGAAAACAAATATAGAAAGTGTAAATGTAAACTTATCTGATGATGTCATTAAAGAAATTAACCACGTACAAACAATTTATCCAAATCCATGTCCATAATTAAAAAAATTACAATATTGTTAGGAATATTTTTTATAAGTGGTGTTGCTCAAGTTTCAGCTCAGGAAATTAAAAAAATTGGTAAATATAAAGATTGGGAGGCAATGGTCGTTATGGATGCTGATGGTAAAGTATGCTTTGCGCAATCTTTACCTATTTTGCAAGCACCCAAAACTAATAAAAGAGATGCAAAATTATTTGTAGCATTCAGACCAAACGACAATATAAAAAATGAAGTAAGTGTTACCCCAGGTTATGAATTTAACAAAAATAATTCAGTAACTGCTGCTTCAGGGAAGAATAAATTTAAGTTTGATATTAAAGAACAAGGTTTTGCATGGATCGCAGATAATAAAATCGAATTAAAAATGATCAAACAAATGAGAAAAGGATCTAGAATTATGATCACTGGATACAATCAACAAGGTTCTCAAACGATTGATCATTACTCATTATTAGGATTTACTAAAGCTTATAACGCTTCAAGAAAAGCTTGTAGTTAATTCAATGAAATCAAAAAAGAAAATTGTTCTAGCTTATTCTGGAGGGCTCGATACTTCTATAATTTTAAAATGGCTTCAGGAAAATTATGATGCAGATGTAATTTGTTACACAGCAGATGTTGGACAAGAAATTGATAGAAAAAAAATTATAACTAATGCAAAAAAATTTGGTGTTAAAAATATAATTATTAAAGATTTAAAAGATATTTTTGTTAAAGATTATGTTTATCCCATGATCAGAGGACACGCGATCTATGAGGGTGTTTATTTATTAGGGACATCAATAGCAAGACCTCTTATTGCAAAAGATCAAATAAGAGTAGCTAAAAAATTTAAAGCCTATGCTGTTTCGCACGGAGCAACTGGTAAAGGCAATGACCAAGTTAGATTTGAATTAGGCTATCATTATTTTGGTCCCAAAATTAAAATCATAGCACCGTGGAGAATTTGGAAATTAAAATCAAGAACAGACTTAATTAATTATGCAAAAAAACATGGCATAGCTATTCCAAAAGATAAAAAAGGTGCACCTCCTTTTTCAGTGGATGATAATTTATTTCATACATCAACTGAAGGTAAGGTTTTAGAAAATCCAAAAAATTCTGCTCCAGAATTTATTTTTCAACGAACAGTTTCTCCTGAAAAAGCACCTAACAAACCATCTTTTGTTACTATTAATTTTAAAAATGGTGATCCTTTTGGAATTAATGGAAAAAAATTATCTCCAGCTAAATTATTAACAAAGTTAAATGATCTAGCAGGCAAAAATGGAATTGGAAGAGTTGACTTAGTAGAGAATAGATTTTTAGGTATTAAATCTAGAGGAGTATATGAAACACCTGGTGGGACTCTTTTAATCAATGCTCATAGAGCAATTGAGTCTGTTACCTTAGATAAAGAAACTATGCATAAAAAAGATCAGATAATGTCTAGATATGCAGAGTTAATTTACAATGGTTATTGGTATTCAAAAGAAAGATTTAAACTTCAAAAAATTGTAGATTTAAAAAGAAGCAAAGTTAATGGCTCAGTTAAACTTAAATTGTATAAGGGAAATATTACAATTCAATCTAGAGTTACTAATAGCAGCGCTTACTCGATGAAAAAAGTCTCATTTGAAGAAAATAAGTCATTTAATAAATCTAACGTTGAAAGATTTATCAATTTTCACAAAAAAAAGCTTCGTTCTTAGTAATGTTTAGGACAAATTAACATTTGTTTAAATCACTAAAAATTATATCCTTGGATCATGGAATCAATAAAGAATTGGATGAGAGATGCTGCAAATATTTTATTTGATGATAGTAAGAATGATCTACGCGCACTTCCTAAAACAGTTAGATTACAAATTCTTTTAGTTTTAAGTTTTATTTGGACTACTGTTTTTAGTTTATATGTTTTTTCTTACACAACTTTCGCATTTGGATGGGCTGGACTTTTTTTAGCTCATATAGGTTTAATATTTGCTGTCTATATGACTTTTAAACAATTCCATAGAGCAGAAGAGAAGTCTGCAAGTGTTTTTCAAACAAAAAATTTTGATCCTTTTAAAATCATGGTCATAGTTTTTGTAATAGTATTTATATTCGTATTTTCAAAAGGAATTGAGGTTTTGACAAGTCCAAACCCGAACTCTTATTCAATCCCTTATGATGGTCCCTTAAAATCTGCAATTGAAAAATGGTTACCTTTTAGTAAAGATAAATAATGGATAAGATTGCAAAAAACTTACAGTTAGCATTAATGGTTATTATCTTGATCAGTACTGTTATTGCTGTTGGGATTGAAATGAAAAACATGTTTTTAAATCAATCTGTTACATTAGCAGATTTGCTTTTAATGTTTCTTTATTTGGAGGTACTAGCAATGGTTAGGGTTTTTTGGAACCAACAATCTATTAGTATTACCCTACCACTTCTTATTGCAATTACCGCTCTTGCACGATTTATTATTCTACAAGGCAAAGAAATGGATCCTACTGCACTTGTTTATGAAGCAGTAGCTATTTTGTTAATAGCTGGAGCAATTGTTGTTTTAAGATTAAGACATAGTGACAAATTGGGTCTTAAGAAAAAAAAATCAAAATAATTTTAAATGATATTTGAAGCTTCAAGGGCTAAGGCCTTAAATCAATTAAATAATTTTGTTGAGAATAATCTTGGAGAATATTCAAAATTAAGAAATTTTGATTTTGGACCTGAAAAAAGATCTAATATATCTTGCTTATCACCGTATATAACTCATGGAATAATTAATGAACAAGAGGTCATTCAGAAAGCTCTAAGTAAATTTTCTTTTTCAAAAAATGAAAAGTTTATTCAAGAAGTTCTATGGCGAACTTATTGGAAAGGGTGGTTAGAACTAAGACCAAATGTTTGGACTGATTATCTTATCGAATTAAATCAAATTAGAAATGAATTTCAAAATAATCAAAATTATCTTAATGCAATTGAGGGAAAAACAAACATAGATTGCTTTAATGAATGGGTAAAAGAGCTTAAAGAAATTAATTATTTACACAATCACACTAGAATGTGGTTTGCCAGTATTTGGATTTTTACTCTAGAATTACCTTGGCAATTAGGAGCAGAATTTTTCATGCAACATCTTTATGACGGAGATGCAGCATCGAATACTCTTGGATGGCGATGGGTGGCTGGAGTTCAAACACAGGGCAAACATTACCTTGCAAGCGAATGGAATATCAAAAAATTTACTAACAATAGATTTCAAAATATTAAATTAAATGAAAATGCTCCCCCAAAAGTATCTGAAAAATCTTACCAAATAATTAAACAGGATTTCAATAACCCACAAAATATTGAGAATAAGAATCTTTTAATTTTTGAAAATAATCTCTCATTTGAAATCACTGACTTTAAGGAAAACGAGTTTAAGAAAATTTACTTAGTTTCTAATAAAAATGAAAATAGAGCAATAAAACTCAGTGAAAAATTAGTGAAATTTAAATCTCATTTAATAGAAGACCAAGAACAAAGATTAAAAAATCAATCTATTGATTGTCAAATTATAGATATAAGTGAATTAATAAATATTGAAAATTATTATGGTTTGTATCCAACAGTAGGTGAAAATTTAGATTTTTTAAATTCAAATAATTTAAAGATAGATTTTTTATATAGAAATCTTGATCAATTAGCTTGGCAATACTGCAATAAAGGTTTTTTTAATTTTAAAAATTATATTCCAAAAATTGTTTCAAGCTTTAATTAAAACCAACGAACCATCCCAATAATTCCAGCAGTTGCATAAAAAAATTGTAAAAATAGAATTCCTTTATGACCACCTCTATAGGCCCAAATTCCAATTAAAATAGCTGACAATAACAACAGGCAAAAACCAAAAAATTCTATGCCTATATTTAAAGCGACAAACAAAGAATACAATATTGCAGTTATAACCCCTGCCCATTCAAAGATTTTATTATTCATAAAAATTTTTTAAAATTATTATAAAGTATTGTAGAGTAGTTATTCATATCTTTCATATTATCTTTTGCTGATTGATCAAACTTTTCTAATGCACCAATACCAAGCTGATCTTCCAAAGCTTTTTTATACTCCGGAACACATCCCCATTCATTGACAGTAGTATCTTTTATTTCTATATGAAATTGAATTCCATAAGCATGATTTTGATATTTAAAAATTTGATATTTGGTGATTGGTGAAGAGGCTAATAAAGTTACATGTTTATTATTTTCAATACCCTGAACTTCATATGAATGCCATTGTAAACTTTTAATTGTATCAGGAAATTGTGAAAACAATTTATCTATATTTTTTTCACTAGAGAAATTTATATCCATAATACCAATTTCTGCTGGTTTAGATTTAACCACTTTTCCGCCCACTACTTCTCCCAAAAGCTGACAACCTAAACAAAAACCTAAATAAGGTTTTTTTAAATCTACAACAAATTCTTTAATTTTTTTCTTCTCTTCTATTAACCAAGGATATTCTTGTTCCATATGGGTATCCATTGGTCCTCCCATGCAAAACATTCCATCAAATTTACCTAAATCATCTGGTATTTTTTCACCTTCATCTAATTCAATAGTGGTAAGTTTAAATCCATCAGCCAACATTAAATCTTTAATGTAACCTGGGTCTTCTATTTTAATATGTTGTAATACTATTATATCCACTAATATTAGCTTAGCTTAGAACACTTCTTGGAACAATATTTTACTCTCTCCCAGTTCAACTTCCATTTTTTTCGCCATGTAAATGGTCTTTTGCAAACTGGACATGTTTTAGTAGGTAAATTTTCCTTTTTCATCAAATTGTATTTTGTTTAATGAATTTATCGGCTTCTGATAAAATTAATTTTTTTCTATCAGATTTCATTTTGTCAAATATTCTCACCATCATCGATAAACGAGGATTTTTTAAAAAAAATTTTCTATTTCGATCGATGAACCTCCAATAAAGACCATCCATAGTGTTACACCACTCTCCTTTTTTAAAATCCATCATTTTCATAAAATATGCAGATCCACAAATATAAGGTTTGGTCGCAAAAATTCCTCCATCACTAAATAATCCCATTCCATAAACATTAGGAACCATTACCCAATCTGAAGAGTCTACGAACATTTCCATGAACCATTTATAAACAATTGTTGGCTTAATTTCACAAAGGTTCATAATATTTGATAAGATCATTAACCGTTCAATGTGATGTGACCAACCATGGTTAACTACATTTTTAATTGCATAATCTAAAGGTGGAAGACCAGTGGTGGCATCATACCAAGAACTTTTCATTTTTCTATTTTGTTTAAAAAAATTTCCAGTTTCCATTTCTTGAGAATATGACTGATAAATTCCACGCATAAATTCTCGCCAACCAATCACCTGGCGGACGTAGCCCTCTAAAGAATTCATTCTAATTTTATTTTTCTTATGAAAGTCTAAAACTTTTTGGATAATAAATTCAGGAGTAATTAAACCTAAATTTATATAAGGACTCAATGCACTATGAAATAGAATATTATCTTTTTGATCAACTGCATCCTCATAATCACCAAATAAGTTTGATTTTTCTTTTATAAAAAAATCTAAAAGTTTAACAACATCTTCATATTCTGTTGCAAACCAAAAATTATTCGTACTCCCTGGGTGATTTTTAAATTCCTTTTCAATAATTGGCTTTAATTTTTTTGTATGACTGGTTTCATTTATTTTTGGAAATTTAGGGATTGAAATATTTTTAGGTAATTTATTTCTGTTATCTTCATCAAAGCTCCATTTGCCCCCGATTGGATTACCATCTGAACCCATCAATATTCCAGATTTTTTTCTAACATCTTTGTAGAAAGTTGCCATAAAAGGTTTTTTTGATTTTGATAAATAGTTTTTAAATTCAGTTCTTGAATTTAAAAACATAGGAGTTTGAACAACATCCCAATGTATTTTTTCTTTTTTTAAAAATTGTGAAATTTTTTTTTCAAAAAATTTATCCTCTACTTCAAAACTTGAAATTTCTTTTACTTTTTTTTGTTTAATTATTTTTTTTAATTTTTTTAAATATTCTTCATTAAATTCTTTATCTTCGATCTTAAAATACTCTAATTTAAATTTATTTTTTCTTAATCCATCTGCATAAGAACGCATAGAAGATAAAAATAATAAAATTTTTTGTTTATGATGCTTTTCATAAGTGCATAAACCCTTATCTTCAGCCATAAAAAATAGGTGGTCTTTTTTGAAGCGGTCTAGGTATTTTGTTGGAAATAATTGATTACCAAGTATAAAAAATAACTTCATAGTTAAATATAACTAATAAAATTTTTTATGTCAGAAAAATATGTAATTTTTGGTGCGACAGGTTCTATTGGATCAAGTTTAGCGGAACAATTAAAAAACTCTGGAAACAATATTCATTTAGTTGGAAGAAATGAAAGTGAACTTAGTTCTATCTCTGAAAAACTTGGTTGCTCACATACCGTTGCAGATGTTTTAGAGGATGGGTTTATAGAAAAAGTTAAATCAGATATTTCTGAAATTAAGGGGCTAGCTTATTGTATCGGTTCAATTGATTTAAAACCATTAAGAATGGTAAATGAACAAGACTTTCAGAAATGCATGAAACTTAATCTTTATTCTGCTGTAGAAGCTATAAAAGGATATCAGGAAAGTTTAAAAAAAAATAAAGGTTCAATAGTATTATTTTCGACAGTTGCTGCTCAAAGAGGTTTTACTAATCATGCAATCATAGCTTCAGCAAAAGCTGCTGTAGAAGGATTGACGGTTTCTCTTGCAGCAGAATTTGCTCCAAACATAAGAGTAAATTGTGTGGCACCAAGTTTAACAAAATCTAAAATAGCAGAACCAATGTTAAAAAATACTGCTATAGCAGAAGGTATTGCAAAAGCACATCCCCTTAGAAGATTAGGCGAAGGTAAAGACTCTGCTGCTCTTGCTAAATTCTTACTAACAGAAGATAGTTCTTGGATTACAGGCCAAATAATTGCTGTGGATGGTGGTAGATCTAAACTTTCTTAAAATGGATTGGGACTTAAAACATCTTAAAAAAATTAAATCTTCTTGGTTAAAACATTTTTTATATGCAAGCTATTTTAATTTTTTGGCACTTCTAATTTTAATCACAGGTATGATACACAGTATCTTGCCATGGATTTTTACTTTTACACCTTATAAACTTGCAAAAAAAATTGTTGATGGAACAGAAAAACAATTTAGCTCTCATTCTAAAAAAAGGAATTGAACTAAAATCAAGTGGTACTACAGGTCCACAAAAAAAGATTTACCAGACTCCTAATAAACTTAAACATGCAAATAAGATTGCACGTGAATGTCAAAAAATTTCACCTAAAAGTAAAATTTATACAGTTTGTAAATTAGAACATGCTGGTGGACTTTTGGCACAAACATTACCAGGCTATGAAGTAGGAGCACACATAGAAATTGAAAATTTTAATGCTTATAATTTTTGTAAAAAAATTAAAAACTTTACTCACAGTCACATTACACCAAAACATGGTAGAGCTATAATGTTAACCAAATCATTTCAGGATTTAAATTTAAAAGGTGTATGGATTACCTGTGGTAGTGAACCGGTGGATTGGGAATTAATAACAAAATTTGTTGAAAAAGGTTGTCAATTTATGGTCAATTGGGGCATGACTGAAATTGGGCCATGTGCAATTAACACTGTTTTTAAAGATATAGATGCAGTTAAAGATTATAAAAAGAGGGCGCTAGAAGGAACTTTAATGGGAGATGATGTTTACTGTGATACAAAAATTGAAAAAGGCACACTACATGTAAAAGGAGATATTAGTGTTTTTGAAAATAATTGGTTTGATACAAGAGATCGAGTAAAAAAAAATGAAACTAATGAGTTTTATATTCAAGGAAGATTAATATAATTTATGAGGTTTATTCTTTTGATTATAATTATTTTTTTTTCTAAAGTTTCACTTTCATACTCTAAAAGTTATGATTTTATACAATTAGTATCATTAAATGAACCTTGGGGATCATCTTTTATTAACGATGAAGAGTTAATTATCACTGAAAAAACTGGAAAAATAAAAATAGTAAATATTACTTCTAAAGAAGCCTACGAAGTTAAACATAACTTAAATTATTTTGTACACGGACAAGGAGGTTTATTAGATATTATTTATCAAAATGATTACTTATGGATTTCTTATTCAGAAAATAGAGGAAATTGGAAAACAAGCACCTCGATTGCAAAAGCTAAATTGAATAAAAAAAATTTAGATTTTAAAAATATATTTCAAGCTGAACCACCAATAGAATCTGGTTATCATTTCGGTTCCAGACTAGCTATAAAAGATAATTATCTTTTTGCATCTGCTGGAGAAAGAGGTGGAGGCATGATTGCTCAAGATCCAACCAACCATCCTGGAAGTATTATCAGAATTCATTTAGATGGTAGTATTCCAAAAGATAACCCTAAGTTTGAAGGTAAATCAAATTGGCTACCAGAAATTTATCAAATTGGCGTTCGTAATCCTCAAGGTCTAACCTATTCCTCTTTTGATGGAAAAATTTATGCAAGCAACCATGGTGCAAAAGGCGGTGATTGGTTTGGTGAGATTAAAAAGGGAGAAAATTATGGTTGGAAAATTTTAGGATGGGGTGGAACAAATTATTCAGGGTCAAAGATTGGACCTAAATGGAAACCGGGTTTTACCAAGGCAATCCAATACTGGGTGCCTTCAATAGCTGCAAGTGCAATAACTATTTATAAGGGAAAAGAATTTAATGAATGGAATGGCGAAGCACTCATTACTTCTTTAAAAGATAAATCAATGAGAAAATTAAACTTTCAAAATTCATCAAAGATTGAAGAAACAGTTATTTTCAAAGATAAAATTGGGAGAATAAGAGACATACAAGTTCACCCTGTTAATGGAAAAATATATTTTCTTGCAGGAAATAGCTTATGGTTAATGGAGAAAAAAAAATAATATGAAAGAAAGACCTTATCATCATTTGCCTGATGGTACTTTCAGGAATCCAAAAGGATCTCCAGTAATAATTTCCAGGTCAGGAAAATTTTCTTATAGAACTTTTAGTAAATTAAGAAAAAAAGTTGATTTATCTTATCCAAAAGAACATGTGATTGAAAAAGAAAAAGTATTAGCTGATTTAGAAAAATATAAACACAATAATTATATTGCTTGGATAGGTCACGCAACATATCTTATAAAGTTAGGTGAAACTACAATTATAACAGATCCTGTATTTTCAAAGAATGCTGGACCACTTATTTTTGGTCCAAAAAGATTTACTAATCCTGCAATAAAATTAAACGAGATACCTAAAACTGATATATTTTTACTCACTCATAATCATTACGATCATCAGGATATGTCAACAATTAGAAATTTTCCTTTTAAGAGTGCAAAGGTATTAACGCCATTAAACCTCGGTAAATATTTTAAAGGATATAAAGATGTAAATGAAATGGATTGGTATGATGAAATAATTATAAATGAGGATTTGAAAATTTCTTTACTTCCTGCAGTTCATTGGTCAAAAAGAAGTTTAACTGACACTAATAAAACTTTGTGGGGTAATTTTTTAATAGAACATAAAAATAAAAAAATTTTATTTGCATGTGATACTGGATATGGGGAAATATACAAAGAACTGGGTGAAAAATATGGTCCTATAGATCTAACAATGATTAATATTGGGGCTTATAATTTCAAACCAATGTTTGATAAAACTATTTATCATACTACACCAGAGGAAGCCCTGAATGTTGCACAAGACCTAAAAAGTAAAAAAGTATTAGGAATGCATTGGGGAACATTTGTTTTGTCATTAGAGCCGATTATGGAACCCCCAATTAGATTTAGAGATAGTGCTGAAAAATATGGTTTCAACAAAGAAGATGCAATTATTTTTAAAATTGGAGAAGTTAGTCTTCTAGATAAATTGTTAAAGAGTTAAATACTTAATTGCAAAAAATATAGTTCCAATAGAAGCAATAGTAGAGACAAAAATTGCTTTAATTATATTTTCGGGACTTACATTATAAGCAGCACATAAAACTATAGAAGTAACTCCACAAGGCGCAACACTCACAAAGAAAGCACCTGGTATTTCAGCTGGCAATCCTGCATTAAAAAAAACTAATCCAATTAACAATAAAATTATTGGGGAAATAACTAATTTTAAAACTGAAATAGATACGGATAATTTGTTAATTACATTTTTAGTATAAAATGAAAGAGTTATGCCAATTGCAAACAATCCAACTGGCGAAACACATGCTGCAAGTTTAGACAAAGTGTATTCAATCGGTGTTTGATCAATATTAAAATTTAATAATAAAAATAATAAACCTATAATTATTGAAAGTATAAATGGGTTTAGAAATAAATTTTTAACAAAATTAAATAAATTTACATTTTTTTTTGTAGATAATTCGAGAAAAAAAGCAATTACAGATAATAAAATTATCCCATCCATTAATATGATACTTGCAACTTGTGTAATTACATTTTTTTTAAAATAAATTTCTGTTATTGGCAAAAGCAAAGTCACGTGGTTTGATAAAGCAACTGTTAAAGCCCAAATAATTGACTCTGGGATTGATCTTTTAAAATATTTTGAAGTAATTAAGTAGGCGATAATTCCACATATCGATTGCATAATTAAATAAGAGAAAATTTGTTTGAAATCTACTTGTCCAATTTCATTTTGTGCTATTAGCTTAATTATCAATGCTGGAACTGCAATATAGAACAAGAAAAGATTTAAAATTTTAGCATGACTAAGGTCTAAGACCTTCAACTTACCAAAAACAAACCCTAAAAAAGTAATAAATATAAATGGAGTAAGTCCTAAAAAAATTGTGAACATAAATTATTTAATTGTTATTCTATGCATTATTCTATTTCCTTTGAAAGGTGTTGCTTGATGAAGCATAGATCTATTATCCCATATAGCCAATTGATTTTTTTCCCAAGGCAATGAAAATTGAAACTTCTTCTTAATTTGATGGTTAAATAAAAATTTTTTTAACTTTTCTTGATTTTTTATCTTTGAGCTAAAACCAACAAAATGTCCTGGACTGCAATAAATAGAATAATTTGTGCTGATTTTCCTAATTATTTTATGTGAAGATTTAAGCTCTTTAATTTTTTTTCCTTTTTCTTTTACTCTTTCTTTTGTTGTAACCGAGATTGGACCCTCAGAGGAATATTTACCTTTAATATTTTTAAATTTTCTTTTTATTGGACTTGGTAATTCTTTATAAGCAAGATATTGAGAACAAAATTCTGTATTAGCTTTTCCTTTTTTTGGCACAAGTTTAGAAAGCAACATTGTAAATCTTGGTGGTTTTTTTGTATAAATCGAGTCTGTATGAAATTGTTCACCAAAACTTGGTCCTTTATCAGTTGATTTTCTTTGCACCACAGTAATTTGAGGAAATTTTTTATTTAAACCTTTCAGTCTTGGATAGTTGGCTAATTTTCCAAAATATTTCGCAAACTGAATATAAAATTTAGAGGTTAATTCTTGTTGTTTAAAATACAACATTCCATATTTATTCAGTGCTTTCTTAATTTTTAAAATATCTTTATGCGTAATATCTTTTAAATTTACAATTATTTCAGCTCCAATATTTTTTTTATTTGGAATTATTTTTAACATTTTTTAAAAAAAATTTTTTTAAGTGATTAATCGTTTGTTTAGGACTCTCCTCTGGAATGAAATGATCTGAATTAATTTCTGCTCCATAAACTTTTTTGTTTGTGTATTTTTGCCAAATTTTAACTGATTCAAATTGCGTTCCAACAACTCCCTTTTTACCCCACAAAACTTGTATAGGAATGTTTAATTTTTTTTTTCTGTCTTTTTTGTCATGCTCTAAATCTATAGTAGCCGCAGCCCTATAATCCTCACAAGTTGCATGAATTCTTTTTTTTTGTTTAAAGGCTCTAAAATATTCATCTTCAACTTTTCCAATCGCACGTTTTGATGACCTATTAAAACGACTTTTTAACCATCTTTTAGGATCTGCCATTATCATTTTCTCTGGTAAAGGTGCTGGCTGTATTAAATAAAACCAGTGAAAATATCCTTTTGCAAATTTCATATCAGTACGCTCGTACATATCTAGAGTTGGACAAATATCTAATACACTTAATGCCATAATCTTATTTCTATAATCTCTTGCCATTCTATGTGCAACTCTCCCGCCTCTATCATGTCCAGCAACAAAAAATTTTTTAAAATTTAATTTACTCATCAATTGAACCATATCTTTAGCCATTTCTCTTTTAGAATAATTTTTATGATTAGTACCACCAGGTAAAACTAAACTATCTCCATATCCTCTAAGGTCAGCAACTATTACAGTAAAATATTTACTAAGCTCAGGGGCAGTCTTGTGCCACATCACATGTGTTTGGGGATATCCATGAAGTAATAATAAGGGGGGACCGTTACCTTTAAATCGACAAAATATTTTACCCTTGTTTACTTTAACAAATTTTTTTTTAAAACCATTAAACATGATTAAACTATTTAATTATTTAATAGTTTATTTTTCGCCTTTTCAAATTCCTCTTGAGAAATAATTCCTTTTTCTTTTAGATCATTCAATTTAGTAAGTTCATCACTTAAATTGCTGCTTTGTTCATCAGAAGTTTCGCTTGTCTCCCTACCCTCACTTTCAGCTTCCTCTTTCTCAGCTCTATTAGCTTCCTTAGACTTAAAACCATTCATAATTGCCATTCCACCTAAATATAAAACATAAGCCATAATAGGAATAACCAATCCAAAAAAAATTATTTTTTCCATAATTTAATCTTCATCTTCTTCACGCCAGTTTTTTTCATACATTAAATATGCAGCGTATATTACTGATACAGTACCTACAATCATACCATAATCAAAACCAGTTTGCTTGTCATGCAAATACCAACCTAATTGTGTTGCCCCAATAGGTGGAACTGTAAGAAGCAAAAAAATTATACCAAATCTGTATGGTCGTTTAGGTTTTTTCATCCTAATAAATTAACAGATTACAGCTTATGGTTTAATTATTAAATTTGCGATCTTTTGAAACAGTCGATCGTATTTTTAAGCAAACAAGCAATAGTCATTGGACCTACACCGCCTGGAACTGGTGTAAGTGCTTTTGCATTTTTTGAAACTTCATCAAAATGAACATCACCAACTATACCGTTATCAGTTTTATTTATACCAACATCAATAACAATAGCATCTCTCTTAACCCAATCTCCTCTAACAAGTTCGGGTATACCTACAGCTGCAACAATTATATCTGCCTCTAAACATTCAGCTTTCAAATCTTTAGTTTTTGAATGAGTTATAGTTACGGTGCAGTTTTCTTTTAAAAGAAGTTGTGTCATTGGTTTACCATTTAAATTTGATCTACCCACAACCACAGCTTTTTTACCACTTAAATTAGGTTCAATTTTTTTTATCAACAAATAACATCCAAGCGGGGTACAAGGTATCGAACTTTCATAACCAGATGAAAGATTACCTACATTCATTGGATGAAATCCATCTACGTCTTTTGAGGGATCAATAGCTTCTATGACCTTCTGCTTGTCAATATGCTTAGGTAAAGGAAGTTGAACTAAAATTCCCGAAACAGTTTCATCACTGTTTAGTTCTTGAATTTTTTCTAGAACAGTCTTCTCTTCAACTGAATCTGGATATTTAATTACTTCAGATTTTAATCCCACCTCATTTGCTGACTTCTCTTTATTTCTTACATAAATCTGACTAGGTGTTAAATCACCAATAAGTATTACTGTTAAACCTGGTACTTTATTATGTTTTGATTTTAACTCTGCAACTTCTTCCTTTAACTCTGCTCTTAATTCTGCCGCTGCTTTTTTTCCATCAATTAAAATCATATTTCTCTCTTAAAAAATCATTGGTGCAATGTACAGCTTCATACACATTTCAATAAACCAAATCAATAAAAGAAGAATGATTGGAGAAATATCTAGTGAACCTAAATTTGGCAAAAAACGTCTAATTTTATTCAGAAAAGGCTCAGTTAATTTGTAACTTAACTCTAAAATTGCATACACAAACCTATTTTGAGTATTAAGAACGTTAAAAGCTATTAACCAACTTACAATAACATTGGCGATTACAACATAAGAGTACAATTTTAAAATTTGTAAAACTAAATAAAAAATAGCTATCATTTTTTCTCAACATAAATCGACTGGCTTGGGAACGCAAATGAAGCACCATTTTTTTCAACAATTTCTTTGATCGCAATTGCTAATCTTTCTTTAACATCTAACCAATTATTCCAACTTCCTGTTTTTGTAAAGCATCTTACATACATATCTATTGAACTATCAGAAAATTTATCAACTCTTACCGCAACACCAATTGAGGTATTATAATCTTCGCTTGAATTAATATGACTTTCGATTTCATCTCTGATTTTTTTTAACTGATCTACAGTAGTGTCATATTGAAGTGTAATAATCCAACTGATTAACCAATTTGAAGTTTCACTTACATTTACAACTGCGTTTTCGGCAAATTGAAAATTTGGAATAATAGCAAGAGATTTATCAAACTTTCTAATTGTTGTTGATCTAAATCCAATCTTTTCTACTACGCCTTCAATAATACCCTCGACAGCTATCCAGTCTCCAATTTTAAATCTCTTTTCAACTAAAACTAAAATTCCTGATATTAAATTTTTAAATAAATCTTGTGCCCCTAATGCCACAGCAACACCAAACAATCCAAGACCTGCAATGATTGGACCTATTTTTATTCCCCACAATTCTAAAACTGCTGCTAAACCTAAAATAAAAATTAAAATTTTTAGCGATTTAATTATCCAGCCAATAAGTTCTCTTGTTAACAATTTGTCTAAACCACTAAGTATGTATGAGATTGGTTCTATGATTTGGTGAATTACCCAAAAAATTAAAATAGTGATCAACGTTCTGTTAATTGTATCTACCACTTCTCTTCCTTCTAGTGAGAAAGTCATGTAGTAGCTTGCAATAAAAAATCCTAATACAATTGGTAAAAATCTTGCTGGACCTACAAGTGATTGAACAAAAGTATCATCTAATTTATTCGTTGTTCTTTTCGAGATAATTTCTAATTTTTTAATAACTAATTTGCTTATTAGACCTCTAAAAATTAAAAATAGTAAAAATATTCCAATACCAATTAAGATTTGAAAGATATCAACACCAAGAATTCCTTTATTCCATACTGATAAAAATATCTCCGAAAAATTATTAATTAATTCCATTTCTAAATTTTATATAACAAAAACTCTTCTTCTCCAGGGTTAAAAAGAAAAATCTTTTTCCATTTAATTTCGTTCAGTATTGACGAGGTTTTTTCACCTATACACATCAAATTTGTATTCATCCATAAATTTTCGGTTTGGTAAATCTTTATAAAATTTAAGAAACTTGACGCACTATTTTGAGAGTAAACATAGACCATATCAGGCATATTTAATTTTAATTCATTAACAAATTTCTCATCAAATTTTTGATTATGATCTACTCTGTAATTAATAATTCTTTTTACCTTAAAACCTTCGCTTAACAGCTGTTGATCTAAATCAACCGATATTGTTTCACCACTAACGTAAAGTAATTCTTTATTTTTGGAATCATAACTTTGTATAATTAACTCCTTTAAGTTTGTAACATTTCCTTCAGCCGCAATTGTATTTTGAAAACCAACACTTCTTGCTTTGTTTTCTGTAGCGTTTCCAACACAAAAGCATTTAATATTTTTATCTAATTTTACTGCGTTTAAAAATTTTACCGCATTTGCACTAGTAAAAACAATTCCACCATATTCAGAAAAGTTAATTTTTTCATAATTAACTTTTTCAATTCTTATTAATGGAAGATGAGAAACTTGATGTCCTAATGATTGAAATTTTAATATCATTTCAGAACAATCCTCCAGTGGTCTAGTTAATAAAATATGCATATTATCTTTTATATGAATTATTTGATTTTGTTTTTAAAAGTATTCCAATCTCTTTACCAATTTCTTTAAACTCATTCAAATTACCAACTTTTTTTTCATAAAACCTTTGTTTACCATCTAAAGAAAAAAGTTCAGCCTCTACCGTAATCTTATCTCCATCAACCACTGAATGAGCACCAATTGCTGTTTCACAATCTCCATCTAAAACTTTTAAAATATTTCTCTCAAGGTGAGCTCTTTTGTGTGTTTCCTCATGATTAATTTTGTTTAAAATAGAAATTGTCTCGTCATCATTCTCCCTGCACTGAAGAGCAATTACGCCTTGTCCTACACTAGGAATTATTTTTTCAGCTGAAAAAATTTCTGAGATTTCATTTTCAAATTTTAAAAATTTGATACCAGCATAAGACAAAATAATTGCATCATACATCCCTTCATTCAATTTTCTAATTCTAGTATCTACATTTCCTCTAATTAGTTTACAGTTCAAATCTTGTCTGATTTTTTTTATTTGAAATTCTCTTCTGTATGATGAGGTACCAACAATTGAGTTTTGATCTAAATCTTTAAGTTTTTTTTTGTTCTTTGTAATTAAAATTTCTCTAGGGTCATTTCTTTTAAGAAAAGAATCTGTCCTTAATCCTTCTGTTTCATTAGCAGGCATATCTTTCAGTGCATGGACTGCAATATCAATATTTTTTAATTGAAGTTCTTTTTCAATATTGCTTGAAAACAAACCTTTGCCACCAAGCTCAGATAATCTTATATCCTGTACTTCGTCACCTTTAGTTGTAATTGATTTAATTAAGATATCTTCATTACCAAGATCGGTATTTTCAATAATCTTATCTTTAGCTTGTTGAGCATAAAGTAAGGCAAGCTTGCTACCCCTAGATCCAATTATTATTTTTTTTCTCATAAAAAATTATTTCTTACTTGTATAAAGATTGTACAATTATTAAAAACTATTTGAATGAGCAAAAAACCCTTAATTCTTGGAATAGAGTCTAGTTGTGATGAAACAGCAGCTTCTTTAATAACTGAAAATGAAGAAGGTTTCCCAGTAGTTTTATCCAACATTGTTTCTAGCCAAGTGGAGGTTCATAGGGAGTTTGGTGGTGTAGTTCCTGAACTAGCAGCACGTTCGCACATTGAAAAAATTGATTGGATTGTCAAAAAAGCTATTGATGAAAGTGGAAGAAAAATTGAAGAAATAGATGCCGTTGCTTCTACCGCAGGTCCTGGATTAATTGTTTGTTTATCAGTTGGGTTAAGTTTTGGTAAAGCTTTCGCAACAGCAATGAATAAACCTTTTATTGCTGTTAATCATTTAGAGGGACATGCTTTAAGTCCAAAACTAAATACAAATTTAAATTATCCATATTTACTTCTTTTAATTTCAGGCGGGCACTCACAATATTTAAGTGTTCAGAACCTTGGTAAATATAAAAGATTAGGAACAACTATTGATGATGCATTAGGTGAGGCGTTTGACAAAACGGCAAAGCTTTTAGGAATAGAATTTCCAGGAGGACCTCAAATAGAAATTTTAGCTAAAAAAGGTGATCCAGAAAAATATGATTTACCAAAACCAATTTTCAGCAAAGGAGGATGCAATCTTTCTTTTGCAGGTCTAAAAACTGCTGTGTTGAAGATAAGCAAAACAATTAAGTCAGAACAAGATAAATATGATCTTGCAGCATCTTTTCAAAAAACAATTGAGGAAATTTTATATAAAAAAACAAAGATTGCTTTTACTGAATTTGAAAAAATAAATGAATTAAATGAAAAAATTTTCGTTGTTGCTGGAGGAGTTGCGGCAAATAAAAAAATTAGGTCTATGTTAATTAATCTATGTGAAGAAAATAATTTTAAAAGTATTTTTCCACCTATAGAGTTTTGTGGAGATAATGCAGCAATGATTGCGATGGTAGGTTTGGAAAAATTTAAAATAAATCAATTTGATGATTTAGATTATCCAGCAAAACCTAGATGGCCTTTAGATGAAGATGCAGCTTTTCTCAAAGGTGCCGGAGTTCAATTGTAATGAAATATTGGTTGATGAAATCTGAACCAGATGTTTGGTCAATTGACCAACAAAAAAAAGCTGGAATTAAAGGTGCACCTTGGGATGGTGTCAGAAATTATCAAGCTGCAAAAAATTTAAAAAGTATGAGTAAAGGAGATCTATGTTTTTTTTATCATTCAAACATAGGAAAAGAGATAGTTGGAATAGTAAAAGTTATTAAAGAATCGTATATAGATAAAACAGACAAAACAGGCAGATTTGTTGCCGTTACTGTTCAATTTAAGTCTAAATTTTCAAAGCCTATAACGCTCGAAAGTATTAAAAAAAATAAGGATTTAAGCCATTTAGCTCTGATAAGGCAAAGTAGGCTTTCTGTAATGCCTGTTGATTATAAAAGCTGGAAAATTATAAATAACATGAGTAAGATTTAAAAAAAAAATTGTCCTATGCCAAAAAAAAAGAAGAAGAAAAGCAAGGTAAGAAAAAAAAAGTCTAAAATTAGAAAAAAAACCTCAAAAAAGGTGAAGAGAAGATCTAAAGTTAGAAAAAGATCTTCTAAAAAACCAAAAAAAAGAATTAAAGCAAAAAAGGAAAATGGAAATACACCTCCTGAAGTTGTTATTAAAACAAAACCAGAATGGGTTAAAAGTAGCTTAGCAAACAAAAGTAAATACCAGCAAAAATATTCTCAATCTATAAAGAGTAATGATGAATTTTGGAGAAAAGAAGGAAAAAGAATTACTTGGATAAAACCTTATAAAAAAATTAAAGACGTAAAATACAGTACAAAAGAAGTAAAAATTAAATGGTTTGAAGATGGTACTTTAAATGCTTCAGCAAATTGCATTGATAGACATTTAAAGGATAAAAAAGATAAAACTGCTATTATTTGGGTTGGAGATGATCCAAAAGATAGTCAAAAAATTTCTTATAAACAACTTCATCAAAAAGTTTCTAAAGCAGCGAATGGTTTAAAAAAATTAGGAATTAAAAAAGGTGACCGTGTAACAATTTATTTAACTATGATACCAGAGTTAGCAATTTTAATGCTGGCTTGTGTAAGAATTGGTGCAGTACATTCAATTATTTTTGGAGGTTTTTCAGCAGATTCTATCTCTGGAAGAGTGAATGATTGCGAATCTGAATATATAATCACTGCTGATGAAGGAGTGAGAGGTGGAAAAACTATACCACTGAAATATACAGTCGATGAAGCTTTAATGAGTTGTCCAAACGTTAAAAAATGTATTGTTGTTAAACGAACTGGAAATTACATCAACTGGGATCAAAATAGAGATGTTTGGTATCATGATTTAATTAAAGACGTTCCTAATCATTGTGAACCTGAAGAAATGAACGCAGAAGATCCTTTATTTATTTTATATACCTCAGGTTCAACAGGTAAACCTAAAGGAGTTCTTCATACTACTGGTGGTTATATGGTTTATGCTTCAATGACACATCAATATATATTTAACTACAAACCAAAAGATATTTATTGGTGCACCGCTGATATTGGTTGGGTAACTGGTCATAGTTATATTATTTATGGACCACTTTCGAATGGTGCAACAACTATAATGTTTGAAGGAATTCCAAATTATCCTGATAGTTCAAGGTGGTGGCAAATAGTTGATAAATATAAAGTAAATACTTTTTATACAGCACCAACTGCAATTAGAGCTTTGATGCGTGAAGGTGATAAACCTGTTAAAAAAACCTCCAGAAAATCCCTTAAACTCTTGGGAACGGTAGGAGAACCGATAAATCCCGAGGCTTGGATGTGGTACTATAAAACTGTAGGTAATTCTAAATGCCCAATTGTAGATACTTGGTGGCAAACAGAAACTGGAGGTATAATGATTGCTCCTCAAACAGGTGCAATTCCTCTTAAACCCGGATCTGCAACAAAACCTTTCTATGGAATTAAGCCAGTGCTTGTAGATAAAAACGGTAAAGAAATTAAAGGAGCTGGAGAAGGAAGATTATGTATAGCTCAATCATGGCCTGGACAAATGAGAACTGTTTATGGTGATCATCAAAGATTTATAGATACGTACTTTTCTCAATTTAATGGAAAATATTTCACGGGAGATGGATGTCGAAGAGATAAAGATGGATATTACTGGATTACTGGTCGAGTAGATGATGTAATTATTGTTTCAGGTCATAACCTGGGAACTGCTGAAATTGAAAGTGCATTTGTTGCACATCCAAAAGTAGCTGAGGCCGCTGTAGTTGGTTACCCTCATGATATTAAAGGGAATGGATTATATTGTTATGTAACTTTAAACGCTGGAGAAAACGAAACTGGCGAACTTGAGAGAGACCTTAAACTTTGGGTGAGGAAACAAATAGGGCCTCTTGCAACCCCAGATCTAATTCATTTCACTCCAGGACTTCCAAAAACAAGATCTGGAAAAATAATGAGAAGAATTCTTAGAAAAATTGCAGCTAATGAACATGGTCAATTAGGAGACACGACTACTCTAGCAGACCCTAGTGTTGTTGATAGTTTAGTTGAAAATAGAAAAAATATTTAAAACTGGATTAAATCTTTAAACTCTTGTTTAACAACATCCCACTTTAAAATCATCGAATTTAAAACAATCTTACGATCTAAAGTTTTTAATTCATCTGCAATTGGAGCCCATTTATATAAAGATAGCGCGCTAGGATTAAAAGGTAAGTCTTGACAATAAACATCCCAATTTATTTTCTCTAATCGTTCATCAAAACTTTTCCTAGCTTCATCAATAATATCTAACGGCATCTTATTAGAAATTTCGTCATCTAAAATTTTATTAAAAATTTCGTTTGCTTTATGAATATCCTGATAATCAAAATTAACTTTCAAATATGAAAAAGTAAAAAAAGTTAAATCTTGTAATGCAACTGAATAAATATTCCATTTAGCAAGATTTACTGATGACATGAATTCATCATTATCAAAATGAAGAACGTATCTTGTTCCCATTCTAGTTTTTAGATAATTATATAAAGTAACTTGAGTGGCCCATGCAGATTTAGTTTGAATAAACTGCTCTAATTCATCTAAAGTTTTTATTTTTTTCTTTGGAATAAACGCCTTAAACATGGCGAATAAATATGTTTTGAAATCCTCAAGTTTAACGTCTCTCCAAGTTAATTTGTATTTTCCCATGTTAATTTGTAAGTGCGCCAATTATATCTTAAAAAAGTAAGTAAATAAGTACCTAATATGATCAATTTTTAGGGTTTTCAAAGCTCTCATAATGGTTATGGTTTCAACCAGTTATAACTAAATAGAGAGGTATAAATGTCAAATCAACAAAAACACTGGGAAAAAACCAGGGGATTGTTATTTATAACACTGGCAATCTGGTTTGTTTTCTCAATTGGCATCTTTCTCTTTGGAGCTGAAATGAACGAGGTCACAGGACCTTTCGGTTATCCGTGGACATACTGGTTTACATGTCAGGGATCTCTTGGTGCATTTGTAATCCTAATTTTCTGGTTTGCGAATAGACAAGAAAAAATCGATGAAGAGTTCGGCTTTAGCGAAAGAGAGGACGAATAATGAAAGGTAATTTCATAGATAATTTGCCTAAGATTTACGGAATCTATACAGGAGGATTTGTAGGTTTCATAATCATTATGGCAATTGCTGAACAGATGGGTATGACAGCTAAAACGATCGGTATCGCTTTTGTTGCATTTACTGTATTCATCTATGCATTAATCGGTTATCTATCAAGAACAGCCCAAGCAGATGCATATTATGTAGCTGGAAGGCAAGTACCAACAGTCTTCAACGGAATGGCGACTGCAGCAGACTGGATGTCTGGTGCATCATTCGTTGCTATGGCAGGTGGTATTTACTTTAAAGGTTACGGTTATATGGCTCTACTTGTTGGTTGGACTGGTGGATACGTGCTTGTTGCATCTTTATTAGCACCATACTTAAGAAAATTTGGCTGTTATACAGTTCCAGATTTTATAGGTACTAGATACGGTGGTAATTTAGCTAGATTTAGCGCAGTTGTAGTTTTAACTGTTGCTTCATTTACTTATGTGACTGCACAAATTAACGCTACAGGTACTATTGCATCTGTTGCACTTGATATCCCGTTCCAATACGCAGTTTATGTTGGACTAATAAGTATTTTATTATGTTCAATGTTAGGTGGTATGAGAGGGGTGACTTGGACACAGGTTGCACAATATATCGTTCTAATTATAGCATACCTACTTCCAGTATTCTGGATCAGTAACAAAATGGGTGCGGGTTTCTTCCCTCACTTTATGTTAGCTGATGAGGTTGCTAGAATTGGTGAATTAGAACAACAGTTCGGTTTTGTTAAAAACGCAGCTGCTGATCTAAAAACAGTACCTAAAGGCTTAGCAGGAATAACTAAAGCTCACTCTGCAGTTAACGCTACACCTTGGGCATTTATTTCATTAGCATTAGCGATGATGATGGGAACAGCTTCATTACCGCACGTGATGATGAGATACTTTACTACTCCAAGTGTAAAAGCAGCTAGAAAATCAGTAGGTTGGTCATTATTCTTTATCTTCCTACTTTATTCTTCTGCTCCAATGTTAGCTACATTATCTAAGTTATCATTGATCGACCCGAATTTACCAACTGGTATTATCGGTAAGACATTTGCAGAAGTGGAAGCGATAGATTGGTACCAAAACTGGAACCAAGCAAACCTAATGTTTATCAGCGACTTTAACGGAAATGGGACTCTTGAATTAAACGAGTTCTTCATGGGTGGTAAAGCCGTTGTATTAGCAACACCAGAGATAGCTGGATTACCTTATGTAATTTCAGGTCTAGTTGCTGCAGGAGGTATGGCAGCTGCCATGTCTACTGCTGATGGTTTGATTCTAGCAATTGCAAACGCTATATCACATGATGTTTACTATAAGATCATTGATCCAAAAGCGGAAACTGCAAAACGACTACTTGTTGCAAGGGTATTACTTGTAATAATTGGTTTTGCTGGAGCAACTATTGCAGCAATGGAGATTCAAGGAATCTTAGGTTCGGTTATCTGGGCTTTTGATTTTGCGATGTCTGGATTGTTCTTCCCACTTGTACTTGGTGTATGGTGGAAGAGAGCTAATAGACAAGGTGCGATTGCTGGTATGCTAGGTGGTCTAATCGCCGGTGCGTGGTACTTAGTTTGGGTACGAACTGGTGGAAGTGGATTCCTAGGAATTACACAGTTAACATTTGGTATCTTCGGATCAGCTGTTAGTTTAGTTTTAATGGTGGTAGTTAGTTTAATGACTGCAGAGCCAGATAAAGCTACTCAAAAAATGGTTGATGACGTGCGTGTACCAAGTGGTAAATCAATTCTTGGTAAATCACACTAAATAATCTTTTAAAGGGGCGATTAATTTCGCCCCTTTTATTTCAATAAATTTTCCAATATAAATTTTGAATGTCAGCAAATTTTCATCCTTTAATATATTTTATTGATTATTTGCTTGGAATTATCATGTGGACTTTAATTGGAAGAGTGGCGATGAATATTTTTCAAAGAGAAGACTCACAATTCTTTTTCATGAGAGTATTTGTGAAATACACCAATCCTCTAATAAAATTATTTAAACCAATAACACCCTCATTTATCATTGGGCCATTGGTGCCATTGTATGTTGCTTGGTTTTTCTACATGATAAGATTTTATTTAATGCCTTGGATCTTAGGCTACTCAGTGATGGGAATGTTGTCATTTCCGTTGGAGAGTGAAATTTCTAGACAAATTTATCAATTTTTTAATTCATTTTAATTTTTAAAATTGATACTAGTTAATCTAGTAATCAATGAAAAATATACAAATTTCTCCATCAATTCTTTCAGCTGATTTTAGTCAGTTAGGGTCAGAAATAAAAAGACTTGAAGCAGGTGGGGCTGATATGATTCATGTAGATGTAATGGATGGTCATTTTGTTCCTAATTTAACTATAGGTCCACCTGTAATTAAAGCTCTTAGAAAGCATTGTTCATTAAAATTTGATGTACATTTGATGATATCACCAGTGCATAAATACATAGAAGCTTATGCTGATGCAGGAGCAGATATTATTACTATTCATCCTGAGGCAACTGATAATTTAGAAAATTCGATTAAAAAAATTAAAGAAAGAAATAAAAAAGTTGGAGTCTCACTTAATCCCGAAACTAAAGTTGATTTAATAATAGATTTATTAGATCAAATAGATTTAGTTTTAATCATGAGTGTAAATCCTGGATTTGGAGGGCAAAAATTTATGCCAGAAGTTTTAGATAAAATTAAAGAATTAAAAAAAATAAGAGACCAAAAAAAATTAGATTTTGACATAGAAATTGATGGTGGAATAAATTTTGATAACTGCAAAAGTGCAATTGATGCCGGCGCTAACATTCTTGTATCTGGTACTACAGTATTCAAAAGTAATGATGGAGATATAAAGAAAAATATTAATTTATTAAAATTAAAATAAGTTAATGATTAACACAAATTCCTTAGGCATTTTAGGTCAATTTTATTTTAATGTAAGAGATAGCTTTAAATCAATTTATCAAAATTCAAATTTTTACGAAAAAAAAATATCAAAAACTTTTGAAAATAGTTTTGAATACAAACCTAGTCCTCACTTACTTTCATCTATAATTAAATATCAAAATAAAAAATATAAAATTGAAGACTTTGCTATTGGATCAATTTGGCAAAATAATTTAAATCCTAAAGATTACGAAAAATTAAATAATTTTTTTTGGTTTTTCAGCTTAGATTTAAAATCTTCAAAAAAAACTACACAAACTATCATTAAAAATTGGATTTCAAATAACAATAAATTTCAAAAAAAAAGCTGGGAGTTTGATTTGACAGCAAAAAGAATTATTTCATGGTTATCAAATCATCAACTTACTTACGAGGACAGCGACCAAGCATACAGATCTACTTTTGATCATATGATTCAAAAACAAACTAATCATTTATTAAATGAAATCAAAAACTCAAAAGAAGTAGAAAATAAGTTGATTGGGTGCGCTGCAATAATTTTAACTGGATTAGCTTACAAAAATGAAAAGCAATATCTTTTAAATGGATTGAATTTATTAAAAAATATTATTAAATCCTCAATAGATAATCAAGGCTTTCCAAAATCAAGAAATATTCGACAACTTATATTTTATTTAAAATATTTTATAATTATTAGGGAGTGGTTTAAAGAATCTCAAAGTTTAATTCCTGAATATATTGATGAGACCATTTATTATTTAGGATCAAGTTATGCTTTTGTTTGGCAAAATATAAAGCAAGATATTTTTTTTAATGGTAATTTTTCCTCTGAAAATAAAGAATTTGATCAATATTTAAAAAGGTTTGGTTATACTTTTAAAAACCAAATTAATGAACTTGGTGGATATGCAATTCTTAAAAATAAAAAAATAATTCTCGCTGCTGATATAGGTTCCAGTCCTAACAAAACTTTTTCCAACGACTATCAGGCCGGAGCTTTATCATTTGAAATTTTTTCAAATGATAAAAGATTAATTTCAAATGCTGGTTATTACTCTGATAAAAATAATAAATTTAATAAATTATCAAGAAGCACATCTCTTCATTGTGCTTTAACAATTGAAGATTATTCTTCTTGTAATTTTGTTAAGCATCAACAAAATTTGATTACTGATAAAGGACTAAAAATATCAAAAAAAAATGTAGTTTTTGAAGATAATTATTGGAAAATATCAGGTACACATGATGGATATTTAATTAAATTTGGAACCATTTATGAGAGAGAAATTGAGTTCTACCCAGAACAAATGAAATTTATTGGCTATGATAAGTTATTTAGAAAAAATTCAAATAAAGAAATTAAATTTGATATTAGATTTCATCTTGAGCCAAACTCAAAAGTGATGAAAACACAAGATAACAAATCTATACTAATTGAATTAGATGATGAAGGTTGGAAATTTAGTTGTGATAACTTTGAAATTGATATTGATAATGGTTTATATTTCGGTAATAAAAATTCATATAAAGAAAACCAAAATATTTTTATCTCGGGTATAAATAATGAAAAAGAACAGATAATAAAGTGGGAGATAAATAAATTATAATGAAGAAAAAAATCAAAACAGCTCTCATTTCTGTATATGATAAAAAAAACTTAAAACCATTATTAAATATTTTAAAAAAAAACAAAATTAAAATAATTAGCTCGGGTGGTACTTATAAAGAAATTAAAAGATTAAAATTTAATTGTTTAGAAGTGTCTGATTTTACAAATTCCCCGGAAATTTTAGAGGGTAGAGTAAAAACTCTTCATCCAAAAATCCATGCAGGAATTTTAAATAAGAGAGAGAAAAAATCTCACTTAAAAGATCTAAAAGATAATGGTTTTGAGAATATTGATTTAGTCATAGTTAATTTTTATCCATTTGAGAACACTCTTAAAAAAACAAAAGACCATAAAAAAATTATAGAAAATATTGATGTAGGTGGTCCTACAATGGTTAGGTCTGCAGCTAAAAACTATAATGATGTGACTGTAATAACTTCTTCAGACCAGTATGAGGATTTAATTGAAGAATTAAAAAAATTCAAAGGATCTACTTCCTTAAGTTTTAGGGAGAAGCTGTCAAGAATAGCTTTTACTGAAACAGCTTATTATGACTCCGTTATTTCAGATTATTTTAATAAAATTACAAATACTATTTTTCCTAAGAAAAAAGTTTTGCATGGAAATCTTACAGAAAAACTTAGATACGGAGAAAATCCTCATCAACAAAGTGCAATCTATTCAACTAGTTCAAATACAAATTTAAAACAAATTCATGGAAAACAACTAAGTTACAACAATTATAATGACATATTTAGTGCTCTAACTATTTCAAGATCTTTACCAAAGGGTAAAGGAACAGTCATAGTTAAACATGCAAATCCATGTGGAGTTTCTATTAAAAATGGTCATTTAGAGAGTTATAAATCCGCTCTTTCTTGTGATCCCATAAGTGCTTTTGGTGGAATAGTGTCTTGTAATTTTAAAATTACTAAAAATTTAGCTTTAGAACTAAATAAATTATTTTTAGAGGTAATTATCGCAAATGGATTTGAAAGCAGTGCTATCAAAATATTAAAAGATAAAAAAAACTTACGATTAATTGACGGAACAAATTATACATCAGAAGAACTTCTTAAATTTGTATCATTTAACCAAAATATAATGATACAATCAGAGGATTTAAATTTATTTTCAACAAAAAATTTTAAAATTGTTTCAAAACGAAAACCAACAACACAACAACTTAAAGATCTTCTTTTTGCTTTCAATGTTTGCAGATATGTTAAATCAAATGCAATAGTGTTAGCATCTGATGAAACTACTGTTGGTATTGGTTCTGGTCAACCAAGCAGATTAGATAGTTGTCAAATAGCAATTAACAAAATGAAAAAATTTAATCTTCAGAATGATAATTTGGTTGCAGCCTCTGATGCATTCTTTCCTTTTGTAGATGGTATTGAAAAATTAGTCCAATCCGGTGTTAGAGCAGTAATTCAGCCCTCTGGGTCAATTAGAGATAGAGAAATAATTAACTTTGCAAATGAAACTGGCACAGTGCTTCTTTTTTCAAAGACAAGACACTTTAGACATTAGAAATTTGATCTATTTTTGCAGCAAGAATAAAATCACTTTCTGCTAGACCTTTAATTGCATGTGTGAATATTTTAATTCTAGCATAACCCCATCCAAACCATAGATCAGGGTGATGACCTTCAGACTCAGCTATTTCTCCAACTTTATTTACAAATTCCTGACTTTTTAAAAAGTTATCAAATTTAAAACTTTTTATTAAATGAAAACCATCAATTTTATCCTCTAAAACTTCCCAACCATCAACTTTTTTTAGATATTGGTGTATTTCGTCAACATCAAATGGAGGAATATTTCCTTCACAAGGTACACACTTTTTATTTGCTAAATCACTCATAAAATTTTTGGAGCGGGCAAAGGGGGTCGAACCCTCGACCTTCTCGTTGGCAACGAGACGCTCTACCACTGAGCTATGCCCGCTTATTTGATAGTAATTATAAGTTGGCAATATATAAATGCAAGTAAATTAAAATATGAACTTTGTTTTCAAATAATGTTTCAAAAAAAAATAAAATTTATTTATATTTTTATAATAATAAGTTTATTTTTAACTGGAATATACAATGCAGTTAAAATTGGGTTGTCTTGGGACGAATTATCACATTATAAAATTGGTAAAGCAAGGTTTGATTTTATATTAAGCTTATTTTTTTTTGAAAAAACAAATTTTAACCAAGCAGAGACAGCTTCAAATAACTATCCTGGTATATATGATACTTTTACTTATCTTATTGGGTGGGTAATACAGAAAATTGATAATATTTTTTTTGAGAAATACTTTATAGAAATAAGACATCTAATTAATTTCTTCTTTAGTATCTTAGGATTGATTGGTTTATATAAATTCTGCAATTTACACTTTAACAAATTGATTGCATCAATCTCAACAATATTTGCTTTTATTAATCCTTTTTATTTTGGTCATATGTCTATGAATCCAAAAGATAATATTATTTTTTTTGCTTTTATATGGTTTTTATATTTTTTATCTAAATATCTTTTTGAAAAAAAAGATAAATTTAAAAACTTATTATTCTTATCTTTATTTTTAGGAATTGGCTGTGGTATTCGTATTTCGTTTCCAGCAATATGTTTACCAGTTTTTATAATATCAATATATTACATTATAAATAATTATTACCTTTTTCAGAGAAAATTACCAAAAATTTTTATTGATATTTTTTTGTTAATATCTGTTGTATTTTTTTTAACATCTGCCACATGGCCACAAATTTTAACTGGAGGCTTTGATGTATTAATAGAAACATTGATTAATTCATTAAGTTGGAACTTTGTTCCTCATTATGGTCTTATAAATGGATCGCTGTATGAAGTAAATAAAACACCAAAACTATATTTTTTTTATTTCCTTTCTTATAGAATGCCAATTTACCTAACTATATTAATAATATTTAGCTACTTGATAATTTTTAAAGAGAAACAATTTGCAAATTTATTTGGAGAAAAAATTAAAGTTAAATTTATAATACTAAATATAATTATTTTATTTCCAATTTTCTTAGCAATTATTTTAAAAGTTAATATTTATGATAATATAAGACTTTTTTTATTTCTAATTCCATTACTGTGTATTATGGCATCTTTGTCATTTGTCTTTTTATATTCTAACTTTAAAAATAGTTTTAAGTCCAAAATTATACTCTCATTAGTAGTGATATTATTATTTTTATCTATAACAAGATTTTTTATTTTAAATCCATATCAATATTCCTATGTAAACTATTCATTTATCAAATTAAAAAACGCAAACAATAAATTTGAGAATGATTACTGGGCCACTTCTTTCAAAGAAACAGTAAATAATATGGAAAAAAAATTTACTAAAAATGAAATTCAAAATATGAAAATATCTTACTGTGGCGGTAACCCAAGAGCTCTTCTTTTACTTCTTAACAAAAAATACGGAGTAATGAATATATTTAGTCCAAATAATGCTAATTACGTAATAATGACAAATAGAGCATCATTCACCAAAAATGATAAAAGAACTTGTTTTGAAAAATTTAAAGGTGAAGATGTTATCTTAACAGAAAGAGGCGGATTAATACTCTCCGTGTTAAGAAAACTAGATTAAATTGAATAATTAAATGTAGTTAAGTTCAATAAGATTTTTTTTAAATATTAAGTTAAGTTTTTTTTGGTAATCTTTAGAAAACAATTTTTTCCAATCATTTTGGGGTCCTAAATGAAAAAATGGTATTTTTTTAGTTTTTTTTTTAGAAAAAACAGACTCAAAAAAACCATCAGTTTTTTCTATTTGCTTCATTTTAGAAAATGTTGTTGATTGAACTGCATTTTTTGCTTTTAAAGCATCAAATTTTTTTGTGCTATTAATAATATTATCTACAAACTGTACGATTTCTTTAAATGTTTTATAGGTTTTATTATTTAAATCTTCATATTTTATTATTTTGATTGGAAAATTTTGTTGTTGAGTCCAAGATTGATAATGTTTTTCCCAAGAACTTATAAATTGAAAGTTACTATAATCATTTTGAACATGCAAATCATGTATGAATTTTTTTTCATCTAACATAAATTTTAATGCTTCGTCTTTATCAAATTCATAATGATTTTGTATTGATGTAAGTACATTTCTTGGATCACGAACTACATAAATTCCTCCTACAGAATTTTTTGAATTTGTGAAGTTGTTGCTATTAATAGATCCTAAAACGTTATGTGTTTTAAAAAATTTTAACTTTTTATCCATATTTATTTTTTCTTGTGCACTAATCCAGTATCTTGATGTATCGATAATTACCTTTGGGTTATAATTAAAATTAACAAAATGTCTTTTTTCAGGGAATTGGCCAATATTCTCGAGTAAACTTTGATTAAAAAAACCATCCTTTGAATAATAATATGATGACAACAAGGATCTTAACCAAGTATTTCCACTTTTAGGATATGAGGCAATCCAAAATATCATTTAAATTTTTTTTAATAATATATTATAAATAAAACAATGAATACTTTTCCTGAAATAATTCCTGTGTTTCCACTTAGTAATTTTATACTATTTCCTAACACCGCAGTACCTCTAAATATCTTTGAACCACGATACCTTGATATGGTCAATGATAGTATGAAGTCTGATAAATTAATCGGAATGATCCAACCAAAAAATTCTAAATATGAAAATGCTATACCTAAATTATATGACGTTGGTTGTCTTGGAAAAATAATAAGTTTTAAAGAAACTGAAGATGGTCGTTATCTAATTGAATTAAAAGGAAAAATTAGATTTCAAATTTTAAATGAGATAAATACTGATAAAAAATATAGGAATGTAGAAGTTAACTACAATGATTATTTAGACGATTTAACTGATGAAAAAGAAAAATTAAATTTTTCTGACCTTGAGCTAATTTTCAAAGATTTAAAATCTTTATTTGAAAAAAAAGGCTTTATTATCAATTGGAAAGCATTAGAAAAACAAAGTTTAAGTGAAACCATTAATGCTTTAGCTATGGCATCACCATTTTCAATTGAAGAAAAACAAATTTTACTTGAAGCTAAAAACTTAGAAATCAGAAAAAACAAAATTGCAGAAATTCTAAAAACTTATGTTTTTGATAATTACGAAAATACTACACTGCAATAGAACCTAATTAAAATAAAAGACCTTTATCAGCAATTTTTGTAAAAATTTTATTAATAGAAGAACTTTTATTAAAATATTTAATTGATTTACTTAAAAAATCATTTTTAGTCTTTCTCTCAAAATTAAAAAATTCATGAATTAAATCAATACCTGTAGAAAATATATAATTTTTATGTTTTTGATTATTTTCAAATTCTGTGTTTAGTGTTGAGTCTAAAGGTAAACCAAGATCAATTTTTTTTTGAATAATATCATTTAAAATTTTTATATCCCTTATTGTCATATTAAAACCTTGTCCTGCAAGAGGATGAATTCTGTGGAGCAAATCTCCAAATGCCAAAATATTTTTATGAAAATACGATCTCAAACTTAACCCATGCAGCTCATAAGAATTTATTTTATTTATTTTTTTTAAAGTGTATTTAGAATTATAAGTATTAATTAAATTATTTACTTCTTTCTCACCTTTCAAATGATTGTTAATAGAATAAACGATTGATGTTTCATAATCTGAAATAGGCAAAAAAGCTAAAGGACCATTTTTTGTAAATATTTGTACAGCAACATTGTTAGAAATCCTTTCATGTTCTAAAATTGTAGTATAAGCAACACTATTGTACTTCTTTTCAATTTTTTTATTAAAATATTTTTTTGTAATTGAGTTATTGTAATCAGTATTAAAAACTAAATCATAATCCTTGATAAAATTTAATTTTTTTTTATGATTAATTTTTCTAAAATACTTACTTAAAAATAAATTTTTTTCTAAAATTTCTTGAAGTTTATGATTTTTGACAATTGAAAATAAATGATCTTTATTGTTTCCAAAATTAATTAACTTTTGTTTTTCTAAATTATCACTATATATTTCTATTTTGTTTAATTTGTAAATAATTTTTTCAATATTAATTATTTTTTCATTATAAAATTCTACATTACTTTTGGAAATACCGATTGTACGAGTTTTATTTACTAAAGATTTTTTTTTAGGATATAAAACATCTACAAAAATTTTTTGATTAACTAAAGATTTTGCTAAAGTTAAGCTCGATAAACCATTGCCAAGAATACAAACTCTCATATTATTTTTAATTTTAACAACAAAAATTAGATGATACAAAGTGGTATAATTGATTCATATATATGGATATTAAAAAAACAGCTAATTTATTCATTGATTTCACAAGTAGGCGATTAGCTGAGATTGCTGGATTGCTAATCCTGCTTTTAGGTTTAGCTTTATTTGTAGCACTACTTACCTACTCACCTGAAGATCCGAACTTTATTTTTCCAGATAATACTGAAATAAAAAATTTTTTTGGTTTTAAGGGTAGTTTTGTTTCTGACTTGTTTTTTCAATCAGTTGGATTGATTGCTTATCTGATTTCTTTAACATTTATAATTACTGGTGTTAATCTATTGAGAAGTAAAGAATTTATTTTGATTATTGAAAATACTTTCTTTACTGTACTTTATTGTATTTTTGGATCACTTTTTTTAACTCATTTTTATTCCAATGCATTTACATTTTATATAAATGGAAATGGTGGTTTTATTGGCAATTTTCTCAACGAGACTTACTTAAACCAAATTTTACTCATAAACAGTAAATTAGCTTACTATTTTTTAATTATTTTAATTTTATTCTTATTCTTAAAAAGTATAAATTTTAATCCAGTAAAATTTTATGAATTAATTTTAAAATTCTTAAATTTGTTTAAAAAGAAAGAAGAAAAAAATTATACTGACAAAAGTGAAATAATAAGTGAATATATACCACAAGATGAAATTAAAAATCTTATACAAGAGGATTTACCTTTTATAAAAGCTGAAAATAAAAAAGATAGCAAAATTAAATTTAAACTCCCAAGTATAGATTTATTAAAAACACCTTCTAAAAAAGAAAGAGAGGGATCTGAAAAAAATGAAAATAATGATCCTGAATTTTTAGAAAAAATCTTATTAGATTTTGGTGTTAATGGTAAAATTAAAAAAGTAAGTCACGGTCCTGTTGTAACACTAAACGAATTTGAACCTGCTGCTGGAGTAAAAGTTTCAAAAATTATTAATTTATCAGATGATATAGCAAGGAATACCAGCTCAGAGTCTGCAAGAATATCTACAATTCCTGGAAGCAATACTATTGGTATTGAGTTACCAAATAATTCTAGAGAAAATGTTTATTTAAGTGAAATTTTAAACAATAGTGATTTTAAAAAAAGAGATATCAAACTACCAATCGCACTTGGCAAAAGTATATCAGGCAATCCAATAGTTGGTGATTTATCATCAATGCCGCATTTGCTGATAGCCGGAACTACGGGATCTGGTAAATCAGTATGTATAAATACGATTATTTTATCACTTCTTTACCGACATACTCCTGATAAATGTAAATTTATTTTAATTGATCCCAAGATGTTGGAGTTGTCTACTTACGAGGGAATACCACATTTACTGTGCCCAGTGATAACAGAAGCAAAAAAAGCAGCTTCTGTACTAGGCTGGGTAGTTAAAGAAATGGAAAGTAGGTATAGATTAATGACAAAAGAAGGTGTCAGAAATATTGATGGTTACAATGCGAAACATAAACTACCAATGCCTTATATTGTAGTCGTTGTTGATGAAATGTCTGACTTAATGCTAGTTGCTGGTAAAGAAATTGAAAATTATATTCAAAAACTATCACAAATGGCACGAGCAGCAGGAATTCATATTATAATGGCTACCCAAAGACCTAGCGTAGATGTTATTACGGGTACAATAAAAGCTAATTTTCCTACAAGAATATCTTTCCAAGTAACCTCTAAAATAGATAGTAGGACAATTCTCGGTGAACAAGGAGCTGAACAATTGTTAGGAAAAGGAGATATGTTATACATGTCCTCAGCTAATCGTATAGTTAGAATTCATGCACCGTTTGTATCTGATGGTGAAATTGAAAAAATCAATAATTCTTTAAGATCTCAAGCAGAACCAGATTACGTTGACGAAATTTTAAATTTTGCTGATGAGAAAGAAATTGGTGATAGCCAAAGTCAAGGTGAAAAAGATGAACTTTACGAACAAGCTTTAGATATAATTAGATCTGAAGGTAAGGCGTCTACTTCGTTTTTACAAAGAAAACTACAGATTGGATACAACAGAGCAGCAAGAATTATTGACATGATGGAGGCAGATGGAGTTGTTAGTAAGGCAAATCATGTGGGCAAAAGAGACGTCCTCTAATGCTTCGATATTATCTAATATTTTTTTTGATTATGTGCGCCTCTATCTCAAATGCTGAGGTCAAAGAAAAAATAATACAAAATCTGAAAGATACAAAAAATCTTGATTTTAAATTCGAGCAAAATACTAATGGAAAAATAGAAAATGGAAACTGTACCATTGAGTATCCAAAAAAAATTTTTTGCGAGTACGCAAAAAGTAACAATAAAATTTTGGTATCTAATGGGAAATCTTTAGTGATAAAAACAAGAACTAGTTATTACAGATACCCATTAAAAAAAACAGCTTTAAATTTAATTTTAGATAAAAATTTTCTTATAAATAAAATTTATGATCTTGAGGAAAGAGTTGTTGATAACAGTTTAATTAATTTTACAATTTTTGATGAGAATAATGAAATTAATATTTTTTTTGATAAACAAACTTATGATTTAGTTGGTTGGCAAAATAGAGATATTTATCAAAATTTTAATATCACTTTTCTTAACTCAATAAGAAAAAATAGGGTGCTTTCAAAAAATCTTTTTAAAATCCCTATTCAAAATTAAATATTCAAAATTTCTGTTTTAAATATTTTCATTCCTCTAGAAATATAATTACTTAATGCATTTTTATGATCTAATGAACATGTATGAACCCAAACACGATTAACTTTATTTTCAAAAGATTTTTTAATAGCCTCAGATAATAAATAAGAACCTAGTTTTTTATTTTGATATTCTTCTAATATCCCAAAATAAGCAATTTCAGTCTCATTTTTTTCTGGGTGAAAGATTAATTCAAAAAAACCAACTAGATCATCATTAAATTTAAATACATATGATCTAACACTCTCATTAGATACATAATTAATCCATTTTTCTTCTGACCAAGTAAGTCTGTCTACCCATTTATGTTTTTTACCTATATTTTTATAAAAAAATTTATTTAATTGAAAATTAATTGGATCAATTAAACTTAAAGAATAATCTTCTGAGGGCTTATTTCCTTCTTTAAGATCTTGAAGTGAGTTTATTTCTAAATAATTTCTTTTAACTTCCTCGGTCACTCAACCATTTTTCCTACTCGTTCACCTCCAAACAGATGAAAGTGTAAATGTGGCACTTCTTGTCCGCCATGATCACTGATGTTTGCTAAAGCTCTATAGCCCTGACCTACTTCTGTTGAAATACCAAGCTTTTTAGCAACTATATTTATGCCTTTTAATAATCCAACCATCTCTTCTGGAGAGGCATTCAAACTAAAATCATCTAAATCAATATATTTCCCTTTGGGAATAACTAAAGCATGAATTTTTTTTTGTGGATTAATGTCATGAAATGACAAAACAAAATCGTCTTCATAAATTTTATTACAAGGTATCTCGCCACGTAAAATTTTTGCAAAGATATTGTTATTGTCGTAACTCATTTTTTTCTTTTTTCTAGCTCTGACATTACCTCTTCAATTTTTATTTCATTTGCCTCAAGATACATTAGCAAATGGTAAAATACATCTGCGGCTTCGTGGATTTTATTCGAATTCTCCTCTACTGCCTCGATCAATTCATTAACTTCTTCTAAAACTTTTGCCTTACTTAATGATTTGTCTGTGAGTAACTTATTAGTATAAGAACCTTCAACAGGAGAAGATTTTCTATCTCTTGCAAGTTTAATTAAGTTTTCTAATGTATTAAGCATGTTAAATTCTAACAGGTATTCCTTTTGAATCCAAATACTCCTTAGCTTCTTTTACAGAATATTTACCATAGTGAAATATTGATGCTGCTAAAACTGCGCTGGCATTTCCTAATTTAATTCCATCTACCAAATGATCTAGGTTTCCAACTCCACCAGATGCAATTACTGGAATATTTACCTTATAAGATATCTTAAACATAAGCTCAATATCATAACCAACTTGAGTACCATCTCGATCCATAGAAGTAACTAGTAACTCTCCTGCCCCGCTATCTTCCATTTTTTTCGAAAATTCTATTGCATCAATGCCAGTATTATTTCTTCCTCCATGAGTGAAAATTTCCCATTTATCTCCATTTTTTTTAGCATCGATTGCAACAACAATACATTGAGAGCCAAACTTTTTAGAACTTTCTATAACTACTTCTGGATTTCGAACTGCAGCAGTATTGATTGATACTTTGTCTGCACCACAGTTCAGTAATTTATTGATATCCTCAACACTTCTAACACCACCTCCAACTGTTAAAGGAACAAAGCATTTCTTCGAAGTTTTATCTACTACATCATAAATAGTCTCTCTATTTTCATTTGATGCAGTAATATCTAAAAAGCAAATTTCATCTGCTCCACCGTCTGAATAAATTTTAGCTTGTTCAACAGGATCACCTGCATCCTGCAGATCAACAAAATTAATTCCTTTTACAACACGTCCATTTTTAACATCTAAACATGGTATAATTCTATTTTTAAGCATCTAATTCCTTCACTAATTCGTCTAATTTAATATCACCATCATAGATAGCTTTTCCAACTATAATGCCTTCAATGTTACTATTATTTAACTCTTTAGCTTTTTTAATATCATCAATTGATGAAACTCCACCAGATATAATTACTGGACAATTAGATGTATTTGCAACCTTTGCTGTCTCTTCGAAATTGGGACTTTGCTTCATTCCATCTCTATTAATATCTGTATAAATCAATCTACTTGCACCATAATCGTTAACTTCTTGCAAATAATCTAAAGTCAATTGATTGGAATTTTCCTTCCAACCTGAAACCGATAAATATCCATCTTTAGCATCTAAACCTAGAGCAATTTTATTTGGATATTTTTCACATGCTTCTTTTAAAAAATTTTTATCTTTTATAGCAGCACTTCCTAAAATAACTTTTTCAACACCAGCATCAGTATACTTCCGAATACTTTCAAAGTTTCTAATGCCGCCACCAATTTCAATTTTAAGATCAAATTTAGTTACTATTTCTTGAATAACATCCAAATTAACTGTTTCTCCCATTAAAGCGCCGTCTAAATCAACTATATGTAAGTTTTTAAAACCAAAATCTTTATATTTACCTGCTTGTTCAACTGGAGACATTTCATATTCAGTTTTATTTTCAAAGTCACCTTTAACCAACCTTACGCATTTTTTATCTTTAATATCTATTGCTGGAAATATTTTCATTTATATGTCAATAAAATTACTAATTATTTTAAGTCCAATTTTATCACTCTTTTCAGGGTGAAATTGCGTGCCAAAAATATTTTCTTTTTCAACTGAACAAACAATATTTGAAGAATAATCTGTTGTTGCTGAAACCACATTTTTATCCTCTGGAACAAATTCATAACTGTGAACAAAATACATGTGAGATTTATTTTCAATATCTTTAAAAATCTTACTGTCTTTCGTTATATTAATTTCATTCCAACCAATATGAGGAAGTTTATATTTTCCATTTTGATTATCTATTTTCGATACTCTTCCTGATATCCAACCAAGACCTTTGGTTTCTGTTTCTTCGTATCCAACATCTGCAAACATTTGTAGTCCCACACAAATTCCAAGAAGTGGTTTTTTATTATTTATTGCAAACTCACTTAGTGTATCAACTAAACCATTAATCTTGTTAAGCGCATCAACACAACTTTTAAACGAACCCTGACCTGGTAAAACAACTTTATCTGAAGATTTAATCTTAATTAAATCTGAAGTTACTTCGATATTTACTTTATCTTTAGCAACTTCCCTAAAGGAGTTTATTACCGAGCTTATATTACCCGAATTATAATCAACAATTGTGACGTTCATTAAACTTATAATGAGCCTTTAGTAGATGGAATGCTCTTCTTGTTTCTTGGATCCATTTCTAATGCAGCTCTTAATGATCTGGCTAATGCTTTATAACAAGACTCAATTATGTGGTGACTATTATCACCATAAATATTTTCAACGTGCATTGTAATACCAGCAGATTGAGAGAACGCTTGAAACCATTCTTTAAATAATTCAGTATCCATTTCACCAAGTTTCTCAACTTTTAATTTTACTTTCCAAATCAAATAAGGTCTATTTGAAACATCAATAGCAACCCTTGTTAATGTTTCATCCATTGGAATAACTGTGTGCGCATATCTTTTTATTCCTACAAATTTTTTAGCTGCTTTTTTTAAAGCTTCACCAATAGCAATACCTGTATCTTCTGTTGTGTGGTGAAGATCGATATGAGTATCTCCTTTTGCTTTAACTTTTAAATCAATCAAAGAATGCTTTGATAATTGTTCAAGCATGTGATCCAAGAAGCCAATGCCAGTATCGATTTGGTATTTACCTTTACCATCAATATTTACTTCAACATTGATGCTGGTTTCTTTTGTTTTTCGAGATACTTTTCCTTTTCTAGACATATATTTTTAATGGTATACATACATAATCCAGCTATATCAATATCAGTCTGAACACTTGAAGTATCAAAAATAGTTACCATTTATTAGGTATGACAACAATTGTACTAGTTAGAAAAAATAATGAAGTAGTGGTTGCTGGTGATGGGCAAGTAAGTATGGGAAATACTGTTGTTAAAAGCACTGCTTCAAAAGTCAGAAAAATTGAAAAAAGAGATGTAGTAGCAGGATTTGCAGGATCAACTGCAGATGCATTAACTTTATTTGAAAGATTAGAGGGAAAATTAGAAAAACATGCGGGCAATTTATCTAGAGCTGCTGTTGAACTAGCAAAAGATTGGAGAACAGATAAGTATTTAAGAAGATTAGAAGCTTTAATGGCTGTGGGAGATAAAAATAATAGTTACATAATTTCAGGAACTGGTGATGTTTTAGAGCCAGAAGGAGATGTAATTGGAATTGGTTCAGGCGGTAATTACGCATTAGCTGCAGGAAAAGTTTTAATGGAAGGCAATATGTCTGCTGAAGAAGTTGCCAAAAAAGCTATTAAAGTTGCTGCAGATATATGTGTTTTCACAAACGATAATGTTAAAATTGAAAAAATATAATGGATAATTCAAACGTAACACAACTTCATCCAAAAGATAAAAATCAAAAAGAAGAAGCATCTTTAGTCAGTTCTTTATCTCCAAGAGAAATTGTTTCAGAGCTAGATAGATTTGTTGTTGGACAGAATAAAGCAAAAAGAGCTGTTGCTGTTGCTTTAAGAAATAGATGGAGACGTCAAGCTCTTAAAGGTGAAATGAAGAATGAAGTTTTACCAAAAAATATTTTGATGATAGGACCAACAGGGGTGGGTAAAACAGAAATTTCTAGAAGATTATCAAAACTTGCGGAAGCTCCTTTTGTTAAAGTTGAAGCTACGAGATTTACAGAGGTTGGTTACGTTGGAAGAGATGTAGAGCAAATTGTAAGAGATTTAATTGAGATAGCAATCTCAATGGAAAAGGTAAAAAAGAGAAAAGAGGTTTTTGCTCAAGCTCAAAAAGCAGCTGAGGAAAAAGTATTAGATGCTCTAGTTGGAAAAAAAGCAAGTTTAGCAACAAGAGAAAGTTTTAGGAAAAGATTAAGAAATGGTGATTTAGATGATAATGAAATAGAAATAGCTGTAAGTGACTCTGGTTCTAGCGGTGCTTCTTTTGAGATCCCAGGAATGCCAGGTGCTAATGTTGGTATGATCAACATTGGTGAAATGATTGGTAAATCAATGGGCAACAAAGAAAAGAAGAAGAAAATGACTGTAAAAGAGTCTCATGAAATTTTAATAAATGATGAGTCTGATAAATTAATTGAACAAGATAAAATTATTAAAGCTGCAAAACTTTCAACTGAAAACAATGGAATAGTTTTTCTAGATGAAATTGACAAAATTTCAGCTCGAACAGATAGAGTTGGAGGTGATGTTTCAAGAGAAGGTGTGCAAAGAGATTTGTTACCTTTGATAGAAGGAACAACGGTCAATACTAAACATGGTCCAATAAAAACAGATCACATATTATTTATTGCATCTGGAGCTTTCCAACTAGCGAAGCCATCAGATTTACTCCCAGAGTTACAAGGTAGATTGCCAATTAGAGTTGAGTTAGAGGCTTTAACTAGTAAAGACTTTAAAAGAATTTTAAGAGAACCTGATTTTAGTTTAATCAAACAATATGTGGCACTTTTAAAAACCGAAAATGTAGATCTTGAATTTTCAGATGATGGGATAGATGCTATTGCAAACATAGCCTCCGAGGTTAATGCAACAGTAGAAAATATTGGAGCTAGAAGATTACATACCATTATTGAAAAAATTTTAGATGAAATCAGTTTTACAGCTACTGATCGTGCGGGTGAGAAAATAATTATAAATAAAGAATATATAAATAAAAACTTAGACAATTTAGTAAAAGATACAGATCTTTCAAAGTTTATCTTATAATTTTTTTTTTTTTAAAAAAATATAAAACGCACCTCCACCACCATCTTCTATTTCAGCATCTGAAATTTCATTAATCATTTTCATTAAACTGGCATTATTATAAATAAATTCTGGAACTGAATATTTTAAAATACCAAGATCTTTTGAAACATATGGATCTTTTTCGTTTTCGGAGTGAAGACCTTTTCCTGTAACAATAATTAGTTTGTTAATATTTTCCGAATAAGCTTTATTGATAAAATCTTCAATAGTTTTATTTGCTTCATCTAAAGTATAACCATGCAAATCTATTGATCTTACTTTTATATTTTCTTTTTTTTGGTATTTAAAATCTTTATTGGGTAGCTTTTCACTACTATTTATAAATTTATGCCAGTCTTTTTTATCTTTGTCTGAAATATTATCGTTCAATTATGTTAATATATTTACTAGCTGCCAATTTGGATTTGCTGACGTAGTATCTCGTGAAAAAATCCAAGTATCATAAATTTTTTTTATCTTTTCAGGATCTCCAGAAACTATTTTTTTATCTTTATCTCTTATGCAAGTAATCACCTCTGCTATAAAATCCACCGTAACATTTAAAATATTTCCAGTTTTTTTATGTTCTTTAATCTCAGCTTTATTAACTCCAATAAATGTTATTTCCGCATAGTGACCTCTTTTTGCTCTTTCTTTCAGCGCATCATCAAATTGATTATATATCTCTTTATTTAACAGGGGTTTTGCATTTGTGATCTTATTATCATTATCACTGAAATCAGTAATAATTGTTTCATAAGCAATTTTTGCGCCTTTTAAAAATTCTTTTTGGGCCTCATCATCAAAATTCTCTTTTGGTTTGGCCACTTGGTCTACTTTTATATTTTTTAAAACCTCTTTAAATTGAGCTGGTGATTTTCCCTCAAAACCTGTTCTTTTACCTAAAATTCCTCTTAGTCTTAAAAAAATAAATCCAGCTATCATTGCCAATAAAATGATATCAATATATTCAAAACTATAATTCATCACCTAATAGTAATTACTCTGTTGATTAATTTCAACCAGCAATTTAGATTAAGGACAAATGAACTCAATATTTCTATTTATAGTTTTGATCCCCATAATTGAGATTTATCTTATAATTAAGATTGGTGGTCAAATAGGCGCTTTAAACACAATTATTTTAATTTTTATTACTGCAACAGTAGGGATTTATTACGCAAAATATGAAGGATTAAACACTTTAAAATCTGGCTTCGAACAGTTAAAAAAAAATATAGCGCCAACTTATGAAATGATTTCGGGTGCTGCAATCGCATTTGGAGCAATATTTTTAATAATTCCTGGTTTTGCAACAGATATTCTAGGTTTTATGTTTATATTTCCAATTAGTAGAAAACTTATTTTTAATGTTTTTTTTAAAAAAAAAATAATAAATAAAAACAAAAAAAATGATTTCATTGAAGGAGAATTTGAAGATATAGAAGAAAAAAAAAATGACCGATAAATATAAAATATTAGGAAAATTTATAAAAGATATGTCTAGTGAAACTCCAGATATTGAAACTTATTTATTTGTAAGAGACAATATAGGAAAATATCAGCTTGGAATTGATATTGGCTCTAAAGCGTTAAAAAGTAAATTAATACAAGTAAACACAACTTTTAAATTTGAGGACAAAGAGAATAATCCAAAAAAATCTTATTTTGAAATAATTTATTCAACGATCATAAGAATTAATGATGAGGTAAAAGACAAAAAAGAGTTAGAGAAAATTATTTTATGCGATGTTCAAAGTGAAATTTATCCTGATCTTGAAAAATCACTTTTAAATCTTCTTCACAATTCTGGATTTCCTAATATAAATTTTGATAAAAAAGTCGATTTTAACAAATTATATAATCAAAAAAATATTTAAAAAAAATTTTTTTTTAAATGTTTTTTCAAATATTCATCATGGTCTTTTAATTCATTTTGATGTGGTTTAATAATTTTTTTAAAATATGAAATATTCAAAATTTTTTTTTCATCTTCAAGACTTTCTTTATTTTTAAAATCTAGAGATGGCTCCTTTTGATCAATTAAATTAATATAAACTTTTGCAAGTAATTCACAATCAACTAAGGCTGTATGTTTAGTTCTTACAGAATTATCTATTCTATATTTTTTACAAAGAGCATCCAAACTATTTGGTGATCCGGGAAACTTATCTCTTGCCAAAATTAATGTGTCAACAACTTCATTATTAATTTTATTATGACCATGCAACAAAAGTTCATTATTTAAATGGGCAAGATCAAATTCTGAATTATGAATTATTAATCTTTTACCATCAATAAAATTTAAAAATTCTTCAGCAATATAAGGAAATTTTTTTTGTTTTGCCAAAAATTCATCTGTATATCCATGCACTTCAAATGCTTTTTCTGATACTTTTCTTTCAGGATTTAAGTAACAATGAAATTTGTTATTTGTTGGAATTAGGTTGTCCAACTCAATGCAACCAATTTCAACAATTCTATGACCCTCTTTAACGGATATCCCTGTAGTCTCTGTATCTAAAACTATTTCTTTCATTGTTTTATCTTTTGAAGAATATCTTTGATGTTAGTATTAATCGTTTTTTTAGTAAAATCATTTTTGATTACAAAATGAGATTTTTTCATTTTATATTGTGAAGAAAATTGAATTTTTTTAAATTTATTAAATAATTTTTTATTAAAATTTTTTCTTTTTATTAATTTTTTTAAAATATCTGATTTTTTAGAGTCTACAAATATTAAAATATCTGATTTTTTATTAAGCTTATTCTCTAATAACAGTGGCACATCTAGTACTACAAATTTTTTACTTTTATTTTTTTTAAAGAAAAGATTCATTTTTTTTCTAACTTCAGTGTGAACTATTTCTATTATTTTTTTTAAATTACCTTTTTTTTCCAATATAGCTTTGGTAATTTCCTTTTTTTCTATAGGAAATGATTTTATATTTTTGGGTAATATCTTTTTTAATTTTAAAAATATTTTTTTATTTTTTTTATAAAGTTTCGCCACTTCATAATCCGCATCAAACACTGGAAAACCTAAATTATTCGCAACATAACTCTTGCCTGAACCAATATCGCCTAAAATACCAATTCTAATCATTTTCTAAAAGTTTAAGTATTTTAATATTTATTTTAGGCTCTACTCCATGCCACAATTTAAATGCCTCTGAAGCTTGATAAATGAACATTAATTTTCCATTTTCTGATTGATTACCAAATTTTTTTCCTTCTTTTAAAAAACTAGTTTCACTCGGATTATAAATTACATCATAAAATAATTTATTGTCCCCAATTTCAGAAAAATTAAGATTTAAAGCTTCATTTTTTAAACCAAGGCTGGTAGCGTTAATTATCATATCAAACTTTGGTATATTTCCCCAATCTATAACATTTATAATTTTAAATTGAGATTTTAAATCATCTGCTTTTTGCCTGGTTCTGTTGGAAATAATTATTTCTGAAACATTCATTTTGTTTAAAGCAAAAATTATAGAAGGAACAACTCCTCCAGCACCTAAAATAAAAATTTTTTTACCTTCGATATTAAAATTTAAATTTTTAATTGCCTTAGTAAAACCAGATATATCTGTATTATGTCCTACCAAAATATCATCAGTTAAAATTATAGTATTTACCGATTGTGTTTGTTCTGCCTCTGGGCTTAATTTGTCTAAATACGGAATTACTGATTTTTTAAATGGGACGGTAACGTTGATGCCTCCTGTTTTTTTTTCTTTGACCTCTAAAATTGTAGTTTGTAAATCTTTCTCATCAATTTTTTTTTTATCATAAATAGCATCAATGTTGTTTTCTTTAAGCCAATAGTTGTGCAGTTTTGGTGATAAAGAATGATCAATAGGATTCCCAATTACAAAATATTTTTTCATCACAATGAGCTTATGTATTCCTTAATTTTTTTAACTGGTAGACCCATAATTGTATCTTCGTCTCCCTCTATGCTTGTAAACAAATTTCTGCCTATACCCTCTATTTGGTAAACATTGTATGCATAAAGCGTTTCGTCAGGTATTTTTGATAAATATTTTTTTAACTCATCATCAGATAAATTTTTCATTGAAAGTTTAGCTTTATCGGTGTGATTCCAAATCATTGATCCATTTTTTGATACACAGACAGAACTAATTAAAAAATGTGATTTACCATTGAGTTTCTTTAATATTTCCATCGCCTCTTCTCTAGTTTCCGGCTTCGATATTAATTCACCGTTCAAGTCTATCACACTGTCTGCTCCTAAAACGATTTCATCAATTTTTTTCATGCTGACCTTGTTTGCTTTTAATTCGGCTAAATTTTTTGAGATAATTTCTGGTGTCGCTTTTTCTTTAATTAAACTTTCTTTAACTATATCCTCATCCACATTTGATGGCATAACATCACTTTCAATATTATTTTTATCTAAAATTTCTTTTCTAACCTTGCTTTTTGAAGCAAGAATAATTTTATTTGGCATTGTTTGAGTATATTTCATGAATTTTTATTATAGAGGCCGCTGTTTCCTCAACAGACTTTCTTGTTACATCAATAAGAGGCCATTTATATTTTTGAAAAGTTCTTTTAGCTTCTAAAACTTCTTTTTTGATGTTTTCTAAATCTGTATACTTGGTATTTTCTGTTTCTTTTAAAGAGGTCATTCTATTTTTTCTTAAGTCAGCCAATCTTTCCGGCTCAGTACTTAATCCTACTACACAAGCCATTTTGGGGTTTTTTTTAAGAGCTTCAGGTAATGAATTTTCATTTACCAGAGGAATGTTTGAAGTCTTAAGTCCTTTATTTGCCAAATAAATAGATGTTGGTGTTTTACTTGTTCTGCTTACGCCCACAAGAATGATGTCTGATTTATGTACTTCGTTTATTAAATTTCCATCATCATGATTCATTGTAAATTGAATTGCTTCTATTCTATCGTAATATTCTTCGTTTAATATGTGCTGACCGCTCGGCTCATGGGTTGCTTTTTGATTTAAAATTTTTGAAAAATTTAAAATTAAATTTCCAAGAACACCAAAACATGGAATTTTTTTGTTCTCGCTTACATTTGCTAAGTATTTGGCCAAGTTGTTATCCACAATAGTATATAAAATTATTGCATTTGGGTTTTTTTCTGCGTCTTGTAAAATCTTTAAAATTTGGTTTTCTGTTCTTGTAAAGGAATAAGAGTGAACCTTATAATCTATATTTAAAAATTGAGCTTTAAGAGCCAAAAATATTCTGTCTAAAGTTTCACCTGTTGAATCTGAAATTAAATATATTTGATATGTATTGCTCATGAATAAATTGTTAATAAATTTGTATTATTTTAATTAAATTTCACAATTCAAAACTTTTTAAATTAATGTTGTAAAAACTACTATTTATTAACATTAATAATAAATAGGCTAAAACAATCCACAAAAATTAACATAGTAAAAAAGCTTCATTTTAAACAATTTTAACCACATATGATGTTGGTAAAATGTGAATATAATGTTTATAAAAAACAATCACCTTTATTCACAAGATATATTACAACTACAATAATTAATAATACTTATTTATGAAACCATTAAACAAAGTAATAACTAACAAAGATACCTCATTTAATCCAATATGGATCATGAGGCAAGCAGGTAGATATTTGCCAGAATTTAGAGAAATTAGAAAAGAAAATCCTAATTTCATTAATTTATGTTTAAATGAAGATTTGTCTTCAGAAATAACTCTGCAACCTTTAAGAAGGTTTGATTTTGACGCGGCAATAATTTTTTCAGATATTTTAATGCTTCCTTATGGATTAGGTCAAAAAGTAGAATTTGAAAAAAACTTTGGTCCAAGATTGGGTGAATTAAATTTAAAAGAAATTGCTAAGACTGATGAAATTGACTTTGTAGAAAAAATACATCGTGTATATAGGGCAATAAAAAAAGTTAGCTCTGACATTAACCTAAAAAATAAAAATACTATTGGTTTTATCGGTGCTCCATGGACATTACTAGTTTACATGATTAATCAGCAATCTCCTAAGAAGAATTTAAAAAAAAATTTTTTTAAAGATGATTTTTTAATAAACAGAATTTTATTAATTATTGAAAAATTTTTAAAGGTGCACATTAAAAATCAAATTGATAATGGAGCAAATATAATACAAATATTTGATAGTTGGGCAGGCTTACTAGAAGAAAAGGATTTACCAAACTATGTTTATTCCCCAACTTTAAATTTAGTAAACTATGTAAAATCTTTAAATGTTCCAGTGATATGTTTCCCTAGAGAAATAAAAAATTATAAAGAATTTTGTGATATTGTTAAACCTGACGCTGTAAGTATTGATTATAACGTTGATCCTAAAAAAATAGTTAGAAATATTAAAATACCTATTCAAGGGGGTTTAGACCCTAAAATTTTATTAACAGACAAAGAAACTTTGAAAAAGGAAGCCTCTAATTATTTGGAAATCTTTAAAGATCACCCATATATATTTAATCTTGGACATGGTATTTTGCCTGAAACCAATCCGGATATGGTAGAAAATTTAATTAAAATTGTAAGAGATTTTAAATGATCGAAAAAAATCATCCTCCTATAAAGTTTGGAAAAACAGGTGTACTTATAATTAATTTAGGCACGCCTGATTCTACTAATTGGCTTGATATTAGAAAATATTTAAGGGAATTTCTTTCGGACAGAAGGGTTATTGAGGTAAATCCATTAGTTTGGCAAATTATTTTGAATTTGTTTATTTTAAATTTTAGACCCTCTAAAACCGCCAAAGCTTATAAAGAAATATGGATGAAGGATGAAAATATATCGCCACTTCTTTATTACACAAAAAAACAAAGTGAAAAAATTTCAAACTCACTATCAAAAGAAAACATTATTATAGATTTTGCTATGAGATATGGAAATCCGAGCATTAACAGCAAAATTCATAAATTGCATAAAATGGGTTGTGAAAATTTGGTGATACTTCCTCTTTACCCGCAATATGCAGCAGCTACAACAGCAACAGTTTGTGATGAGGTATACAGAACTTTAATGAAAATGAGGTGGCAACCGTCCTTAAAAATAATTCCTCATTACGAATCTGATCCTCTTTATATTGATGCGCTTGTTAATTCGATTAATAAAAAAATAAATGAAATTAGCTGGAAACCAGATCTAATCATAGCTTCTTATCATGGGATACCAAAAAAATATTTTGACAAAGGTGATCCTTATCATTGTTATTGTCATAAAACGACAAGACTAATTTCGGAAAAATTTAGTTCAGTTAAAATTAAAACTACATTTCAGTCAAGATTTGGTCCACAAGAATGGCTTCAACCATATACTGACAAGACTTTAGAAAATTTGTCTAAGGAGGGTGTTAAGAATGTCCTTACAATTTGTCCAGGGTTTGCATCTGATTGTGTAGAAACTTTAGAGGAAATACAAATTCAAGCTAAAGAAAGTTTTTTAAATTCAGGAGGAGAAAATTTTGATATGGTTCCCTGTTTAAATGATAATAGTGATCATATAATTTTATTAAAATCCTTAATTGAAAGAAATATCTAATATATGAATTCGTATTTATTATTTAAATCTTTACATTTAATTGCTGTTGTTTCTTGGATGGCAGGCCTTTTATATCTTCCTAGAATTTTTGTTTACCATGTTGAAAATAAAGAAAAAAAAGAAGCAACCGATATATTTGAAGTGATGGAAAAGAGATTATTTTTTTATATTATGCGTCCTGCAATGATTTTTACTTGGGTTTTTGGATTAGTATTAATCTATCTAAACGGAATAGAAATATTCTCTCAATTATGGTTTCAAATAAAGATTGTCTTAGTAATATTATTATCAGCATATAATGATTATTTAGGAAAATGTCTTGTTGGTCTAAAAAATTCTACAAATACAAGATCTGCAAAATTTTTTAGGATAATTAATGAAATACCTACGGTTATCTTAATTATCGTTGTATTTTTAGCTATTTTTAAGCCAATCTGGGGTTGAAATAACATCGCCAGTATATATATTATATATATCTGATAAGCCCTTATCAAAAAAACAATCATGAATATTCAAGAACTAAAACTAAAATCATCTGAACAGCTTATTACACAAGCAGAGGAGCTTGGTATAGAAAATGCCAGCACATTAAGAAAGCAAGAGATACTTTTTGCTATTCTTAAGAAAGTTGCTGAAAAAGAGGAAATTACTGGTGTAGGTGTTTTGCAATTATTACAAGATGGTTTTGGTTTTCTTAGAGCAATGGAATCAAATTATTTACCGGGACCAGATGATATTTATGTGAGCCCAAGTCAAATTAGAAAATTTGGTTTAAGAACAGGAGATACAGTTGAAGGACCAGTAAGAGCTCCTAAAGAAGGAGAAAGATATTTTGCATTATTACAGGTTAGTAAAATAAACTTTGAGGAACCAGAAAAAGCTAGACACAAAATTGCATTTGACAATTTAACACCTTTGTACCCTGATAAACAATTAGTGATGGAAGTTGAAACTACAAAAGTTGAAAAAAAACAAGATTTAACGCCAAGACTTATTGATCTGGTCAGCCCAATAGGAAAGGGACAAAGATCTATAATTATTTCTCCACCTAAAGCTGGTAAGACAATGATTTTGCAAAGTATTGCAAACTCAATAGCTAAAAATTATCCAGAGTGTTACTTGATGGTATTGCTGATTGATGAGCGTCCAGAAGAAGTAACTGACATGCAAAGAACCGTAAAAGGTGAAGTAATTAGCTCTACTTTCGACGAACCAGCTCAGAGGCACGTAGCAGTAGCTGAAATGGTTATTGAAAAAGCCAAGAGACTAACCGAACATAAAAAAGATGTTATTATTTTGTTAGACTCTATAACACGATTAGGAAGAGCTTATAACGCTGTAATACCAAGTTCAGGTAAAGTTTTAACAGGAGGTGTTGATGCAAATGCACTTCAGAGACCTAAAAGGTTTTTTGGAGCAGCAAGAAATATTGAAGAAGGTGGTTCATTAACGATTATTTCTACAGCTTTAATTGATACTGGAAGTAGAATGGATGAGGTAATATTTGAAGAATTCAAAGGGACAGGTAATAGTGAAACAATACTAGATAGAAAAATTGCAGACAAAAGAATTTATCCAGCAATTGACATAACAAAATCAGGCACAAGAAGAGAAGAATTATTATTTGACAAAAATGATTTACAAAAAATGAATGTACTGAGAAGAATAATTGCTCCAATGGGAACCATGGATGCTATAGAGTTTATTAACTCAAAATTAAAAGATACAAAAAATAATGCTGAATTTTTTAACTCAATGAATAAGCCATAATTGATATTTATCTTGTATAAAATATATTCTTAATATTTTAAACAACTAAAGAGAGCTTACTGTAGTTATCTTGAGCTTAAGTATGTGATATAAATAAATTTGATAAAGTTTTTTAAAATAAAAGATAAAAAATTAACTAATACAGATGTCTGATAAAAGTGTTTTTATGGGTGGTGCATTAACCGAGAGCCAATACCTTTTTACTATTCCTATAATTGCTGGATATTGTGAAAAAAAAAAAATAAATAAAATAATACTAGAAAATGCAATTCCAAAAAAAATTTTAAAAAATAAAAATTTAAAAAAAATTCTTGAAAAATTTAATATTGAATATGTTTCAAATAATAAAAATAAACATTTAAAAATAATGTTTATTTCATTATTTCAATTGCATAAAATCTTATATTTTTTGCTGAAAATAAAATTTTTTAAGCCAAGTAAAAATTTTTTATTAAACCAATATTTACACTCAATATGGGATACTTCTTTAAGAATGATGAAAGATGATCAGCTTTCTCCAAGTTTTTTTCAAGTTTTAATTGCAATAATAAAGATTTTAAATTCAAGTAATTATGCAAAAAAAATTAAAAATAAGAATTGTTATGCAGCATTTATGGGTCACAATGTATATTCACATAAAGTAATTGTTGCTGAACTAGTTACTTCAAAAGTAAACGTATACTGTCAGGTTTTATATAGTTATTTTAAAAAAAATAAAAAAGAAACTTTTTGGGGAACTGTTACATTAAATGAGTTGAGTAAGTTACAGGATACTAAAGTTGTAAATAAATATTTTCATAAAAAAATTTTAGGGAAAGGAAATTATGAGGATTCAAATTTAGCTGTAAAAAAAAAAATTAAAAAAAAAAAGTTAGTATTACCCAAGAATGTAATTTTTTTACATATATTTAGAGACTCTCCCTTTGGAATTATTGATAACAAACGAATTTTTAAGGATTACTTTGATTGGATTAAATCCACAATCAGAATACTTAATAATACTAATGAAAAATGGCTATTTAAAGTTCATCCATCAACACAAAGATGGGGTGAAAATTCAAAAAGGATTTTAAAAAATTTAATTGATAAATATTCAACTAAAAGAGAAAATATAATTATAGATCAGAAAAGTTTTTCCAACTTTGAAATTTTTAAAAAAGCAGATAGAGTAGTTACATTTAATGGTACCTCACATATAGAGTCTATAGCATGTGGTTTAAAACCAATAATAATTTCTAATAGTACAATTAACAATTTTAACCAAAATTCTTATTATAAACCAAAAAATTTAAATGAATACGAGGATTTATTAATAAGAAAAAAAAATAATAAGGTAAGAAATAAAAATCATATAATCTTTGCAAAAAAAATAATTTATTTTATAGAAAATTTCAAATCTTTTGGATGGGATTTAAAGGTTAAACAAACATATCCTAATGATTCTAAAAAAAAAATTTTTGAAGAATATTTTTCAATATCAAAAATTTTAAATAAAAAATTAGCGTTTTTTGTTTTTTTAGGGAAAAGATTGGCAATAGGCGATAGATATACTTATTCTGAAAAATTCTACTTGTTAAAAAAAATACAAAAAAAGTTTAAAAAACAATAAAAAATTTATTAAAATAAATATTTCAAAACCTAACTTTTAATAAAATTTTTAATATATTCTTTAATACTTATTTTTCCTGTCACAAAATTTATTTTTTTACCTCTTATCTTATTTACCTTGTTTGATTTATATCTTTCACCCAGTCTTTCTTTTATTAATTTATGTTTACGATTAAAAAATTTTGATATTTGAATTATCGAGTATTTTTCTTTTGCACAAACAAGATAGCATGAGTTCTTATTAGACCTCCAAGCTTTGTAACATACGTTAACAGTATCTTTTACATGGGTAAAATTTCTCTTTTGATGGCCTGGTTTTACTACAGGTAATAATTTATTTTTATTATAGCAATCTTGAAAAATTCCAATTACCGTCGCCATTTTACCTCTTGTAATTTGATGGGGACCGTAAACATTATAAAAGAAAATTATTTCATATTTAAAACCAAACCATTTTGAGAAATTGAAAATTAAATCAAGATTTTTTGCTTTAGACCAAGCGTAAGGAGATAAATTTTGATCCTCTCCATTATTTCCCAAACTTGCAGAAGTTGCTGAATATATAATTTTAATTTTATTATTTTTACAAAATTTCAATACTTCTGATGTACCTGTGATGTTACTTTCAAAACATTTGGATAATTGATTAAAACTTTGGTATATTCTTGAAAATTCACCAAAATGAAAAAGAACAATTATTTTTTTACTAATTTTTTTTAATTTTGTATTAATTTCTCTAGTATGAAATTTTAAGTATTTAACTCTTTTGTTTTGTACATGATTTTTTTTTGAACCTGCACTATAATTATCTATGCTAATTATATTATAATTAGTTTTTTCAAGTAATAATTTTATTAAGTTTGTACCAATAAAACCAGCACCACCAGTTACAACAATAATGTTTTTCATATTAAGATTGACTTATTTTTTTTAGTTTATAAAAATTTGTAATTCAATGCATACTTTTTGTACTTTAACAAGCAAATATCATATAAGCTTTACATTATCTCTTATTTCAAAGATATCTAATCCAATTTTTATACTGGCATTAGATAAATTTAGTTATTCTTTTTTTAAAAAATATAAAGATAAGAAAATAAAAGTATTTAACATCCATGACCTGAAACTAAAAAACAATATTAAATTAGAAAATAGCAGAAGCCATCTTGAGTTTATATTTACATTAAAACCTATATTTATTTTTTTTTTAATAAAAAAATTTATAAAGAAAAACAATTTTATTATATATTTAGACAGTGATATTTTCTTTTTTAATAATCCAAATTTATTAACCAAAAAAATAAGCAAACACTCAATTTATCTTACAAAACATAATTTTTCACATTCAAGCCAATCCCATATTATTTATGGTAAATTTAACGCTGGTTTTATCTCATTTAAGTGTGATTATTTTGGAAAAAAGCATGCTGAATGGTGGAAAAATAAATGTATAAAATCTTGCAAGGCCGATGTAACAAAAAAAAATAAAATATATACAGATCAAGGTTATCTAGACTTTTTTGAAAAATTAAATAAAAAAAAGGTAAGAATTCTTGATACCTCTGTTTGTAATTTAGCGCCTTGGAATATAAATAATTATAAGATTGAAAAAAAAAACAAAATTTTTTTTGCAAATAAAAAAAAAATAATTTTTTTTCATTTTCAATACTTTAGAATTTTTTTAAGAATCTTCTGCTTACCAGGATTATACATACATAAAGTAAAAAAAAATAAAAATATAAATGCACTATATGAAATTTATTTTAATGATGTAAAAAATAATATTCTTAAGTACAAATTAAATTTTCCTAATATAAATAAATCTGTATTTATTCATTTTTTAAGATCAATATTGAAAAAAGATTTTAAGATTTATCCTTAAAAAATTAATTTCTTAATATTTATAAATAACCAATTTCTTTCATTTCACTTTTAAAAATATTTTCTATTTCTTTTTGGATATTATTTTTCAAAATATTTTCCCATTTATTATCTGGCCCTAAGTTGAAAAATTTTTTTTTAAGTAGTTTATTTTTTTCTGAATTATCATTGAAACCAAATCTATCTTCTTGTTTTGACATATTTGTAAATGAAGATTCATCTATGGTTTTAAAAATTTTGCTCTTTTTAAATTTAAGATTAGAGATAGTTTCTAAAAAATTAGTTATTTTAAAAAATTCATCCTCTGGGTTATTTAGTAGATTTTCATATTTAATTATTAAATAATTTTTTTTAAATTTTTTCCAAGATTTGTAATGATTTGACCAGGAACCAATTATTGTTGGTAAACCTATTTCTGAATCATCTCCTCCCAACACTTTGTTTTCCTTCATAAATTCTAGAGCATCCTCATAATTTTCTTTATGATAATAATTTAATATTGAGGTAATAACACTTCTTGGGTCTCTCACAATATATATCACCCCAAGTGAATTTTCTTCATCTGTAAAAGTATATTTTCCTCCTTCCCAGTTCCAAAAAGCATTGTGTGTTTTTAAGATTTTTAACTTATCATCCAGGTTTAATTTCTGTTGTGCTATTATACAGTTTTTGGCAAATTCATCTTGGTTATTAATATTGGTTGATAGATTTAAAAAATGACTTCTAAGTGGGAATTGACCAATCATATTATTATTTATATTAAAATTCTCTTCACTTGATAATAAATTACTTAAAAATAATCTTACCCATGTGTTTCCGCTCTTAGGATACGAAGCTAACCAAATGATCATATTTTATTAGTTTACAAATAGTTTAATTCTTTCATTTCACTATAAAAATTTCTTTCTATCTCTTTAACATAATCTTGTTTTAAATTATCTTGCCATTTATTTTCTGGTCCCAAGTGAAAAAAATTTACTTTTGTCTTATCTTTTTTATTATAAACATTTTCTTTAAAAAAACCTTCTTTTTCCATTTTTTTTAAATTTTCAAAAGAAGTGGTCTCTAAAATTTTTTTATTTTTATTTTCGTTTGTTTCAATTTTTAAATATTTTTGTAAAAAACATATTATTTTTTCCAACTCATTTTTAGTATCTAAAATTAAATCTTCATATTTAATTAATAATAAATTGTCTTTATTTCTTGTCCATGATCGATAGTGATCATTCCATCTGCCTAATAAATTATACATACCATCTTGCCTTTCAGTCCATTTTTTCCCATTACCTATAATTTCAGGTGACTGTAAAAAATTATTAGCCTGATCTAGAGTAAGAGTGAAATGATTAGATATTGACTTAATTAAATTTCTTGGATCTCTTACGATGTATATAACAGCAAGTGTATTTTTATCGTCTGTAAAATTATGCTCTCCCACAGTATATTTACCCTGGTGGGTCTTTAATATTTGTATTTTGTTGTTCAAATTTATTTTTTCTTGTGCCAATATCCAATTTTTTTTTATCTCATTAAAATCACTAAAATTTGTAACAAAATCTTTAAAAAATTTCTTTTCTGGAAATTGTTTTATGGTTTTCAATTGATCAAAATTAAAAATACCGTCATTTGAATTTATTAAACAAGATATCATTGATCTTACCCAGGTGTTCCCACTTTTTGGATATGAAGCTAGCCAAATAATCATCTTAAAAAATTATATAATTTCAGGAAATACAAAGCTATAATAATTGTTTATGACTATATATGCTCTCTCATCAGGTCCAGGAACGGCTGGAATAGCAATAATTAGAATATCTGGAAAAGAAACTAGAAATGTAATTCGGTTATTAACTGATGATAAGATACCTAATCCAAGAGAAGCTTCCTTAAGAAAATTCAATAAAATCAACAGTTCTGAGCTTATAGATGAAGGGATATTATTATGGTTTCCTGGTCCTGATAGCTACACAGGAGAAGATATGGCTGAAATACATGTCCATGGTAGCAAAGCTGTTGTAGACGCCCTACACTTCTCAATTTCAAAAATTGAAAATTGTAGATTAGCAGAGCCTGGAGAATTTACTAAGCTTGCTTTTCAAAATGGAAAAATAAATTTACTTAAAGCAGAAAGTATTGCTGATTTGATTTCTTCAGAAACAGAAATTCAAAGACAACAAGCAATTAAAATAATGAACGGAAAATCAGCAGATCAATTTAATATTCTTAGAGAAAAAATTTTAAAAATTTTATCCCATGTTGAGGCTAAAATTGACTTTCCTGATGAGGATTTGCCAAATAATATTTTAGAGGAAATTAAAACAAGTTCAGATGAGGCAATAAATAAAATTAAAAAAATATTAAATGATCAAAAAGTTGGAGAAAGAATTAGAGAAGGTTTTAAAATTGCTATTCTAGGACCAACTAATGCTGGCAAATCTAGCTTGATGAATCATTTATCTAATCGCGATGTCGCAATCGTTTCTGAAATTGCAGGCACAACTAGAGACGTGATTGAAACACATTTAAATGTAGACGGTTATCCAGTTATAATCTCTGATACAGCCGGAATAAGAGATTCTCAAGATGAGATAGAAAAAAAAGGAATTAAATTATCTCTAAATAGAGCTGAGGAAGCAGATTTAAAGCTTGTTGTGGTTGATGCAAAAAGCCTTGATTTTACTGATGTTTTGAAGGGTTTATTAGATGAGAATGCAATTTTAGTTATAAATAAATCTGATCTTTTAGAAAAAGATATTGATCCAGAAATTAAAAAAACAAATTATGTTTTAATTTCTATTAAAGAAAATAAAAACATTGAAGAATTAATATTAAAAATAAAAAATAATTTGAAAAATAAATTTCTTACAAGTGATGATATTCTTATTACAAGAGAGAGACACAGACAACATTTGCAACAGTGTTTGGATCATCTAAATAACTTTAATCAAAAAAAAGAAATTGAGGATTTTGATAAAGCTGCAGAAGATTTAAGATTAGCTACTAGACATTTAGGTATGATAGTTGGAAAAGTTGATGTAGAGGAGATATTAGGTAGTATTTTCAACGATTTTTGTATCGGCAAGTAACACCCTATTTTGCTTGGTTTTTGCGCTTTTTTTATCAAAAAACGTTGATAAATAAGGTTTATTTACAAAAAATTAAGCCTATCTTGTAAATTATATAATCACATATAGATTTGGATTATGAAAAATGATTTGTCATTTGATGTAGTTGTAATTGGAGGAGGTCATGCTGGATGTGAAGCTGCAGCTGCTTCTGCACGTCTTGGAGTGAACACTGCCCTATTTACTCATAAAATAGAAACTATCGGTGAGATGTCCTGTAACCCGGCAATAGGAGGTTTGGGTAAAGGTCATTTGGTTAGAGAAATAGATGCCCTTGATGGTGTTATGGGATATGTAGCAGACAAATCAGGTATACAATTTAGATTGTTAAATAGAAGTAGAGGGCCAGCAGTCAGAGGACCACGAACTCAATCAGATAGATCGCTTTATCGTAAATATATGCAGGAAATATTGCTAAACTATTGTAATTTAAGCATTTTTTCTGATCCAGTTATAAAGTTTATTTTTAATAAAAATTCAATAAGTGGATTTGAAACTAAAGAAGGAAAGAAAGTGCTATCGAATAAGATAATACTTACAACAGGGACTTTTTTGAATGGTTTGATACATATAGGTGATGAAAGAACTCCAGCAGGTAGATATGATGAAAATCCTTCTACAGGTTTGAGTGAACAATTGGCAAAATATAATTTTAAAATTGGAAGATTAAAAACTGGAACACCACCAAGGTTAGATTCAAGGACAATTAATTTTGAAAACTTAGAAGAACAATTCGCAGATGACGATCCTTATTTTTTTTCATTCTTAACTAAAAAAAATCTAAATAAACAAATATCTTGTCGAATGACTTATACAAACGAAAAGGTTCATAAAATTATAGAAAAGAATTTATCAAAGAGTGCTATGTACTCAGGTAGTATAAAAGGAGTAGGACCGAGATATTGTCCATCTATAGAAGATAAAATAGTAAAATTTGCAAATAAAGTTCGTCACCAAATATTTTTAGAACCAGAAGGTCTTAATGATCACACAATTTACCCAAATGGTATCTCAACATCGCTTCCAGCTGAAGTGCAGCAAGAAATATGTAATAATATCAATGGTTTAGAAAATGTTACTGTATTAAGACCAGGATATGCAATAGAATATGACTATGTAGATCCACGTGAACTATTCTTAACCCTTGAAACTAAGAAGATAAGCAACCTTTATCTAGCCGGTCAGATTAATGGGACAACCGGATATGAGGAAGCTGCTTCACAAGGCCTTATAGCAGGAATAAATGCTGCTTTATCTGTAAAAAAATTGGAACCATTCATACTCGATAGATCTGAAGCTTACATAGGAGTAATGATTGATGATCTGGTGACCAAAGGAGTAGCTGAGCCATACAGAATGTTCACATCAAGAGCAGAATATCGATTGAGCTTAAGATCAGATAATGCTGATCAAAGATTAACTGCAAAGGGAATAGAAATTGGTTTAATAGGCAATGAGAGAAAAGCCATATATTTGAACAAATTTGATCAAATTAATCAAATAAATTCAAAAATGAGGGATTCTAAGATTTCACCTTCTAAAGCTGAGAAATTTGGAATAAAAATAGCAAAAGACGGAATATTGAGATCATCTTGCGAAGTCTTAACCCAAAAAGGGGTAAATATGAGTAAAATTCGTGAAATATGGTCTGATATACCATTTTTTAACAAAGAAATAGATGAACAAGTAGAAATAAACGCTCATTACAGCGGATATTTAAAGAAACAAAAAGCTGATATTTTAGCATTTAAGAGGGATGAAAACTTAATTATTCCTGATAAAATCGATTATGATGGACTATCAGGTTTATCTAATGAGGTAAAAGCTAAATTTAAAGAAATAAAGCCTAAAACAATGGGTCAAGCTTTAAGAATCGACGGAATAACTCCAGCTGCTGTATATATTTTGTTGTCACATGTCAAAAGAAAGTCTATTAAGCATATAGCTTAATGGATCAGGAAATTTTAAATTCTTATTCTAGAATCAATCACTTAAATGTTTCACGTGAAACATTTTTGGACTTTGAAAACTATATATCCATGATTCTTGAAAAAAATAAAAAAATCAACATAATTAGCAAAAATACAACATCAAAAAAGGCCATAATAGATCGTCATATTATAGATTCAGCACAAATTATTGATTTTATTGACTTAAATAGCAATACAACCACAGATATAGGTTCAGGAGGGGGTATGCCAGGTATTATCGTGGCAATTATACTAAAAAATATGAAAAATAATATGAATGTGCACCTTTATGAAAAAAGCTATCATAAAAGCCATTTTTTAAAAGAGGTTTCAAAAAAATTAAATTTAAACACAAAGGTTTTTCAAAAAAATATTTTTGAAATAAAAAATTTAGAAACAGGAACAATAATGTCCAGAGCATTTAAACCAATGCCAGTAGTTTTAGATTTAGTGTATGAAAATTTTTCAAAATATAAAAATTTAATTTTTTTTATGGGGAAGAGTGGAAAAAAAATTTTTGAAAATTCCAAAAAAAATTGGGAGTTGGAGTATATAGAAAAGAAAAGCTTAACAAGTGAAGACTCATTTTTAATAAATATAAAAAAAATTAAAAAAAAAAATTAAATGCAAATTATTTCAGTCATAAATCAAAAGGGTGGGGTCGGAAAAACTACTACGGTGATAAATCTTGCAGCAGGTTTATCTCAAATAGATAAAAAAATTTTAGTAATTGACCTAGATCCACAAGGTAACGCTACTACAGGTCTAGGATTATCTAATACGGATAACTCAAGTGATACAATTTATGGAGTTTTGAATGGAACTAGAGAAATTAGAGATGTGATTAAAAAAACTAAGTTTCAAAATTTAGATATTATAACATCTAATGTAGATTTATCGGGCTTAGAAGTAGAGACGGCTGATGACACTAATAGGGCTTTTATACTAAAGACTAAATTAACCTCATATTTAAACGATTCTAGAAGGTTATATGATTATGTCTTGATCGATTGCCCACCTTCGCTAAGCTTGTTAACAGTAATGGCACTTGTAAGTTCAAATTCTCTATTGGTACCACTTCAGACTGAATTTTTTGCATTAGAAGGTCTAACACAGCTAATGAAAACAATCGAAAGGATAAAAGTAAGTTTAAATCCAGATTTGAAAATCAGGGGTATACTTTTAACTATGTACGATAAAAGAAATAAACTTTCATCCCAAGTTGAAAAAGAAGCTAGGGATTATTTTAATGAAAAAGTTTACTCAACTGTCATACCAAGGAATGTCAGACTTTCAGAAGCACCCTCCCATGGTATGCCAGTATTGATCTATGATAAGACATGTCCTGGTAGCAAATCCTATTTTAGTTTCACTGACGAGTTTATGAATCAAGAATCAACAATTGGGAGTGCTGCTTAATGGATAAGATTAAAAAAGGATTAGGAAGAGGTCTTTCATCGTTGATTGGTGAGACGAAAATTGAACCTCAAAAAAATCAGGTATCAATTAGTGATCTGGTTCCAAATAAGTATCAACCAAGAAAGATATTTGATGAAGCTAGTTTAGAAGATCTAACCAATTCGATTAAAGAAAGAGGAATGATACAGCCTATAATTGTTAGAAATTCAAATAATGATAGAACAAAGTTTGAAATAATTGCAGGTGAGAGAAGATGGCTAGCAGCACAAAGAGCTGGTCTTCACAATGTCCCTGTTGTTATAACAGAAGCAGATGATTTAAAATCTCTAGAATTTGCTATTGTAGAAAATGTTCAAAGACACGACCTAAATCCTCTTGAAGAAGCTCAAGGATATAAAAGATTGATAGATGAATTTTCTTATGATCAAGAAAAAGTGTCAAAGTTTATTGGAAAGAGCAGGAGTCACATAACCAATTCCTTGCGTCTCCTTACTTTACCAGATGACGTGATCAAATTAATTGAAACTCAAAAATTAACAGCAGGTCATGCAAAAGTTTTAGTGGGTCTTGAAAATGCAAGTTTTGTAGCATCAAAAATCATTGAAAAAAAATTTTCAGTTAGACAAGCAGAAAATTTTGTTAAAATGTTCAAAAATAAAAAACAAAAATCTCGAATTTCTAAAGACTCAAATATCACTGCTCTTGAGTTATCTATTTCAAACAAAATAGGTTTAAACGTCGACATACAAAATACTAAAAAAAACAAGGGCACAATAAGTTTTGAGTATAAAGATTTGGAGCAATTAAATAAAATTATTGATATAATTAAGTCTAATTATTAGTTTTTGTCGAGAATTGCTCGAGTAAAAAATTTGTAATTAAATTTACTGAATTATTTATGTTTTTTTTAATAATTAATTCTAATTCGTTTATTTTATAGATTAATTCTTTAATTTTTTCAGAGTCCCATTCATATAATTGTTTTTTTATTATTTCTTTATCTTTCCAAAAAATAGGAGGCTTTGCTGAGGAAATAGTTAAATCAACATTTTTATTTATTTTGTATTCATCAGCTAATTTAAGTATTTTTTTTGATTTATTTAATAAAGTTTTTGTAATTAGGATACTATCTTCCGAAGTAAAATTATTTTCGTTTAAAATATAAATTGTTTTCTTTTTGTTTTTTGCCAAACAATTATCAATTAGCTCAGAAACACTATGATTTTCAAATAAATTTGTAATTTTTTTTAAGTTTTCCTCATTAATTTTTTTTCCTTTTTTCGAAAAATATTCAATTTTATCTAACTCATTTAATAAAGCTTTTCTATCACCATTACATCTTTGAATTAACAAATTAATATTTTCTTGTGAAATTGATATTTTTTTATTTTTTAGAAGATCAATTGTTAATCTATTTAATGTCTGTTCATTGTCCGGGTAAAATGCAATACAAATAAATTTTTTGTGTTTTTCAAATAAATTTCTTAGTTTTGACTTCTTTTCTAGATTGTCAGCATTTACTATTAGTGAAATATCATCGATATTTTTTAGGCTTAATTCCTCTATAATTTTAATAATTTTATCAGTTGCTCTCTTAATTAGTATTATCTTTTCTTCTTCAAAAAGAGATTTTGTTAACATATTTTCTAGAAAATTTTCTCTATTATCTAAAATTTCTTTTTCTTCGTAAGAAAATATTTTTTTCTTGTTTATTAAATGATTTGTAGCTTGTACTTTTAATTCTTCATTTTTCCCATAAAACAAAAAAAAATTTTTTTGATTAAGATTAAGTTTATTAAATTCAAATGTTTTTTTAATCATTGTGATTGTGAAATTTTTGCCACTACTTTTCTACTTATTGAATTTGCAAAATTATTTTTTATTGTATTTTCATATTCTTTTTCTTCAAAGTTATCATCTATTTTATTCATATTAAATTTTTCAACAATAATTATTTTTTCATTTAATTTTTCAGAATTTACGTTTATGGACGAAGTAACTTTTAATTCATAGCTTGTAGACTCTCCAGTTAAATTTTTGGATATAGATTTTTTTTCATATTTTGTTGATATACTTAGCTTGTACAAAATTTTGTTTGAATTTTCTTTTTTATTATATTTCAATAAATTATTTTTTATTCCATTATTTATATAATTATCTCCATTTAAATTTTGCAACTGTATTTCAAAATTAGTTTCTGAAATTCCTTTGTAAACTGGAGAATATCCACACGCAGTTAAAAGAAATAAAAAAATTAATAAAAATTTTTTCATCAATCTATACTATAATATTTATTAGTTTATCTTTAATGTAAATTTGCTTTTGTATTTCTTTTCCGACTAGATATTTTGCAACTTTTTTATCTTTTTTTAATATATTTATTAAGTCTTTTTCTTCGATACCTCTTTTGACATCAATAATTCCTCTTTTTTTACCGTTAATTTGAACTACAATCTGAACTTCATTCTCAATAAGCATTTTTTTATCATAGGATGGCCATGTATATTTTTGACTTTCACCAAGGATGCTTAAACATTCACTTGAGAAATGAGGTATAATAGGATTGATACAAACTAAAATTTTTTTGTAATTTTCAATAAGAGTCTCTTTTTTATATTTATTTTTAATTTCGTTTGCTAAATAAGTGTGCATTTCATGAATATTAGCGATTATTATATTATAACTAAAATTTTCTAAGTTTTTTGACATTTTTTCAATGAATTTATTTGTGAATTTAGAAAAATTTTCTGAACTATCTTCTGGATTATTTTTTTCGATTTCAGCTTTTATTTTTAGATTTAATGTCCAAAGTTTCTGTATAAATTTATAGGAAGATACTATTCCTTCCTCAGACCATTGAACATCTTTTTCTGGAGGGCTATCTGATAAAATGAATAGTCTAACTGAGTCAGCTCCAAAAGTATTTATAATATTTTCGGGATCAACTATATTTCTTTTTGATTTTGACATTGATTCTGATGATCCAACTTTTATTTCCATTTTGTTATTATTTTTTAAAACTTTTTTTCCATCAATTGTTGTTATTTCATCTGGGCTGATCCAATTATTATTTTGGTCTTTATATGTTTCGTGACAAACCATGCCTTGAGTAAATAAACCCTTAAAAGGCTCGTTGAAATTAAACTTTTTATTATTGAAAGATAATGCTTGCATAAAAAATCTTGAATAAAGAAGATGTAATATTGCATGTTCCACACCTCCAATATATTGATCAACTGGCATCCAGTAATTTATTTCCTCGTAATCAAAACCATAGCCTTCATTTTTTGGTGAACAAAATCTTAAAAAGTACCAAGACGAATCTACAAATGTATCTAAAGTATCAGTTTCTCTTGTGTACTCTTTGTCACCTATTTTAATATTTTTCCAATCCTCTATTTTATCTAATGGATTTCCAGAAGTTTCTAATTTTTCAATTTTTGGTAAAATTACTGGTAGCATTTCAGTTGGCACTTTATGAGGATTATTATTTTTGTCGTATACAATTGGGATTGGACATCCCCAGTATCTTTGTCTTGAAACACCCCAATCTTTAAGTCTGAAATTTATTTTTTTTTCCCCAAGATTATTTTTTTCAAGGTAATCAATTGTTTTAATTATTGACTCATCTGGACATTTAAAATCATTTAAAAAAGATGAATTAAAAATATAACCTGGACCTGTATAAGCTTCATCTTTAACTACAAAATTTTTGTCTTTTTTGTCTGGTGTGACAACTGTAGTTATTTTAAGATTATATTTTTTTGCAAAGTCCAAATCTCTTTGGTCGTGAGCTGGACAACCAAATACTGCTCCTAATCCATAATCCATTAAAACAAAATTCGCAAAATAAACAGGAACTTTAATGTTATTATCAAGTGGATTAATAGCAATTAGATCAGTTTTAAAACCAATTTTTTCTGCATTAGCAATTGATTCTTCAGTTGTTCCTGTTGCGTTACATTCTTTTTTAAAATTAATAAACTCTTTATTATCTTTATAAAATTCAGATATTGGATGATCTACTGATACAGCAATAAAAGACATACCAAATAGTGTGTCAGGTCTTGTTGTGAAGCATTTTATTTTATTTATATTTTTTTCTGTTTTTTCTATTTCAAAATCAATTTCGCAGCCAAAAGATTTGCCAATCCAATTTTTTTGCATAATTTTAACTTTATTTGGCCATTCAGGAAGTTCATTTAAATTATCTAGAAGTTCTTTTGAAAATTTTTTAATATTAAAAAACCATTGATTTAGTTTTTTTCTCTCTACTGTGGCGCCTGATCTCCATCCTTTACCATCAATTACTTGTTCATTCGCTAATACGGTTTGATCTACTGGATCCCAGTTTACATATTGTTCTTTTCTATACACGAGACCTTTATCATAAAGCTCAAGAAAAAATTGTTGTTGATGTTTATAATAATCTGGAGAACATGTTGAAATCTCCCTATCCCAATCTACAGATAAACCAAGTTGTTTTAATTGAGATTTCATATTAGCAATGTTGTTTTCTGTCCATGTTTTAGGGTCTAATTTATTTTGTCTTGCAGCATTTTCTGCAGGCATTCCAAACGAATCCCAACCCATTGGATGAAGTACATTGAATCCTTGGAGAGCTTTAAATCTAGCTAATACATCCCCAATAGTATAATTCCTCACATGCCCCATATGAATTCTTCCTGAAGGGTAAGGAAACATTTCTAAGCAATAAAATTTTTTTTTATTTTTATCTAGTTTGGAAGAAAATTTTTTTTCTTCAGTCCAAATTTTTTGCCACTTACTTTCTATCTGATTAAAATTGTATCTATCCACGTTAATATAATTTGTTTAATCTAAATCAGGATATTTATAATTCTTATTTTTTTCTTTAGTTTTGTCTTGCTTATTTTTTTCGTATTTAGTTGCAAGCTTTAATATCTCCCTTGTTAATTCAGGAACAATCACTTCATTTGTTTCATAAATTTTACAGTTTAAGATATCTTTACATTTTTTTGTAAAGACATTTATATCTAAAGCATCCGATCTAATTTCATTTGTAAGAAATCGAATAGAAATTTTAATACTTTCATTTGAGTTTTCATTATTATTGTACCAATCTGTAATGATTATTCCCCCACTATAATTAACTGAAGCTAATGGCATAAAATCTAGCACATCTAGAGATGCACGCCATAATTCATTTGAACTTGCAAATTCAAAAACGCCTCCTCTATTACTTCCAAATAATCCATCATCACCTGAAAGACGGAATCCTCTTCCTTCTTTTAGATTTTGCTCAACTCTTTTTTTAGGATCAGCTGGAAATTTTCTTGCATCACCACCTGGTAATTTAAATTTCCCATCAGAACTTTTGCAAGAAATCAATAATAATGAAAGACAAGATGCAAAAATTAAGGTTTTTAGTAAATTTGATATTTTCATGCAGAGTTTTAAAAAATAACTATATCTACAACATAATCGCAAAATATCTAAATTATATATATAAGTAAGAGATAAAAAGTGATGCAAAAATACAACACTTACTGAAAATTTACAAAATTAAGGGAATTTAAAGAAAATTTACAGTTTTAAATGGTAAAAAAGCACCGTTTATTATTAATAATAACAATTAAATAAGGAGTAATTAATATGAACATTAAAAAAATAGGTTTAACTGCATTAGCAGGTTCACTTGTTGCTACATCAGCTTTCGCTGGTGCTGTATCAGTATCTGGTGGTGCTAGTTTTGAAGTACAACACGTAAACGGTGGTGCTGCAAATGCTGGTAAAGCATTCTCAATGGGTAACAGCATTACTTTTACTGGTTCAGGAACATTAGACAATGGTCTAGACGTTGCTATTTCTTTTGAATTAGATAACGGTGCTGAAAACGGTGGCGGACCTTTCGACAGTCACTCAGTAACAGTTGGTAACGATGATTTCGGTACTTTAACTTTTGCTGGTCACGGTGGAAGTTCAGCTCAATCAGCTGTTGATGATATGGCAACTGGTGATATCTGGGATAATGGCTTCTCAGCTACTGGTGCACCTACATCATCTACATCAAACAACATGATGAGTTACGCTCTTCCTTCTTTAATGGATGGTTTAGCAGTAAACGTATCATACGTACCTCACACAGCTACACAGTATGAAAATACTATGGACTGGGCAGTTGCGTACACAGGTGTTGATGGTTTAACACTTGGTTATGCATCAGGTGAAAACAAAACAACTAAAGGTTCAGAAGCTGATGTATCTACTTACTATGTAAGTTACGCTTATGGTCCAGTAACGGTTGCTTTTGCTGAAACTGAGTATGACTCAGAAGCTACAACTACTACAGCTGACCAAGATTTCACAGCTTACTCTGTAGCTTACACAGTAAGTGATGAGATCTCTATCGCTTACAAAGTTGCTGATTTATCAACACCAAATGCTACTGGTGACGCAGACCAAGAAGTAAATGGTGTAACAGCATCTTATACTGCAGGTGGTATGACTATATCTGGTAAAATGATTAGTGCTGATAACATTGGATTTAGTTCAAGTGCAACTAAAGACCAATCTATGTGGGAAATCGCAGCATCATTTGCATTCTAATTTAGTTAGAAAACAAATTATAAAAGGGCCCCTTTTTAGGGGCCTTTTTTTTATTCAAAATAAGATATACCAGCAAAATCAGACTGACTTAAAAGAGCAAGCTTATTTTTATTTTTTTTTGAAATTCCTCCAAGCGTAACAACTTTTTTACTTGTTTGTTTTGCAAGTAATTTAAATTTATTGATACCTAAAAAGTTTTTATTTTTTTTAAATAAAGAAGATAAAAAAATATGTTCGACATTTTGATTTTCTTTAATTCTTATTTCTTTAAGGTTGTGAGCAGATCCAATAATTTTAAAATCTTTTTTTAATGAGTAAGATAAATGTTTTAAACTCTTATTAAAGGATGGAATGTATGCACCATCTAAATTTAATTTTATAGCTAATTTTACATTGTTAGATAAATAAAATTTAATTGACTTCTTTTTACAGTATTTATGTATTTTAATAATAAGTGTTTCGTTTATCTTTTTTGATAAATAATCTCTGAAAATTATAATTGTTTTATTATCTTGTTTATCTAAATTATTTGTATCAAATTTATTAATAAAGTAATATTTTCTCATTTTATTTTTATGAATAGTGTAGTTAAAAATTTATTAGATATTCAAAATAATATCAAAGACCAATTAAAACAAACAAGCATTATTAATCTTCCAAAAATTATAGCTGTTTCAAAAACTTTTGAAATGAATAAAATTCTCCCACTTATAGAGCATGGCCATATTGATTTTGGTGAAAACAAAGTGCAAGAAGCAGTTGAAAAATGGACTGAAATTAAAAAAAATAATACAAAAATTAGATTACATATGATTGGCAAATTACAAACTAATAAAGTTAGATTTGCGGTTAAATTATTTGATTACATACATTCTGTGGATAGCGAAAAATTAGCAAAAAAAATTTCAGAAGAGCAGTTGAAAATAAATAAAAAAATTAAAATATTTATACAAGTAAATATAGGTGAAGAGGAACAAAAATCCGGTATAAATAAGAGAGACATAAATAAAATAGTTTCTTATTGTAAAGATCTTCATTTAGACATAGCTGGTTTAATGTGTATACCACCAGTCGATGTAGATCCCGAAAATCATTTTGATGAGGTTAAAAGTTTAAATTATAACTTAGGTTTTGTAGAACTAAGTATGGGGATGTCCTCAGATTATATTTTAGCAGCAAAATATTTATCTACATATTTAAGAATTGGTTCTGGTATTTTTGGTCCAAGATCTTAATTAATTATGATTTCTGAATTTCTTTTAATTATTTTTAACATAATTAAAAAATCTTTTTTATTTATTGCAATACATCCTGCTGTAGGCCTATAATTTTTTGTTAAATGAATAAATATACAACTTCCTTTGCCAATGATGGAATTGCTGTAATTGTATTTGATTGGTACTAATAAATCGTATTTAAAATCTTTTCTTTTCAATTTCTCATGTTTTATTTTATTATTTATTTTAATTAGTTTATTGTATTTTTTTGGAGAATTAATATCGTTGCTCCAACCCATATTTCTTCTAATTTTTATACATTTTAGAGAAGTTTTTGGTTTTTCTACTCGGTCTTCTCTGTAATAAAGATTTCCAATTTTAAATTTTCCTTTAGGAGTTTTTTTATCTCCCTCTCTTTTATTTAATGACGAACCATTTTTTCCAATACTACACTTAAATCTAAATTCATCTAATATAAGTGTGTGTTTATTTTTTATTAAAATTGTCATATTCTATTCCTATGAGCAGTCAAACGTTAATAGTTTTTAAGTTTAATTTATTATTTCATATTTTAGAAGAAATTAGTTTAAAATTAAATTTCAAAATTATTAATGTTGAAAGTGAGAAATTACTAAACATAGAAGTAGAAAATCTGAATAATTACATAATTATTTCAAATCAAAAAAATTTAATTATGAATAATCAAATTATTTTAAGAAATTTACCAATGAGAATTTCTGAATTACTTGAAAAAGTAAATATTGAATTTTTAAAATTACATTTTAACAATCAATCAAGAGTTAAAATAAAAAACTATATTATTGACCTAAACTCAAGACAAATGCTTTTAAACGATATGCAGCTTAAATTAACTGAAAAAGAAATTAATACCATAACTTATTTGTCCAAAGTTAATAAGCCAGTTAGTATTGATGAATTACAAGAGAACGTATGGAGTTATCAATCTGATGTTGAAACTCATACAGTTGAAACTCATATTTATAGATTAAGAAAAAAAATTTATAATTCATTTAATGATAATAAATTTATAATTAGTAAAAAAAATGGTTATAAAATTTCATAAAAAAAACCCAATGGTAAAAGATTTATATAGTAAAAAATATAAACAAAAAGTAGTTAAACCAAAAAAAGGCAAAGGAAGTTTTAAAAGAAAGAAAAGCTAAATTTATTCTGATGAAAGATAAAGTAAATTTAACTATAGATGAAACTTTTGATTTAGCTGAACAAAATCATAAAAAAAACAATTTTAATGTTGCACAAAATCTTTACAACGATGTTTTGAAAAGAGACACAAATTATCTTGCAGCACATAATAATCTTGGAATTTTATTAAATCAAATAGGAGAACATCAAAAGGCTATAAATTGTTTTCAAAAGGCAATTCAAATAAATCCAAATTATGAAAGTGCATACAATAACCTTGGATTTTTACTTTTTAAAGAGGAAGAATATCAAAAAGCAATTAATTCTTATCAAAAGGCAACTCAAATTAATCCTAATTATGCAGATGCATATTATAATCTTGGAAATACATATAAAATAATAAAGGAATTTAAAAAAGCAGTTAATTGTTATCAAAAAACAATACAAATTAATCCTAATTATTTTGTTGCATATTACAATCTTGGAAACACCTTTAGAGAGATAGAGGATCGTCAAAAAGCAATTAATTGTTATGAAAAGACGATTAAAATAAATCCTAAATATATAGATGCATACAATAATCTTGGTACCGTATTTAATGAGCTAGGTCAGAGTCAAAAAGCAATTAGTTGTTATCAAAAAGCGATCCAAATAAATCCTAAATATATAGATGCATACAATAATCTTGGAAATACTTTTAAAGAATTGGGAGATTATCAAAAAGCAATTAATTGTTATGAAAAAGCTATTGAAATAGAACCAGAAAATTTAATTTCATGTTGGCTCTCTATGAATACTTTTCCTGTAATATATAAAAATCTTGATGAAATAGATTATTTCAACAAAAGATTTGAAAATAGCATTAAGAAAATAAATTATTTATTGGATACGCAATTAAAATATAAAAAAAAATTATTGATGGATACCTTACTTTCGTCAACAAATTTTTATTTACATTATCAAGGAAAAGATATTCTTAAATTACAAATTCAATATGCTAGCTTAGTTGAGCGTATAACTAAGAAAATTTATAAAGAATTTCATCTCGAGAGAAAAAAAATTACGTCATCTAAACAGTTAAAAATTGGCTTTATTTCATCTTATTTTAGACATCATACCGTATTTAAATTATTTAAAAATTTGCCAATTAAATTAGATCAAAAATACTTCAAAAAATACGTTTATTATTGTGGTAATAAATTTGATCAATCAACAAATGAAATAAAAAAAAATGTTGATCATTTTTTCAATAGTAATGATATCGATTTATTAATTAAGCAAATATCTCAAGATAAATTAGATGCATTAATTTACTTAGATATTGGTATGAGACCAAAAATTCAAATCATGAGTTCATTGAGATTGGCACCCATACAATTTAGTACATGGGGACATCCAATAACCTCAGGGTTTAAAAATATTGACTTTTTTCTTTCAAGTGAATTAATGGAGGCTCAAAACCCTCAAAAAAATTATACAGAAAAATTAATTAATTTACCACGTTTAGGAATAGATTATGACTCACCAAATTTATCGAACATTAAAAAACCTAATATTTCAAAAGATTTAAACTCAACTATTTTTTTAAATCTTCAAAGTTTATTTAAATTACTTCCACAAGATGATCATATATATTTAGATATTATAAAAAATAATCCAAATTCATGTTTTTGGTTCATTGAAAGTAGAAGAAATTTAATAACCTCTAGTTTTAAAAATAGAATTGCAAGATTATTTAGAAAGCACGGATATTCATTTGAAAAATGTTCTTATTTTCATCCAAAATGTAGTCAGGAAGAATTTTTTGGTCTTATTGCTGAGTCTGATATTATTTTAGATAGTATTAATTGGTCAGGAGGTAATACTTCTTTAGAGGCCATAAGTCTTAATAAACCTATAGTTACTTTTCCATCTGACTTTATGAGAGGAAGACATACTTATGGTATTTTAAAACTTATAGAAACTGAGGAAACAATTGCCAGTTCAAAAAAACAATACGTAGAGATTGCTGTTAAATTAGCAAATGATATTAACTTTAGAAATTTAGTAGTTAATAAAATTAAAAAGAATAAAAACAAAGTATTTAATGATGATAAGGTAGTCAGATCTCTTGAGGAATTAATTTTAAAAAATTTTTACAACTAAATTATCTTTAAAGAATTATAATTTAGTGACATTTTATATTCTTGCTCCAATTTGTTGTATTATTTTCGATGACATCTCAGTACCTTTTATTAAACTCTCTTTAATTGTTAATTTATTTATATATCCATGTAAAAATCCAGCAGCAAAGAGATCGCCTGCACCTGTAAGGTCAACAATTTTCAGATTTTTTTGTATGTCACATTCAAAAATATTTTCTCCTTCTATAGCAACTGCTCCTTTGTTACCTCTTGTAATAATTACTAATTTATTAATTTTTTTGGAAAAATTAATCACCTCATTAAAATTTTTTGCTTCAATCAAGGAGGTCATTTCTTGTTCATTAGCAAAAGTTATATCTATTTTATTTTTTACTAAGTCTAAAAAATGAGGCTTGTGCCTATCTACACAAAATAGATCAGAGAGTGACATAGCAACTTTCTTTGCTTTATTTATAGCTGTATCAAATGCTTTTTTGGGTTCTCCCTCATCCCACAAGTAACCTTCCAGAAATATTATCTCACTTTTTTTAATTGCATCAGAACTAATATCGTTCTCATTTATTTTTCCTGCCGTTCCTAAGAAAGTGCACATTGTTCTTTCCGAGTCTGGTGTTATTAATATTAAGCATGTTCCAGTTGGTAATTCTTCTTTTTTTTTTGAATAAAAATATTTAACATTCTCTTTTTTTAAACCTTCCTCATATTTACTACCGAAAATATCATCTGAAACTTTACCTATAAAGCCAACTTTATTTTTAAGCTGAGATAAGCCAACTATAGAATTTGCTACAGAGCCACCAGAAACTGTTTTTTCAATTTTAAGATTTTTTAATAAATTTTTGAATTCATTTTCATCAAAAAATAATTTCATCGTGCTCTTTGTAAGATTATTTTCAGTAATAAAACTATCCTCAACTTTGCAAATAACATCTACAATTGCGTTTCCTATTCCTAAAATTTTCATATTAAGCTTTTTTGGTAATAACAGATTTTTTTCTATTTGGGTAGCAACTAGTACATATTTTGCATGTTAAACCATAACAATCCCTTGCTTTACAATATTCCCTTCCATAAAAAATTATTTGTAAATGAAGTTTAGACCAATTTTTTTTAGGAAATATTCTTTTTAAATCTTTTTCAGTTTGAACTACATTTTTTCCACTTGTTAAACCCCATCTTTGAGCAAGTCTGTGAATATGTGTATCAACTGCAAAAGCCGGAAATCCAAATCCCTGGGACATTACTACGCTTGCAGTTTTGTGTCCTACACCGGGTAATTTTTCAAGTTCTTCAAAAGTTTTAGGTACATTCCCATTATGTTTTTCTAAGATTTGTTTTGACATTAAGTAAATACTTTTGGCTTTTATTCTGAAAATACCAATTTTTTTTATTAATTTTTCAATTTTTTTTCTTCCTAATTTAACGAAGTGTTCAGGTTTATAATATTTTGGGTATATATTTTTTGTTACATTATTAACGTTTACATCAGTACATTGTGCCGAAAGTAAAACTGAAATTAATAGTGTGAAGGTATTTTTACTCTTTAAAGGAACAGGTGCCTTAGGATAAATTTTATTTAGAGTTTTAATTATAATTTTTGCTTTTTGTTTTTCATTCATTATGAAAAGTTAAGCAAATCTCTCATAGAATATAATCCTGGTTTTTTTTTCATTAACCATTTAGAAGCAGTCAAAGCTCCATCTGAGTAAAGTGCTCTATCAAAAGCTTCATGGTTTAATGTAATTATTTCTTTTCCACTTGAGAATTTCACCTCATGTTCACCAATAATTTCACCTTTTCTAATTGAGTTAAAATTAATTTTTTTTCCATAAGGAAAAGATTTTTTATTTAAGAATTTTTTACCAATTAAATCATATAAATTTTTATTTTTTCCGTCAGCAACTCCTTTACCTAACATTAACGCAGTACCGGATGGGTAGTCTTTTTTATGTTTGTGATGTACTTCAAATATCTTACATAAGTATTCATTATTTAATGATTTTGATGCAATTTCAGTTAAATACATTAATAAATTTACACCTAAGCTCATGTTTCCAGCTTTTAAAATAGGTATTTTTTTTGAAAATTTCTTAATCTGATTTTCCTGACTCCTAGTAAATCCTGTTGTACCAATTACTACTTTTTTTCTTAGTTTTGAGGCTATTTTGAGTATTTCAAGGGTACAATTTGGAACTGTGAAATCAATAATTACATCAGTTTTTTTAAATGCTTTATCAGAATTTAACTCAGGTTTAATTCCATTAAATTTTTTATTTACCAATCTACTTTCTGTAAGTGTGACTAGTTTAAAATTTTTATTTTTAATTGAAGACTTAATTAATTGCTGGCCCATCCTGCCCATGCAACCGGATATAGCTAAATTAATTTTTTTCATTTAACTGATATTAGCCCTTTTTAGAAGAATAGTCTTTTAGTTTTTCCAGAAATCTTTTGCTTTTTGAAAAAATTTTTTAATACTCGGATTTGACTTATCGTTTTCAATTTCTCTAAATTGCTCAAGCAATTCTTTTTGTTTTTTGTTTAAATATACAGGTACCTCAGTTTTAACTTGAACATATAAGTCTCCAAAATCGCCTCTTCTCATAAATGGCATTCCTTTACCCTTTAATCTGAATTGTTTTCCATTTTGAGTACCATCAGGAATTTTAATTTTAGCTTTTCCACCATCAATTGTTGGAATTTCTATTGTAGTTCCTAATGCTGCATCTGCAAAAGAAAGTGGAAATTCAAAAAATAAATTTTCGTCTGATCTTTTAAATAAGTTATGTGAATTAACATTAATAAACAAATAAAGATCTCCTGTTGCTCCACCTCTGGTTCCGGCTTCACCTTTTCCTGCAAGCCTTATTCTTGTTCCATCATCTACACCTTTTGGAATTGTTACAGATATTCTTTTAGATGCTTGTTTTTTACCTTGGCCATTACAATCATTGCAGGGATTTGTGATTTCTTCACCATTTCCATTACATTGAGGACAGGTTTGTTGTACGGTAAAGAAACCTTGATTGGATCTTATTCTTCCGCTTCCACCACAATATGAACATCTATCTGGACTATAACCTGGTTTTGATCCATTACCTTTGCAAGTCCCACACTGTTCAGATGAAGAGAATTTAATATCTTGTTTTTTCCCATGGTAAGCTTCTTCAAGAGAAATTGATAAATCATACCTTAAGTCAGAACCTCTATTATTAGATTTTCTACTTCTTGATCTTCCACCTCCTCCAAAATCACCAAAGAAGTCCTCAAAAATATCTGAGAAATCTGATCCGCTGAAACCACCAAAGCCACCACCTGGTCTTCCACCACCGTTTTCAAATGCAGCATGACCAAAATTATCGTAGTTTTGCTTTTTTTCTTTATCAGAAAGAATACCATAAGCTTCACTCGCTTCTTTGAATTTTTCTTCTGCTTTGGAGTCTCCTGGATTTTTATCAGGATGATATTTAACAGCTAATTTTCTATATGCAGATTTTAATTCTTCAGGGCTCGCGCTTTTATTAACGCCTAGGACATCGTAATAGTCTCTTTTAGCCATCAAATTACCCCAGACAATTAAATGTCAGTTTAAGCGCTTTTTTCTTTGTTCTCGTCTTTTACTTCTTCGAAATCAGCATCAACAACATTCTCGTCTTTTTTACCCGCATCATCTCCACCATCATCTTTTCCAGACTCAGGTTTTGCACTTTGTTGTGATTTGTAGATTGCTTCACCAAGTTTCATTGAAGCCTGAACTAAAGCTTCAGTTTTTTTCTTAATATCTTCAATATCTTCACCTTTTAAAGCTTCTTTTACAGCAGTTGATGCACCTTCAATTGCTTTTTTCTCTGCATCAGTAATCTTTGATCCATGTTCTTTTAAATTCTTTTCAGTAGAGTGAATAAGAGTATCTGCTTGATTTCTAACATCAACAGACTCTCTTTTCTTTTTATCAGCTTCTTTATTTGCCTCTGCATCTTTAACCATTTTTTCAATTTCTTCATCGCTTAGTCCGCCTGAAGCCTGGATTTGAATCTTTTGTTCTTTTCCAGTTCCCTTATCTTTTGCTGAAACATTTACAATACCATTAGCATCAATATCAAATGTAACTTCAATTTGAGGCACTCCTCTTGGTGCCGGTGCAATACCCACTAATTCAAAATTTCCTAAAGCTTTATTATCAGCAGCCATTTCTCTTTCACCCTGTAGAACTCTAATAGATACAGCTGGCTGATTATCTTCTGCAGTTGAAAAAACCTGACTTTTTTTAGTTGGTATTGTTGTATTTTTATCAATCAATTTTGTAGAAACTCCACCAAGTGTTTCGATACCAAGTGATAGCGGGGTTACATCTAATAAAAGCACATCTTTAACATCACCTTGTAAAACACCTGCCTGAATAGCAGCACCCATTGCAACTACTTCATCAGGGTTTACACTTTTGTTAGGATCTTTACCAAAAAAATTTTTTACTTCTTCAATTACTTTTGGCATTCTAGTCATACCACCAACCATAACTACTTCGTCAATTTCACTTGCTGTAATACCAGCATCTTTTAAAGCTGTCTTACATGGAGGCATAGTTCTAGCAATTAAGTCTTCAACTAAAGCTTCAAGTTTTGCTCTAGTCATTTTTAAATTAATATGTTTCGGACCTGTTTTATCTGCAGTAATAAATGGTAAGTTTATATCTGTTTGTTCTGCAGATGATAATTCTATTTTTGCTTTTTCAGCAGCCTCTTTTAATCTCTGTAAAGCAAGTTTATCCGACTTAAGATCAATTCCATTATCTTTCTTAAACTCAGAAATTAAGTAATCAACAACAGCATTATCAAAATCTTCACCACCTAAAAAAGTATCACCATTAGTTGATTTAACTTCAAATACACCATCACCCAATTCTAAGATAGATACATCAAATGTTCCTCCACCTAAATCATATACAGCAATTTTTTTATTTTGTTTTTTATCTAAACCATAAGCTAAAGATGCAGCTGTTGGTTCATTGATAATTCTTAAAACTTCTAATCCAGCAATTTTCCCTGCATCTTTTGTTGCCTGTCTTTGTGCATCATTAAAATATGCTGGCACTGTAATAACAGCTTTAGTTACAGCTTGACCTAAATATTTTTCTGCAGTTTCTTTCATTTTTTGTAAAATGAACGCTGATATTTGAGAAGGTGAATATTTTTCACCTTTAGCTTCAATCCAAGCATCACCTTTTTCAGAATTAACTATTTTAAAAGGTGCAGCTTCCACATCTTTTTTTACCGTTGGATCATCAAAATTTCTTCCAATTAATCTTTTAACAGCGAAGATAGTATTTTCAGGATTTGTAACAGCTTGTCTTTTTGCTGGTTGTCCAATTAATTTTTCGTTTTCATCTGTAAATGCTACAACTGATGGGGTAGTTCTTGCTCCTTCAGCATTTTCTAAAACCTTAGCTTGTGTTCCTTCCATAATGGCAACACATGAATTTGTTGTTCCTAAGTCTATTCCAATAATTTTACTCATAATGTTAATATCTCTCTTTCGTCATATAGGGTTTAAATGTGAAACTACAAGTTGATCTCATAATTATTTATTTTCAAGATTTTCCTTATTTTCCTGATTTTCTTTAGTTTTTTCCTCTTTAGTTGTAACTTTTTTTGACACTCCTACTAATGAGGGTCTAAGTAATCTATCTTTTATAGTAAAGCCTTTTTGAATTTCCTGAATTATTGTCCCAGGCTCTTTCGTATCGTCTTCAATTTCCATCATTGCTTGATGAAAGTTTGGATCTAGTTTTTTGTTAAGGCTATCAATAGGTTTAATGTTATTTTTTTCGAATATTGAGATTAAATCTTTTTTAATAATATCCAAATGTTCTAATGTCTTCTTTAATGCTTCAGTTTCTTTTAACTTATCGTCACTTTCGAGAACATGTTTTGACCTATCTAAGTTATCAATCAAATTTAATGCCTCTTTAGCAAAACTATAACCACCATATTCAAAAGCATCCTCTTTTTCTTTTTCGAATCTTCTTCTTTGATTTTCCATTTCAGCAAAGGTTCTTGCCACTTTATCTTCAAGTTCAGCAATTTTTTCTTCTGGAGTTTGCTCTTTAACCTCTTCTTTAGGTTCTTGGTCTTTTTCTTGCTTACTTTTTTCGATTAAGGTTTCTTCAGATTGCTCATTTTCTTTTAATGTATCCTGGCCTTGACTCGCAGAAGTGCTATTTTGGTTTTCCTCTTTTTCCATAACCTCATATATGGTAAGGATTTTAATAATTTCTAGATGTCTAAACAAAAAATTAACAAATTACTCATTGGGACTAATAACAGAGGCAAACTAAGAGAAATCAAGAGTTTATTGCCTAAAAGCATCAAAATTTATTCTACATCATCTTTTAATCTTAGGAGCCCAGTTGAAAATGGAAAAACATTTAAAGAAAATTCATTAATTAAATCAAAATATTTTTCAAAAAAAACAGGATTGATATGTTTGGCTGATGACTCTGGTTTAGAGATAGATATATTGGATAAAAATCCTGGAATTTATTCTGCGAGGTGGGGTGGAAAGTATGGAGATTTCAATAAAGCTATAAGAAGAGTTTATAGAGAGCTAAATAAAAAAGATAAAAATTGGAAAAATAAAAAGATTAAAGCTAGATTTGTTTGTGCACTTTCTATTTCATACTTAAATAAAAAAATTGCTTGTTTGTTAGGAAAAGTAGAGGGATATATATCTAAAAAACCAAAAGGAAAGAATGGATTTGGTTATGATCCTATTTTTATTCCTTTAAAAAAAAGAAAAACCTTTGGAGAAATGAAGCCGTCTCAAAAATACAAGATGGATCATAGATTTCAGGCTTTTAAAAAAATTAAAAAATTTCTATAAGTTTTTGATCCTCAATTTTATAAAAATTTAGTCTATGATATATTTTATTATTTTTGATATCAAAAATTCCTATTTTTCCTTTGAATGAATTCTTTCTCTTGAAAATTTTACTTAAGTTTTCGGCATTTGAATTTATTGATAAATAATATACTAAGCCAACAAGATCATAACTTAGTAAAGATAAATGGTTTGGATCTTCATTAAATGCGTTAAAGTACTTAATTTTATAGTTATCAAAATTTCCTTTGTTTATTGATGGATAATATAATGGTTGGATATCAGTTTCGTTTAATAAACTTTCATCAAACCATTGATTTAAAGTTATAAAATATTTATTTTTAGGTAGAACGTCTGTATATAAAAGTGATGTAGATACACTTTTTAGACTTTCATCAAAATCTGCAATTACAACAGCATCAAAATTTAAACCACCTAAAGTGTATCTTTTTTCAAGTCTTTTTATCTTTTTTTCTTTATTTGGATCATTTGAATTTTTTATTCTTTTTATTTCATCATCTAAATTTTGCTTTCTAATTCTATAATTTGTAATTTCCTCTATTTGTTTTGTTAGTTTTGTAGGTTCAGTATTATATTCATAGTCTTTGAAAATTTTTATTTTTGAATTTTTCATTCCCTTTTTAATTTCAAATTCATAATCTTGAATTGGTGTTAAAAAAATAGTTCTTTTTATTTGATTAGATTCTAAAAATTTTTTTATTGTGTTAAATTGTGATGTAGAATTAATTCCAGCAGAAATTACATTTTTAGGAAGATCTAAAGTTTTATTAGTTAATGATAAAAATGTTAAATCTTTCATTTCATCTAAATAAGTTAAACTTTCATAGAATACAGGCCCAATAACAATTTTTATTCCCATTTTACTAAACTCAAATGCTGATTTTAAAGTTTGATTAGCTTTAGTTGCTGTATCTTTTGGATAGATTTCAATTAAATCATTATCAATATCTTTGACAGCTAATCCAACCGCTTTAATGATTGACTCTCCAATCTCTTTATTTTCTCCTGTCATAGGCACCAGTAATCCTATCTTAATTTTTTCTTGAGCATTAACAGTTGAAAAAAATAGAAAGTAAAAACTTAAAAAAATAAAATAAATAATTTTAATTAATTTGTTCATTTTGATGCTAGTATAATATTTTTTAAGCTAAATTATGATCATAAAACCACAATTTAAACTAAAAGAACACGAAAATGGCCTTTATCTTGTATCAACTCCTTTAGGAAATTTAAAAGATATAACGTTAAGAGCAATTGAAGTTTTACAACAATCTCATTATATTTTATGCGAGGATACTCGCGTTTCAAAAAATCTTTTAGATAAATATCAAATAAAATCAAAATTAATTTCCAATCATAAATTTAATGAAAAAAAAAATTTAGTAAAAATTATTGAATATTTAAAATCTGGAAAAATAGTTTCTTTAATATCAGATGCTGGTACACCTAGCATTTCTGATCCTGGTTCAATTTTAGTTAATGAGTGCATCAATAATGAGATTAGAATATTTCCTATTCCTGGACCTTCAGCTGTTGCTGCAGCTGTTTCAATCAGTGGTTTTTCAGACAAATTTTTGTTTTGTGGTTTTTTTTCAGACAAAAAAAAGCAATTATCTAATGAATTAAAAAAATTTTCAGAATTCGAGAATTCATTAGTTTTTTTTGTTTCTCCTAAAAAAATTAACAAAATTATACCTGAAATAAAAAAGAATTTTAGTGGCAGAAAGATAGTTTTTTGTAGAGAAATAACAAAAATTTATGAAGAATTTATTAGAAAAAGTGTAGACGAATTAAAATTCTTTGAAAAAGAACCAAAAGGTGAGCTAACTATTGTAATTTCTGAAAAAAAAATAAGTAAAAATATATCTCAAAATTTAACTGAATCAGATATGAATATAATTAAAAAAATGATTAATAAATTATCCACTAAAGAAATCACAGACATTTTAAGCGAGAGTACTAATGCGCCTAAAAAAGAAATATATAACTATTGTTTGAAATTAAAAAATGAGAAATAGTTTTTTATTAATTATCTTATTTAGCTTTATTTTGGTTGGTTGTGCTGGTGTTAGTTCAAAAGGTCTTTTTGGCACAGGAGTTTCGGTTGCGTTAGATCCTAGAACAGTAGGTACACAAATAGATGATTCAATAATGCAAAAAACTATTAGCGCTAAAATTTTAGCTAAAGATAAAAAGTATCTTATTGGAGTAAAAACCAAAGTTTTGGATGGGAGAATTTTTATAACTGGAAAGGTGGACAGACCTGAAGAAAAATTACTAATTACGAAATTAGCATGGGAAACTAAAGGTGCTAGATCAGTTAGAAATGATATTAAAATTAAAGAAGAGTTTAATTTTAAACAATCTGCAAAAGATTTACTTATCACTTCACAATTGAGAACAGCGCTAATTGTAAATAAAAATATTAAAGCAACTAATTATCAAATCGATACTTATAAGAAGAAAATTTATGTTTATGGTATTGCTTTAACCTCTGAGGAAAAAGACTTAGTAATAAGTGAGGCTAAAGAAATTCTTGACGTTGAAGATGTTATTGCAAGTATAATTCTTCTTGAAGATCTAAGAATTCAAAGAGAGTAATTATTTTTTGTAATCAATCACTTGAGAAGAATAAGCAGCAATTGATGCTAGGTTAAGTATCTCAGAAGTTGATGATCTTAAAGGTGCAATTTCAACAGGTAGCCCAAGTCCAATTAATAATGGTCCAATAACTTTTGTATCTCCAATTGTCTTCATCAGTTTATATGAAATTGCTGCACTATGCTGTCCAGGCATTATTAAAATATTTGCTTTACCAACTATCTTTGCAAAAGGATAAAGTTCTTCATACTCTGGATTTAGAGCAACATCAGGCTGCATATCTCCATCAAATTCAAAGTCTACCTTTCTTTCTTTTAATATCTCAACTGCATTTCTAATATGTTTTGTTCTACTAGTAAGAGGTTGTCCAAATGTAGAGTGAGATACAAAAGCAACCTTAGGATCAAATCCAAAAAGTCTAACTACTCTTGCTGTAGATATTGCAATTTCAGCCATTTGTTCAGAAGTTGGATATTCATGAACACTGGTGTCACCAACAAAAATAGTTCTCCCTTTGTGAACGATCATATTTAAACCAAACATAATTTCACCTTTTCTTACATCAACAACTTGCTTAATTTTTTCAAATGAGGCACCAAATCTTCTTGTATTGCCTGTTACGGCACCATCAGCATCACCACAGGCAACCATACTAGTAGCCCAAACAACTCTATCATTTCTGATCATTCGGTCACAATCTCGCTCTAATAATCCTTGCTCTCTTTGTAATTTTTCAAATAAATGTTTAACGTATCTTTTTCTCTTTTCTTCATCTTTTGAATTAACAATTTCAATGTCAAAGTTTTCACTATATCCAATATTTTTAATTTGTTCTTTAATCTTACTTTCTTTACCAACCAGGATTGGAATACCTAATTTTGAATTTTTAAATGCTATAGCAGCTTTTAAAGTATTTTCATCTTCACCATCTGCAAAAACAATTTTTTTCTGATTTTTTTTAATAAATGAATTTATACCTTGCATGATGGTTACTGTTGGGTCTAGTCTTTGTTTTAGTTGATCTTTATAAACATCAAAATCATCTATATTTATTCTAGCTACCCCACTATCTATAGCTGCTTTTGCTACAGCCGCTGGTATTACACTAATTAATCTTGGATCAAACGTAGATGGAATAATATAATCTTTTCCATAATGAGGTCGTTCCCCACCCATAGCTGCAACCACTTCATCAGGAACATCTTCCCTTGCAAGCTTGGCTATTGCTTTAGCTGCAGCAACTTTCATTTCTTCATTTATAGTTTTGGATCTGACATCTAAAGCTCCTCGAAAAATGTACGGAAATCCAATTAAATTATTTACTTGATTTGGATAATCTGATCTTCCTGTTGCAACTATTGCATCAATTCTGACCTCACTAATTTCCTCTGGAGTAATTTCTGGATCAGGATTTGCACAAGCAAATATAATTGGATTTTTTGCCATAGATTTAACCATATCTTTTTTTAGAACACCTTTTGCAGACAATCCTAAAAAAACATCCGCACCTGTGATGGCATCCGCTAAAGTTCTATGTTTAGTTTTAACTGTATATCTCGATTTCCATTGATCAATTCCCTCAGTTCTTCCTTCATAAATAACACCCTTCCTGTCTAGCATTATTATATTTTCAGATTTTACTCCTGAGTTTTTAAACAATTCAGTACAAGCTTGCGCTGAAGCCCCAGCACCATTCACGACAACTTTAATTTTTTTTATTGATTTACCACAAATATCTAAGGCATTAATTAATGCTGCAGTAGTTATAATTGCTGTTCCATGTTGATCATCATGAAAAACTGGAATATCCAAAATTTCTTTTAATTTCTGTTCTATTATAAAACAATCTGGGGCAGCTATATCTTCTAAATTTATTCCACCAAAGCTAGGTGCAAAATTTTTGATTGAATTTATGATTTCGTCAGTATCTTTACTATCAATCTCTAAATCAATCGAATCGATATCTGCAAATCTTTTAAATAATACAGCCTTTCCTTCCATAACAGGCTTTGATGCAAGAGCACCTAAATTTCCCATCCCTAATATTGCCGAACCATTACTTATTACAGCAACAAGGTTTCCTTTGCTTGTGTATTCATAAGCTGCTTCTGGGTTTTCACTTATTTTTTTTACAGGAGCAGCAACTCCTGGAGAATACGCTAAAGCGAGATCACGCTTAGTTGTCATATTTTTTGAAGAATTAATCTCAATCTTGCCTGGTTTTTTGTCTTTATGAAAATCTAAAGCTTCTTTATCTGTGTAATGATCAATTTTTGTTTTTTTCATTTCTGATAACAATAAGTGTACAATTGGGGTAAAATTAAGACTAATATGATTTATGAACTTACTTAAGTCAACAGGCACATTTGGTTTTTACACTATCATTAGTAGATTGCTCGGTTATTTGAGAGATATTTTAATAGCAATTTTTCTAGGAACAGGGATGTTGGCCGATGCCTTTTTTGTAGCATTTAGAATTCCAAATACTTTTAGAAGATTGTTTGCCGAAGGCACCTTTAATGCAGCATTCGTTCCAAGCTATTCATCAGAAATAATTAAGGGTAAAAAACAATCAAACAAATTTGCTAACGACATTTTTAATCTTCTTTTTTTAGGGCTGTTATTTTTAACAATAATAATTGAAATTTTCATGCCTTTATTTGTTTCAATTATTGCTCCAGGATTTGTGGGTGATTTAGAAAAAATGGAGATGGCTATAAATTTAACAAGAATTACTTTTCCTTTTTTATTTTTTATTTGTTTGGCCTCATTTTTTTCTGCAATCCTAAATTCACATAACAAGTTTGCAGCAGCTGCTGCAGCCCCAATAATATTGAATATTGTTCTAATTTTAGTATTAATTTTTTCAAAAAATCTAGGTGATCAGTTAGTATATTATTTATCTTATGGTGTTTCTCTAGCTGGTTTTTTACAATTAATATTTTTATATAAATACGTATCAAAATATTATTCACTTAAATTTAGTTTTGAATTAAAAGTAAATAATAAAGTTAAATTTTTTTTTAAAAAACTTTTACCAAGTATTTTTTCATCAGGTGTCACTCAAATTAATATTTTAATTGGTACAATAATTGCATCATTCCAAGCAAGTGCGGTATCTTACTTATATTATGCTGATAGAATTTATCAAATTAACCTAGCTATAGCTGGTATCGCTATTGGTATTGTGATACTTCCACAGCTTTCAAAACACATTCAATCTAGAAAAAAAAATAAGATTTTGCTTATACAAAATAAAGCTCTTGAATTAAGTTTATTCTTAAGTCTTCCAGCAACTATCGCTCTAATCATAGGATCAGAGCAAATTATTTCAGCTTTATTCGGCTATGGGTCTTTCAATGAAAATTCGGTGAGCAACTCAAGCTTAGCTTTGTATTATTTTGCATTAGGTTTGCCCGCTTTTGCATTGATAAAAGTTTTTTCAAGTTTTTTCTTTGCAAACCATGATACTAAAACTCCATTTTACATTTCTTTGATCTCAGTATTGGTTAATATTTTTATCAGTTTGTATTATTTTAGTGAAATTGGTTTTATAATAATTCCAATAGCCACATCTATTTCATCTTGGTTTAATTCAATACTGTTATTTTTATTTTTAAAAAATAGAAATTTATTTTATTTTAACCAAATATTTTTTATTAAATTTATTAAAATAATTTTTGCATCAATCATGATGGGTTTATTTTTTAACTTTATGTTAAATTTTTTCCAAAACGAATTAGCATTTAATCATTCAATTAAATCTTTTTATTTGGTTTTATCTGTTATATTAGGATTATCGTTTTATTTAATTGTGTGTTATTTCATCAAAGCTTTTCAAATGAATGATATTAAATTAAAGTATTAATTTTATGGGTAAAAAAATATTCTCTGGTGTTCAACCTACAGGTAATCTTCATCTTGGAAATTATTTAGGTGCTATTAAAAACTTTGTAGATTTAAATAACGATAAAGATAATAAATGTATTTTTTGTGTAGTTGATCTACATGCCATTACAGTAAGGCAAGATCCTAAAGAATTAAAAAATAATATCCGTGAAACTGTTGCAACTTTTATAGCAAGTGGAATAGATCCAAAAAAAAGTATAATTTTTAATCAATCTAGAGTGGCCGCTCATGCAGAAGGAGCATGGATATTAAGCTGTGTTGCTAGAATGGGCTGGTTAAATAGAATGACTCAATTCAAAGAGAAAGCTGGTAAAGATAAAGAGAAAGCTAGTATTGGATTATATTCTTATCCGGTTTTAATGGCAGCTGATATTCTTTTATATGATGCTACTCATGTTCCTGTAGGTGATGATCAAAAGCAACATTTGGAGTTATGTAGAGATATAGCTCAAAAATTTAATAACGATTTTGAAGTAGAAAATTTTCTTCAAGTTCCTGAACCTCTAATTCAAAAAGAGTTTTCAAGAATAATGAGTTTAAAAGATGGTTCAAAAAAAATGAGTAAATCAGAATTATCAGATTTAAGTCGAATAAATTTAACAGATAACAAAGATCAAATAATAAACAAAATCAAAAAAGCAAAAACTGATCCTTTGCCCATGCCGCAAGATATAAAGGATCTTGATGAAAGATTAGAAGCGAAAAATCTTTTAGGAATTTATTCAAGCTTAACTAATTCTACATTAGAAAATTCAGTAAAAAATTTTTCAGGTAAAAATTTTTCAGAATTTAAAGAACAGTTGGCTGAAGAACTTGTTAATAAAATTGAACCTATTTCTAATGAGATAAAAAAACTTTTAGGAGATAAAAGTTATTTAGATAAAATTCTTCTAGATGGAGTTGAAAAAGCTAATTTAATTGCATCCAAAAAGATTGAAAGAATTAAAGAAATAGTAGGTTTTTAATAAAAATTTATTATCAAGTTTTAATTTTTAAAATATTCACTATATATAATTTATGTTCGTGCAAACAGAAGTAACACCAAATCCAAATTCTTTGAAATTTCTTCCTGGGAAGAAAGTTTCAAATAGTGGTCCCTATGAAATTACAAATAAAGAAGATATAAAAAATGAATTGGTGAGAAATATTTTGTCAATAAATGGTGTTGAGGGTATTTTTTTAGGTCAAGATTTTATTTCAGTAAATAAGAACGAAAAAATTCAGTGGGACGAAATAAAACATATCGTAATCTCTCTAATAAATGATTTTTACGCAGACGGTAAAGAGTTTGTAATTGATGAAAATATTAAAGAGGATTTGGATTTAAGCGAAATTGAAACAAAAATTGTAAAAATTTTGGAAGAAAAAATAAGACCAGCTGTTGCTAGAGATGGTGGGGATATAAAATTTAAAGAGTTTAAGGACGGAATTGTTAAGGTACAATTACAAGGGAGTTGTTCAGGCTGTCCTAGTTCAACAATGACTTTAAAACAAGGTGTTCAAAATCTTTTATGTCATTATTTACCAGAGGTAAAAGAGGTTGTTGCTGTACAATAATTAATTATGAGAAAATTTAAAAATTCAGGTTTTTTAAAAAAAAAAAGCTTTAATATAGTTTCACGGTTTTTTTTAAGTTCTTTTATTGTAATTTCATTCTTTTATGTAGCACCAATAATTATTAATTTTACAGATAAAAATTTTAATAACCAAGAATTTACCAATAATTCAAAAAACATTTTAAATAATACTTTAAATAAAGATAAATTAATTCAAGAAGACTCAACAGCAGATGCTGATGAAAGAGATTTATTATATGATATTTTAGAAGAAAATAATTCTGAAATTAATCTAGTTAGATATACAACATCTGAGATTGAGTCATTATTTAAAGAGGTAAATTATAATTTAAAGGATGTAAGGGATACAAAATTAGTAAAACCAATAGATATTGGTCTTCTACCGAATGAAATTAAAAATATTGGAAACACTAAAAAAAGAAAAGATATGTTTATAAAAATTGTTCTCCCTTTAATAGTTAAGGAAAACAATAAAATTAGAGTTGATAGAAAAAGATTATTCACAATTTTAAATAAAAATAGCAACACTGATATTGAAAAAAAATGGTTAAAAAAAAAGTATAAACAATATGGTGTAAGAAAAAATGATTTATCTACTTTAAAAATAAGAATGGATGAAATACCAGTTTCATTAGCAATAGCTCAAGCTGCTAAAGAGACCGGTTGGGGGACATCAAGATTTGCTTTAAAAGGAAATGCTTTATTTGGACAATGGACATGGTCTGGAGAGGGATTAAAACCAAAAAATGCGGATGAAGGGAAAGATCATAAAGTTATGAAATTTCATAGTTTACAATTATCTGTAAGAGCATATTTAAGAAATTTAAATACACACTCAACATATAAAAATTTAAGGAAAGCAAGAACAGAACTTAGAAATCAAAATAAACCTTTAGATAGTTTAATTTTATCTAAGCATTTAGATAAATATGCAGAAACAGGAAACCAATACATAGAGGTCTTACAAAAAATTATTGAACAGAATAATCTAAAAGATTTTGATGAAGCTAGATTGTTGCCATCAAGCAAAGATTTAGAAAGTTTAATTTAATTTTCTTTTATAGGGAATTGAACACCAAACCATCTCCATTTTCCATTATCATTCAGAGAACAATTAATTCTACCTCTTCTTGGTTTGAATGGTTCTCTAAATTCAATCGTTAAAGAGTTGTTGGCAAATGTTGTTTTTGATTTGTCCCAAATATCTCCCTCATTAGAATAGCAATTAATATTAGATAAATTTTTTTGTTCCTTGAAAAACTCAACTTTAAAATTTGGAGGGTTTGTGTTTTTGAATAATTGTTTTTCCTCAGGAAGTATCTTTTTATATTCAAGTGGAAAATAATTTATTATTGACCTAAATCTTTTTAATTCTCCATATTTCTCATTAATAGGAAATCTAGGTAATTCAAATTTGTCTTTATTTAAATCAATAACACCTGAATGCTGACCAAAAGCATATTTGAAATTTTTAGATATATAGTCTTTCATAAATTTAGAGTATTCACCAAAGGGATATGAGAATAGGTTAGGGATATAACCAAGTTCCCTTAGAAAAATTTTATTAGCCGTTTCAATATCTAAAATAAACTCTTCATTGCTTACATCTATGAGATATTCATGAGTATGAGAATGATGCCCTATGTTTGCAAAATCATTACTTTCAACTTCTTTAATTTGTTCCCAAGTCATATAACCTCTTTTTCCTACTGGTTCAGTTGAAACAAATAAAATAAATGGAATTTTATTTTCTTTTAGATAAGGCCATGCCTCAGTGTAAAAAGATTCAAAAGCATCATCGATAGTTATAAGAATTTCTTTTTTTTGTTTTGGTTTATTAAACTTTTCATCAAAATTATTTGGATTATGAAAATTAAAATCTGAGTTCTTAATAATATTTATATGTTCCTTAAATATATCCATTTTAATATTGGTTGAGGGGTACTTATTCTCATTAAAACGGTGATACATAATTGATAGAATTCCTTCATCATTGGAATAGTATTTGATATTATTTTCATCTGATTTAGAACTGATATTAGAAAATAAAATAATTATGAATAAACTGATAATTGATTTAGCCAGTGAAAAAATTTTTTTAATGATCATAACTAGTAATGATATTTATAATATTACTAAAGAGAATACTAAAATTAATTATGAAAAATTAACTTTAATTATTAATGATTTTTTAAATTCTCATCAATTAAACTTGAAAGATATTAATACAATTTATTTAAATAGAGGGCCTGGAAGTTTTGCAGGAATAAGAAATTCATTTTCTATAGTTAAAGCATTTAATTTAACTAATAATATTGATTACTATTGTTATAGCATTCAAGATTTTAAAGGTGAAAAAGACATAAAATACGAAAATATCCCTCATTTGTGCGATAAATTTAATATTAAAAAAAATTTGATTAACCCTATTTATTTAAGTTAAAATTATTTTATGTCAGAAACAATAGAGCAAAAATGTATATCAAAAGGAGTTAAATTAACTGATCAAAGAAGAGTAATTGCACAAGTAATGTCCGAGTCTTCTGACCATCCGGATGTAGATGAACTTTACAATAGAGTGTCTAAAATTGATCCAAAAATAAGTATTGCAACTGTTTATAGAACGGTAAAACTATTTGAAGAGTCTGGAATATTAACTAAGCATGAGTTTAAAGGTGGAAAAGCAAGATATGAAGAGCTTAACGAAGGTCATCACGATCATTTAATTGATGTGAAAACTGGTGAAATTATAGAATTTGTAGATGAAGAAATTGAAAAGCTTCAAAAAAAAGTTGCAGAAAAATATGGATATACATTAGTGGACCATAAATTGGAATTATATGGGGTTAAGAAAAAATCCCAATAATATGAGTCAAAAAATATTTATCAAAACATTTGGATGTCAGATGAATGAGTATGACTCAAATAGAATTTTTGACTCAGTCAAAAAAATTGGCTATGAAAAAACAGAAAAATATGAAGAAGCAAATTGTTATCTATTAAATACTTGTCATATTAGAGATAAAGCAAAAGAAAAAGTTTACTCAGAAATAGGTAGAGTAAAAAAAATTTTTAGATCAAAAAAAAAACCATTGGTGATTATTGCAGGCTGTGTTGCTCAAGCAGAAAATCAAGAGATGCTAAAAAGAGAACCCTACATAGATTTAGTTATTGGTCCTCAAGCTTATCACAAAATAAATGACACAATATTAAATTATAACAAAAAAAAGAAAAAGATTGAAGAAACTGAATTTGATGCAGTTTCTAAATTTAAATATTTGAGTAAAATTAAAAATGAAGCTGGAAAAGTTTCATCCTTCTTAACTATTCAGGAAGGATGTGATAAGTTTTGTCATTTTTGCGTAGTCCCATATACAAGAGGACCAGAATATTCTCGACCGTTTAAACAAATTTTGGATGAAGCAAAATATTTAGCTGATAATGGTTCAAAAGAAATAATTTTACTTGGTCAAAATGTAAATGCTTATGATAATGAAGGATTCAGACTATCAGATTTGATTTTAAATATTGAAAAATTATCTGAAATTAAGAGAGTTAGATATACAACATCTCACCCAAAAGATATGACTGAGGATTTAATTGAAGTATATAAAACCTCTGAAAAGTTAATGCCACTTGTGCATTTACCGGTTCAAAGTGGATCTAATAAAATTTTAAAGTTGATGAATAGAAAACATACTATTGAGGAATATCTAAATACTTTTGATAAATTAAAAGAAATTAATTCAAATATAGAATTTTCAAGTGATTTTATAATAGGTTATCCTGGTGAAGAGGATCAGGATTTTAAGGATACTATTAGATTAATTGAAAGAATTAAATTTATTAACTCTTATTCATTTATTTTTAGTCCAAGACCTGGAACAGTCGCCGAAAATTTAGACCTAATTGAAAAAAAAATTTCTATTGAAAGATTAGAAAAAATTCAAACTATCTTATTCAAAAATCAAATCGAAATGAACAAGTCATTGGAGGGTAAAGTTATTGATGTTTTGGTTGAAAATTTAACAGACGATAAAAGCAAAGCTTTTGGTAGATCTGAGTATATGACATCTGTAATTTTTAATGGTAAAAAGAATGATATTGGAAAAATAGTGCAAGTGAGAATTAAAGATAGTAATAGAAATACTTTATTCGGTGAAGTAATAACTAATTCGGATCAAAAGGTTGCATAGAATTTGAGTGGAATAACTAAAAAAAATATCGATCAGTCTTTAAAATTTGTTTATTCAGATAACAATTCTTTAAGTGTTATATTTCATGACAATAACTTGTTGATGGGTGTTGTTGGGGAATTTAATAAAAATTTACAAGAATTAGAAAAAATTACAAATTGTAGCTTATATTCAAGGGGAAATTCAATTTTGATTAAATCTACACCTGAAAAGAATGAAAAAATTAAAAACGCTATTCAATTTTTGGCTAATCAGTTTATTAATAATGGAAGTATAGAGAATAAAGATATACTTTCATCGGTTGATAACTTTATGATTAATGAAAAAGTAAAAAATAATAATGTTACAGATATTATCAAAACTCCAAAAAAATCTATAATTCCTAGATCTGAAAAACAAAAAAGCTATGTGAGAGCTTTGAGGGAGAGTGATATTGTAATTTCAGCCGGGCCAGCAGGAACTGGAAAAACTTTTCTGGCAGTCGCTGTAGGTCTAACTATGCTTTTAGAAAAAAAGATTGAGAGAATTATTCTTTCAAGACCAGCTGTAGAAGCAGGCGAACGTTTGGGATTTTTACCTGGAGATATGAAGGAAAAGGTAGACCCTTATCTTAGACCGTTATACGACTCTTTATATGATCTTTTCGACTTTGAAAAAATACAAAGAATGATTGAGATTGGAGATATAGAGATTGCACCTTTAGCTTTTATGAGAGGTAGAACTCTAAAAAATTCCTTTGCAATTTTGGATGAAGCACAAAATGCTACGGATACTCAGATAAAAATGTTTTTAACACGTATTGGAGAAAATTCTAAAATTGTTGTAAATGGAGATCCTTCTCAAATTGATTTACCAAATAAAAGTATGTCAGGATTAGTTCGATCAAAAGAGTTGCTAGGGCATTTAAAGGAAATATCCATAGTTGATTTCGATCATTCAGATGTAGTCAGACATCCACTTGTTTCTAAAATAGTCAAAGCATACTCAAATAATGATTAGTATTAATGTCTTCTCTGAGGAGAGGGCTTGGTCAAAAAGACTTAAAAATAACGATATTTTTTTTAAAAAAATATGTAAAGCTTTTCCAAAAAAATACAAATTTTTGAATAAAAGAGTAACTTTCACACTATTACTTTCAAATAATCAGAATATTAAAAAATTAAATAAAGCTTTTAGAAAAAAAAATAAATCTACAGATATTTTATCTTTTCCATTAGATAAAAAAATAAAAATTAAAAAAAATACTTATTTGGGAGACATTATCATCAGCTATAATTATTTAGATAAACCAAAATCACAAGATTTAAAATCTTTTAAAGAAAAAGTTACTAAAATATTAATACATGGTTTTCTTCATCTTTTAGGTTTTGATCATAAAAAAAATAAAGATTATTCCAAAATGTTAAAAGAGGAAAATCTATTATTTAAAGCTGTACAATCAAAAATAAATTAAATTGAAAAACAAATTTTATATTGAATTAATTTATTTAATTTTATTAGGAGTGCTTACTTCCTTAAGTTTGCCTCCATTTAATTATTTTGTAATAAATTTTTTAACTTTTAGTTTATTCTATATATTTTTAATAAAAAAAATTGAGTTTTATAAAAATAAAAGAATATTTTTTCTTTATGGTTGGTTATTTGGGTTTGGTTATTTTGTAAGTAATTTATATTGGATCTCAATATCATTAACGTTTGATCAAAATTTTAAGTTTTTAATACCATTTACAATAATATTAATACCTGGTTTCTTAGCCTTGTTTTATGCTTTAGTTGCTTATTTATTTGTAGTTTTAAAACCAAATAAAAGTTTGAGCTCATTTTTTCTTTTTTCTTTAATATTTGGAATAGTAGAGTTTCTACGAGGATCAATACTAACCGGTTTTCCTTGGAATTTAATTGCTTATAGTTTCTCTAATCAAATCGAAATTTTAAACATTACATCAGTCATAGGTACATACAGCTTTAATCTTTTCTGTATTTCATTATTTACAAGCCCATCAATATTTATTTTAAGAGAAAACAAAAAAGATATTAGCGTATGTGTTGCGTTTCTTATTACAATGTTATCATTTTATGTACTTGGTTCACAAAATTTAGAAAAATTTAACAATCAAGAAGTAAAAAATCTTGACTATAAAATAAGAATTTTGAGCTCAAATATAAGTATAGATAGATTTTATAACAATGTTGATCCTATAACTGCAATAGAAGAACTAATTGAAATTAGCTCTCCCAAAAAAAGTGAAAAAATAATTTTTATTTGGCCAGAGGGTATAATTCCAGGTATTTCACAAGATCAATTAAAAGAATACAAGTGGTTATTTGACAATAAATTTAACGAAAATCATTTGTTAGCAATTGGTATCAATAGTAAAGAAGATGATAATAAAACTATTAAACATTTTAATTCATTATCTATTTTTGATCACAATCTAAATATAATAAATTCATATAAAAAAATAAACCTTGTTCCTTTCGGTGAATTTTTACCTTTTGAAAAATTACTAAAAGGTATTGGCCTAAAAACAATTACTAATGACTACCAATCATATTCGAAAGGTAAAGAAAGAAACATAATTAATCTAAATTATAATAATTTATCAGTGAAAATATTGCCTCTCATTTGTTATGAGATAATTTATTCTGGTAAAATTTTTACAAACAATAACTTTGATTATATTGTAAATATTTCTGAAGATGGCTGGTTTGGTAAATCAATTGGTCCAGAGCAACATTTTACTCATAGTATTTTTAGAGCGATAGAGAGTGGAAAATATGTTTTAAGGTCTGCAAATAATGGGACAACAGCAATTATTAACCCAATGGGAGTTATTGAGCAAAAAGTCGATATTAATAAATCTGGTTATATAGATTTAAGTAAATCAAGAAAAATTCAGATGAGCCTGTTTGCAAAATTTGGAAATAAAATTTTTGGATTTATAATTTTATTGTATATTTTTTTAATTTTTTCATTTAAGAAACGTAAAAATGAGTAATTTAAAAAATTATTTTTTCACAAGTGAGTCTGTCTCCGAGGGACACCCAGATAAAGTCTCTGATAGAATTTCAGATATGGTTGTTGATAGTTTTATTTCTGGAGATCCATATTCTAGAGTTGCTTGCGAAACACTTACTACGACAAATAAAGTTGTTCTAGCTGGTGAGGTGAGAGGACCAGAAATTAAAAAAGATGAATTAATTGAAAAAGTAAGAAATTGTATAAAAGATATTGGTTATGACCAAGAAGGATTTACTTGGAAAGAAGCTACAAAAATTGAAAGTCACTTACATTCCCAATCAGCTGATATTGCTATGGGCGTAGATTCCTCTGGCAACAAAGATGAAGGAGCTGGAGATCAAGGTATTATGTTTGGATACGCATGTAATGAAACAGATGTTTTAATGCCAGCACCTATACATTATTCTCATAAAATTTTAAGATTAATGGCTGAAGATAGAAAATCTGGAAAATTAAAAAATATTGAACCAGATTCAAAAAGCCAGGTAACCTTTGAGTATGTTGATGGAAAACCATCAAAAGTAAAATCTGTAGTTATATCTTCACAGCATTCACCAGATGTTAATCAATCGCAAGTCAGAGATTTACTTAGACCTTATATGTTAAAATCCATTCCTGAGAATTTTCTTGATGGTTTTAATGAGGACGAGTTTTATGTAAATCCGACGGGAAATTTTGTAATTGGTGGGCCAGACGGAGATTGTGGTTTGACAGGTAGAAAAATTATTGTTGATACTTATGGTGGAGCAGCACCTCATGGTGGTGGAGCTTTCTCAGGAAAAGATCCAACTAAAGTTGATAGATCAGCAGCTTATGCGGCAAGGTATATTGCTAAAAATGTTGTTGGTTCTAAAATTGCTGAGAAATGTTTAATTCAGTTAGCTTATGCAATTGGTGTATCAAAACCATTATCTGTCTATGTTGATTTATTTGATAACGACCTAGATAAAAATAAATTTGTTGTAGAAAAGATTAAAGAAAATTTTGATTTAAGCCCTAGAGGTATCAGAGAAATGTTAAATTTAAACAAACCAATATATGAAAAAACATCTGCTTATGGTCATTTTGGTAGAGCACCTGAGGAAAATGGTTCATTTTCATGGGAAAAAATTGATAAAACTAAGGTTTTTTCTAAATAGTTTCTGTTGAATTAAAAAAAAACTTTACTATATTGCATTTACATTATTGAACTTTACAAAATGGGCTTAAGCCCATTTTTTTTTGGAGTAAACAAAATTATGTTAAATAAAAGAGCAGATAAACTTGAATTATTAAGAATTGCTGAAGCTGTAGCTTTAGAAAAATCTATTGATAAAGAACTAATTATAAGTTCTATGGAAACTGGTATTGCTAAAGCTGCAAAATCAAAATTTGGACAGGAAAATGAAATTAAAGTTTTTATAAATAGAGACAATGGAGATATTGAGCTTTTTAGAAAATTGATAATCGCTGAAAATCCTGAAAATGCAAATACAGAGATAAAATTGGAGGATGCAATTATTTTAAACGAATTAAATAAAGATAAGTCTATTGGAGATGAGGTATTACAACCACTTCCTTCATTTGATTTTGGAAGAATAGCTGCTCAAACTGCAAAGCAGGTAATTAGTTTTAATGTAAGAGAAGCTGAAAGAGAAAGACAATTTAACGATTTTATTGACAAGAAAGAATCAATTTTAAGTGGAATTGTAAAAAGACTAGAATTTGGAAATGTAATTGTTGATCTAGGAAGAACTGAAGCAATAATCCAAAAAAATGAATTAATTCCTCGTGAAAATATTAAAGCAGGTGATCGTATCAAAGCTTATTGTTATGATGTTAGAAGAGAACCTAGAGGACAACAAATATTTCTATCTAGAGCTCATCCTAAATTTATGGAAAAGCTTTTTGTTCAAGAGGTCCCAGAAATTTATGATGGACTAATAGAAATTAAATCTTCATCAAGAGATCCTGGAAGTAGAGCTAAAATATGTGTGAAAGCAGTTGATACTTCTTTAGATCCAGTTGGCGCCTGTGTAGGTATGAGAGGATCGAGAGTTCAAGCTGTTGTAAATGAACTTCAAGGAGAGAAAATTGATATAGTTAATTGGTCAGAAGACCCCGCTATTTTGGTTTCAAATGCGTTATCCCCTGCTGAAGTACAAAGAGTTAACGTTGATAGTGAAAGAAAAAAACTTGATGTAATTCTTACCGAGGAAAATTTAAGTAAAGCAATTGGAAGAAGAGGTCAAAATGTAAGACTTGCGACAAAACTCTTAAATTATGAAATTAATATAATGACAGACGCGGAGGACTCTGAGCGAAGACAATTAGAATTTAAAGAAAAAACAGAGAACTTTGTAAAAAATTTGGAATTAGATGAAACGTTAGGTCAGTTACTTGTTGCTGAAGGTTTTTCAACTATTGATGACATCAAAGATAGTTCAGCTGAAAATTTAATGAAGATAGAGGGTATAGAAGAAGATACTGCCAAAGCGTTGATAGAAAGAGCTAAAGAGTTTTATGAAAAGGATCAAGAGGATATTTCTCAGAGAATTAAAGAATTAGGTCTTGAAGATGCCTTGATTAATTTAAAGGGATTAACACCAGGAATGTTAGTCACGCTTGGTGAACAAAAAATTTTAACTTTAGAGGATTTTTCAGACTTAGCATCTGATGAATTAACTGGTGGTTATGATGTGGTCAAAGGCGAGAGAGTGAAAATCCAAGGTTATCTAGAAGATTTTGCTCTATCAAAAGAAGAAGCGGATGAACTAATTATGTCAGCGCGAAACATTGTTTATAAAGATTGAGTGATGAGGTATGGAGAAAAAAACAAAATTAACAATTTCAGGCTCAGCCAAAAAATCAATCAAGAACATTGAGATTGCTAAATCTCAAGGAAAAAATTCTGTAGTAATTGAAAAACAAACTGGAAAATTTTCGAGCAGAGGTGGATCATTTAGATCTAGTACGAATAAATCAAGAATAACCTCAACTTTCAATAAAGGAGCACCATCAAAACCCTCATTTAATGTTAAATCACCACCCATAACAAACGATTTTGAAAAGAGAAAACTAGCAGAACAAAGAGCTACAAAAAGACTTAAATTAGATAGTGAAAACAAAGATAGAAAGACTTTAAAAGCAGGAACAAAGAAGAGGGAGTTAAAGTTAACTGTATCAAGAGCACTAAGTGATGAGATTGATGCAAAACAAAGAAGTTTAGCATCAGTTAAGAGAGCAAGACAAAAAGAAATTAAAAATTCTACAAAAAATGATTCTCAAGAAAATTCAAAACCGATTAAAAGAGATGTTAATATTCCTGAAGCAATAACAGTAAGAGAACTTGCAAATAGGATGGCCGAACAATCAAGTAATGTAATTAAGCATTTATTTGGTATGGGTGTTACTGTGACTATCAATCAAACATTAGCTGCAGACACCGCGGAATATTTAGTTAAAGAATTTGGTCACAATCCAATTAGGGAAGAAAAAACAGAAGAAATAATTCAAAAAATAAAAGCTTCAAGAACAGAAAATTTAAAAAATCGACCACCAATAGTTACAGTCATGGGTCATGTGGATCATGGTAAAACATCAGTACTAGATGTGCTCAGAAGTGCAAACGTGGTTTCAGGAGAATTTGGTGGAATAACCCAACACATTGGAGCTTACCAAATTGAAAGTCAGGATAATAAATTAACATTTATTGATACTCCAGGTCATGCTGCATTTACAGAAATGAGAGCAAGGGGATCAAAATTAACAGACGTGGTTGTTTTAGTAGTTGCTGCTGATGATGGAGTTAAACCTCAAACAGTTGAGTCTATTAAACATGCTAAAGCTGCAAATGTTCCAATAGTTGTTGCAATAAATAAATGCGATTTACCAGAGGCAGATCCTCAGAAAATAAAAAATCAATTATTAGAGCATGAATTAATTGCTGAAGATTTGTCTGGTGATACTTTAATGGTTGAGATTTCAACTAAAACAAAACAAAACTTAGATAAATTAGTAGAGTCAATAATACTTCAAGCAGAGATTTTAGATCTTAAAACGGATTATGAATCTAAAGCTACAGGTATAGTTTTAGAGTCAAAAATTGATGTTGGCAGAGGCCCAGTTGCAAATATAATTGTAACAACAGGAACACTTAAGAGAGGTGATTTTTTTGTAAGTGGTTTAAAATGGGGAAAAGTAAGAGCAATTATTAATGATAAAGGCAAAAATATTAATGAAGCATTACCTTCTACTCCTGTTGAAATTTTAGGAATAAATGGTGCAGCCAAAGCTGGAGACGATTTTATTGTTCTTGATACAGAAAAAGAAGCTAAGACACTGAGTGAAAATAGAACTCAAGAGAGCAAGGATGGAAAAAATCCGCTATCTTTTGCAACTCAAGACTCTGCCTTTTCAGATAAATCTACTGAAGAATTAAATTTAATAATTAAATCTGATGTACATGGATCATCTGAAGCAATCAAAAATGCAATTAGTCAAATCAAACATGATGAGGTTAAACTTAAAATAATTTTAGCAGATATTGGAATGGTAACAGAAACAGACGTTACATTAGCTAAAGCTTCAAATGCAGTATTAATAGCTTTCAATGTAAAACCAAGTAAAGAAGCAAAAAAACTTGCTGAAAATGAGAAGATAAAAATATTCTCTTACAATATTATTTATGAAGTTTTAGACTATATTAAACAAAGAATGTCAGGATTATTGGCGCCAGATGTACAAGAAAAAATTACTGGTACTGCACAAATTTTAGAAATATTTAAAGTTTCAGGTGCAGGTAAAGTTGCTGGATCAAAAGTAACTGAAGGAGAAATTAATAGTACCTCAGATGTAAGAATTATTAGAGATGGTTCTATTATATATACTGGAAAAGTTTCAACAATATTTAGAGAAAAAAACCAAGTTAAACAGGTAAGTGATGGTCAAGAATGTGGTATAACTGTTAAAGATTATATGGATTTCCAAAAAAATGATACAATAGAAGCATTTACTGTTACATCCACTGAGAGGTCAATTTAATGCCAGACAGAATAGGAAAACCAGTGTCACAAAGACAGTTAAGAGTAGGTGAAATGATTAAGCAGTCTTTAAGCATGATTTTTATAAGAAATGAGGCTAAGGTGCCAAATTTAGAAACAAACACTATAACGGTTACTGAGGTTAGAATGAGTCCTGATTTGAAAATTGCTAAAGCATATGTTCTTCCATTGGGTGGAAAAGATGCGGAGGAAACAATTAGTGTTCTAAAGGAATACTCATTTTTAATCAGAAAAATTTTATCACAAAAAGTGGTTATGAAATTTTTACCAAAATTACTTTTTAGAAAAGACGAATCTTTTGAGTATGCGGAAAAAATAGAAAACTTAATAAAACAAACAAATAAATAGGAAGAAAGAGGCATGAACAAAAAGGCACAAGAATTAGCAATGCACGATAAAGATACTGGATCTTCAGAGATACAGATCGCTTTGCTAACAGAGAAAATTGAAACTCTCTCTAAACATATTAAGCAATTCAAAAAGGATAAACATTCATCTGTTGGATTGTTGAGAGCGGTAAATAGAAGAAAGAAATTGTTAGAATACTTGAAAAAAAATAAAATGGATTCTTACAAAAATGTACTGTCGAAATTGAATTTAAGAAAATAGATCTCAAGATAGATAGAACGGAATGGAACGAAACGAACGAAACGAAATGGAAATGAAATGTTTAAAGTATACAAGAAGGAAATTGAAGTAGCAGGAAAGAAGATAAGTTTAGAAACAGGTAAAGTAGCAAGACAGGCCGACGGTGCAATAGTTGCAACATGTGGAGAGACAGTCGTACTAGCAACAGTAGTAGGAGCAAAAAAAGTAAATCCTGACATGGATTACTTTCCATTATCTGTAAATTACCAAGAAAAATATTATGCAGCTGGAAAAATTCCAGGTGGATATTTTAAAAGAGAAGCAAGACCAACTGAGAGCGAAACATTAATCTCCAGATTAATTGACAGACCAATTAGACCTTTGTTTCCAGATGAATTTAAAAATGAAGTACAGTTATTACCAACAGTAATTTCATACGATAAAGAAAATGAACCAGATATTTTATCAATCATTGCATCTTCAGCAGCTTTAGCTATATCAGGAATGCCATTTATGGGTCCTGTAGGTGCTTCAAGAGTTGGCTTTGTAGATGGAAAATATGTTTTAAACCCATCAAAAGCAGAATTAGAAAAATCAAAATTAGATTTAGTAGTAGCAGGTACAAAAGATGCTGTGCTTATGGTTGAGTCTGAAGCAAGTGGTTTAACAGAGGAAGAAATGTTAAATGCGGTTAAATTTGGTCATGAGGGTTTTGTTCCAGTAATTGAGATGATAGAGGAACTTGCAAAAGAATGTAGAAAACCTGAGTGGATAGTTGAGAAAAAAGATTTATCTGAAGTTAATAAAAAACTTAAGGAAACTTTTACGGAAGATCTTAAGAAAGCTTTTGCAACAAGAGATAAACAAGATAGATCAAATCAGATTTCAGAGATTACTGATAAAGCTAAAAAGCTTTATGAGGAAGATGAAAACTACACAGATCTTGATGTTAACAGTCAGTTAAAAAATCTTGAAAAATCAATTGTTAGAACAGACATTCTAAAAAATAAAAATAGAATTGATGGTAGAGGTTTATCAGATGTTAGACCTATCGAATGTGAAGTGGGTGTTTTACCAAGAGCACATGGTTCTGCATTATTTACTAGAGGAGAAACTCAAGCAATTGTTGTGGCAACTTTAGGAACATCTGATGACGAGCAAAGAATTGAAAGTTTAGATGGATTACAAAGAGAGCGATTTATGCTTCACTATAATTTTCCTCCTTTTTCAGTTGGAGAAACTGGAAGAATTGGAACAGGCAGAAGAGAAATTGGTCATGGTAAATTAGCTTGGAGAGCAATTAACTCTTCATTACCTTCAAAAGAAGCATTTCCATATACTTTTAGAGTAGTTTCAGAGATTACAGAGTCCAATGGTTCTTCTTCAATGGCCACTGTTTGTGGAACTTCTTTGGCATTAATGGATGCTGGAGTACCAATAAAAGAGCCAGTTGCTGGTATTGCAATGGGATTAATTAAAGAAGGTGATGATTTTAGTGTTCTATCAGATATTTTAGGTGATGAAGATCACTTAGGTGATATGGACTTTAAAGTTGCTGGAACTAAAGATGGAATTACTTCTCTTCAAATGGATATCAAAATTACGGGTATTACATTTGAAATCATGGAGCAGGCATTGAGCCAAGCTAAAGATGGAAGAGTTCATATATTAGGAGAAATGAATAAAGCATTATCAGCTTCAAGATCTGATGTTGGAAAACACACTCCAAAAATGGAACAAGTTAATGTTGATAAAAAAGACATTGCCGCTGTCATTGGAAAAGGTGGTGCAACAATTAGAGAGATAGTAGAAAAATCAGGTGCAAAAGTAGATGTAAATGATGAAGGTGTAGTTACAGTTGCTGCTCCAGATGAAGAGTCTAGAAACATCGCAATGCAAATGATTAAAGACATCACTGCAAAAGCTGAATTAAATAAAATTTATTCAGGTAAAGTAATGAAAATTATGGAGTTTGGTGCATTTGTTAATTTCTTAGGAAAACAAGATGGACTTGTCCATATTTCAGAGCTTGCAGATAAAAGAGTGGCTAAAGTAACCGATATTGTAAAAGAAGGTGACGAAGTAAAAGTTAAAGTTATTGGTTTCGATAGAGGTAAAGTTAAACTTTCAATGAAACAAGCTTCTGAATAATATTAAAATTAAAATTTTTGTAATGATGATTCTTGGGTTTTTTATATTTCAAATTAAGTTAAATTTTTAAGTATTATTTAAGTTTACGGTATTGTGAAATAATGTTCTAGCAGATTTAATAAAAATTATTTACAAAAAAAAGTAAACTTATTTTAAATTTGATCTAATTTTATTAAAAATTTTTAAGTTATAAAAAAGATATATAATCCATATTAAATAAAACCCCGACGACTGATACATAATTCTATCCATTGAAACTTTCATAATTAAATTACAACTTTCTAAACCTAGGTTTAAACATGAATAAAAAATAACTAAAAAAATAAATAAAAAATTTAAAATTAAAAATGAATAAATTAATCGTAAATTTTTTATCTTTTTGTATTCAGGGATAGAAGCTAAGATAAAAAATAAAATAAATAACCATAACGGATACTTTATTATTGCAGTAACAAAATTAATTAACAAGGTATGAAAAATATCTATTAAAAAATAAAAATTATGAAAATTAAAAATATTAATATTTATTTTTTGATCAAATTGAAGATCGCCTATAAGATAATTTTTTATTAAAAAATAAATAATTATTAATATTAGTGAACTTATTAGAGAATAAATTTTTTTTATTTTGTTTTTTTCAGAAAAAACAACTATTGTTATTAGTATCAAAAAGTAAATAAATCCTTCCTGCTTTATCCAACAACAAATAAATGCAGACAGAAAAAAAATTACTAGAATAAAAAAATCATTTTGTCTTTTTGCTATAATTAAATATAAAAAATTTGAACTAATTAGAATTAGTGAAAACAGCAATACATCTTGATACCCGCCAAATAAAAATCGATCAAAAGTTAAAGAAAAAATTAGTGTAAGGAAAATGCATATGATTGGAAATTTAAATTTTTTGTTAAATTTTAAATATTTTAATAAACTAAAAATAGTTATTACATAAAAGAAAGCATAAAAAAATCTTCCAACGTATTCTTGCTCTAAAAACGAATTTTTCCAAAAATAACCCCATAAAAAACCACCTAAATGAGGATATGATGGAGCTCCAGCAATAGTAAACCCAAGATTATGAAAATAGGTTGATGCTTTGGGTAACCATTGGTAGATTCCATCCCAATTTAATTTAGGATCTTCAGCAATAGACGTAAAAATAGAAATATTAACTAGAAAAAAAATTAAAAATAATCTCCAATCGTAAGTTTTTATAATTTTAATATTTTTTTTGAATGTTGTTAAAATAAATAAAAAAGCAAGAATAAGATTTATTGTAAATAATAATTCTAAATTTCTAATAAAAATAGAAATAATTAAATATATATTTAAATTTAAAACAATATTTAAACAAAAAATATTATAAACATCAAAGTTGTATTTTCTTAAATAACGTTGATTTAAATATGGAGTAACTGGAAATATAAAAAAAATTGAAAGTATAAAAAAATGAAAAGCAATTTGTGATAATTCAATCATTTTTTACTAAATAGCAATTTGAAAATTTATAAATAATATCTTTTTTTTTAAAACTAAATATTTCTTCTCGATGTTTAAAATTGATAATATCTTTATCTGTTTTGAAATTTTTTAAATTTAAAAAAATAATATAATTAGAATTAATATTTTTTTTTAAATTAGTAAAAATATTACTTATGTTCGGCCATAAATTATCTTCTAGATTTACTATACGCAAATTTTCATTACTAATTATTTTACGTGATTCTTTAATAAAACCATAAGATTCCTTTTCACAATATCCATATGATCTTATCATTCTTTCCTCATAACTTCTGTTTAAGATAGAAAAAGAATTATAAAAAAAATTTGTAGAATGAAGTAAAATTATTATTAAAAAAATTAAAAATAAATTTTCTTTTAAAAAGAACATTATGGTATAGAGTTTTCCACGCATAATAATTAAAAAATTTTATTAATTTATCTTATATGATTCAAAAACAACCAAAAGTATTATAATTAAATTCACAAAATATTTAGGTTATATTCTTAGGATCAGGCATACCAACTTTATTGTATCCAGCATCTACGTAATGAATTTCGCCAGTAACTCCGTTTGCTAATTCGCTCAGAAGATATAAGGCTGAATTTCCAACGTCATAGATATCTACGTTTCTCTTAAGGAAAGAGTGGTCTTCATTCCATTTATATAAAAATTTTGCATCACCGATTGCAGATGCAGCTAATGTTTTTATAGGTCCTGCACTTATAGCATTTACTCTCATGCCTTTAGCACCCAAATCTCTAGCTAGGTATTTAACACTAGCTTCTAAAGCTGACTTACAAACACCCATTACATTATAATTTGGAATAGCCTTAGTAGACTCATAAGTTAAAGTTAATAAACTTCCACCTTGTTTCATCACTTTCGAAGCTTCTTTTGCTACTTCTGTAAATGAAAAGCATGAAATTAACATACTTCTTAAAAAGTTTTCTCTAGTCGTATTTAAATATTCCCCTGATAATTCTGATTTATCGGAGAAAGCAACTGCATGAACTACAAAATCAATTTGACCCCATTGTGATTTGATGTCCTCAAATAATTTTACAACTTCCTCTTTTTTTTCAACATCACAACTAAATGTAACATTTGAATTTAATTTTTCTGCTAAAGGAACTACTCTTTTTTTTAAAGCATCACCTAAATAAGTAAATGCTAACTCAGCTCCAGCCTCTGCAAGTTTTTGAGAAATACCCCAAGCAATTGATCTTTCATTGGCAACACCCATGATTAATCCTTTTTTACCTTTCATCAAACTCATAAACTAAACCTTTTCAAAAATTAAAGCTGCATTGGTTCCACCAAAGCCAAAACTATTTGACATTACTGTATTTAAGGTTGCTCCTCTTTCAGTTTTCGCAACAATTGGGAATTTTTTAGCATCATCATCCATATCTGTAATATTTGCTGATCCTGTTATGAAATTATTTTTCATCATTATCAAACAATAGATTGCTTCATGCACTGAAGCAGCCCCTAAAGGATGACCCGATAAAGATTTTGTTGAACTTATTTTTGGAATATTTTCTCCAAAAGTTTCCTTAATAGCATTAAGCTCAGTTATATCTCCAACTGGAGTAGATGTTCCATGAGTATTAATATAATCAATTTTATTTTTAGTAGTTGCCATTGCCATTTTCATACATCTAACAGCGCCTTCACCTGATGGCGCTACCATGTCGTATCCATCCGAAGTTGCTCCATAACCAGTTAATTCTGCGTATATTTTAGCTCCTCTTGCTTTAGCATGTTCGTATTCCTCAAGTACTAATACGCCTGCACCACCTGCAATTACAAACCCATCTCTAGTTTTGTCATAAGCTCTAGACGCAGATTGTGGAGTGTCATTATATTTTGATGATAAAGCTGTCATAGCATCAAACATTGCTGTCATTGCCCAATGAATTTCTTCACTACCACCTGCAAAAACAACATCCTGTTTACCCATTTGAATTAATTCCATAGAATTTCCTATGCAATGTCCACTAGTTGCACATGCAGAACTCATTGTGTAGTTAGTTCCTTTAATTTTAAATGGTACAGCAAGTGTTGCAGAAGCAGTACTGGCCATAGTTCTTGGAACAATAAAAGGTCCCATTAATTTTGGTGTCTTCGCTCTAGTTTTATCTGCAGCTAAAATTACATTTTCTATAGAAGGTCCACCTGAGCCCATCACAATTCCAGTTTTAAAATTACTTACTTCACTTTCTTCTAATCCAGAGTCTTCAATAGCTTCTTTCATTGCAATATAATTGTAAGCTGAGCCTGATCCCATAAATCTAATTGTTTTTCTATCTATATGATCCTCAAGTTTAATATTTGGTTTACCGTGAACATGGCTTTTCAGGTTATGCTCTTTATAATCTTCAGCATAAGAAATTCCTGATTTTGAATTTAATAAAGATTGATGAACTTCTTCTTGATTATTTCCTAAACAAGAAACAACTCCTAATCCTGTAATAACTACTCTTCTCATTATTTAAATAACCCCACTTTTAAACTTTCTGCTGAATATATTTTTTTATTATCTGCAAGAACAATTCCATTCGCAAGCCCAACAGTTGTTCCTCCAGGAGACATAATTTTTTTCATATCTATTTCATATCTTACATTTTTTACACTCTGTAATACTTCGCCTGTAAATTTCACAGTACCCACTCCTAGAGCTCTTCCTTTTCCAGGATTTCCTAGCCAACCTAGAAAAAAACCTACCAGTTGCCACATAGCATCTAAACCTAGGCACCCAGGCATAACCGGATCTTTTTTAAAATGACAATCAAAAAACCAAAGATCATCTTTAATATCTAATTCAGCTTTTAAAGAGCCTTTATTAAACGCTCCATTATTTTCATTGATTTCCGTTATTCTGTCAAACATAAGCATAGGCGGAAGAGGTAATTTTGCATTGCCAGGTCCAAAAAGATCACCATTTCCACAAGTTATTAGGTCATCATAGGAGTATGAGTTTTTTTTCATAATTTTGAGCTCCCTTAATACTTGATTTAATCCTAATATAATATAATAAAACATTATATTTTTATTCATACTTTAGAATAATTATAAAAAACGATGCCAAAAAACTGCAATTTTATTGAAAAATTAAGAGAAGTTGGGCTTAGACCTACTAAGCAAAGAGTAAAAATGTGTGAAGTTTTGTATAATAGAGAAAAAACTTTTCATTTCACAATTAACGATTTGGTTAAATTGTTATCTGAGAAAATGAATCAAAAAATATCTCTAGCTACAGTTTATAACACAGTTCATGCATTTGAAAAAAAAGGATACCTAAAAGAAATTTCAATTGATAGTCATAAAAGTTATTTTGATACAAACACATCAGCACACCATCATTTTTTTGATGAAGATACGCATGAGCTAATCGATTGTGATGAGAGCGATATAGACAAAATAAACATTAGAAAAAATATAACTGGAAAAAAAATAAATTCCGTTGAAGTTTTGGTTAGAGTTGCGAGTGATAATCAAACTCAAAAATAATTCAATCAAATCAAATACTTAAAATCTACATTATAATAATTCTAAACTGTTGACATATTCAGTATAACCATTATATGGTGAGTAACATTTAAAAGGAGAAAAATAATGTCTTTAAAAGGAAGTAAAACAGAAGAAAACTTGAAAGCAGCATTCGCTGGAGAAAGTCAAGCAAATAGAAGATATCTTTATTTTGCACAAAAAGCAGACATCGAAGGTTACAATGATGTAGCTACAGTTTTTAGATCAACAGCAGAAGGTGAAACTGGTCACGCTCATGGTCATTTAGAATACTTAGAACAAGTTGGTGACCCAGCAACAGGCAAACCAATTGGCGAAACTAAAGCTAACTTAGCTTCAGCTATCGAAGGTGAAACTCATGAGTACACAGATATGTACCCTGGTATGGCCAAGACTGCTAGAGAAGAAGGTTTTGAAGAAATCGCAGACTGGTTTGAAACTTTAGCTAAAGCTGAAAAATCACACGCTGGTAAATTTCAAAAAACTTTAGAGTCTATTAGCTAATCAAATTACTTAGTGGGCGTTAGTCGCCCACTAAAAAAAATTCGTATTTCAAATAACTAAATTATATGAGCAAAGAAGGAAGTTTAGGTGCACCTATAAGACACCCTATAGATTTTGAGCATCCTGATTTTTTAAATCCTGAAAAGTTAGACACCGAAATGAGAAGAGTGTTTGATATTTGTCATGGATGCCGAAGATGTTTTAATCTTTGCGACTCATTTCCAAAGCTATTTGACATGATTGATGAATCTAAAAATGAAGATGTTGAAAGCTTATCTAGCGATCAATTTGCCCCTGTCGTTGATGCATGTACATTGTGTGATATGTGTTTTATGACTAAATGCCCATATGTTCCACCTCATGATTTTGATTTAGATTTTCCACATTTAATGCTGCGATATAGAACAGCTCAAAAAAAGTTAGGTAAATTACCAAGCGTACCAACACAATTAGCCCAAATAGACCGAAACGCTAAAATTGGTGTTATGTTCTCTAAAATAGTTAACTGGGCATCAAATATTAAAAATAAATTAATTAGAAAAATCTTAGAATTAATTACTGGAATAGATAAAAGAGTTCAGTTACCAAAATATAACTCAGAAACTTTTTCTAATTTTTTCAAAAAAAATAGAGATAAGATAAATTATCAAACATCTTCTAAAGATAGAAAAGTTGTTATTTATTCAACTTGTTTTGTAAATTTTAACAAAAAAAATACAGGTGTTGCCGCTTTAAAAGTTTTGAAAAAAAATGGTGTAGAAGTTCAGGAAGCTTACCCTGGTTGTTGTGGGATGCCATTTCTAGAGCAAGCTGATCTGCCAAAAGTTGTTGAACAAGCAAAAAAAGTTTCTAAGAATTTAGTCGAATGGATTGATAAAGGATATAAAGTAGTAACATTAACAGCGAGTTGTGGGTTGATGTTAAAATTTGAATGGCCTTTGTTGTTACCAAATGATGAAAAAATAAAAAAATTATCTGCAAATGTTATGGATATTGATGAGTATGTTGTGGATATTGCAAACAATGAGGGATTAGCAGAAGGATTAAATGAGATTGACGGGGGAGTAACCGTGCATCATGCTTGTCATGCTAGAGCGCAGAATATGGGCATCAAAGCAAGAGATATGTTAAAATTAATACCAAATGTTAAAATTGATGTAGTTGAAAGATGTGCGGGTCACGGAGGAACTTTTGGAGTAATGAAAGAAACTCATGATTTAGCAAATAAAGTTGGAAGGCCTACAGCTAGACAAATAAAAACTAAAAATAATAAGTATATGGCTTCTGATTGTCCTTTAGCTGGTAAACATTTAAAACAGTTAGAAGTTGATACAAACATATCAAATGATGAGGCACTACATCCTATCGAATTAATGGCAAAAAGTTATAACTTATGATCATGCCGAGAGAAAAAAGAGAAATTCAAAAAGAAGACATCATGCCTTTAAATGTTTATACAGAAAAGAGACGTGAATTAAGAAAAAGTATTGTTGATTATAAAAAAAATAGAAGAGTTGCTTTAGGTCCTTATGCAACTTTTTATTTTGAAAGTTATGAAACAATGTTAGCTCAAGTACAAGAAATGCTATACATTGAAAAAGGAGGTGATGAGCAACTTAAGGATGAGTTATTTGCGTACAATCCTTTAATACCTAACGGCAAAGAACTAACTGCAACTTTAATGTTTGAAATAGATAATCCTATTTCAAGGGCTGCGTTTCTTGGAAAAGTTGGTGGAATAGAAGAAACAGTATTTATGAAAATAGATGGTGAGAAAATTAAAGCAGTTCCGGAAGAAGATGTTGATAGAACCTCTGCTGAGGGAAAAGCTTCTTCAGTACAGTTTATTCATTTTAATTTTACTGATGATCAAATAGAAAAATTTCAATCTAATAGCTCAGAAATTGAGCTTAGTATTGATCATAAAGAATATTCTCATAGCACAAAGTTATCTAAGGAAAATATAGCCTCATTATCTGCTGATTTTAATTAATTTAGTCCCCAAATATTATCTGTTTTAATCCAACCTTCAAATTCTTCCGATGTAATTTTGCACCAATTTTGTTCACACTTTTCTATAATTAGTAATCGTCCTTCTTTTATTTGAGCAACTGGTTTAGCAAAAGATGTAGGTTTCTTAAATAAAACTTTATCTTTTGTGGCTATTACTGAATTACTTTTTTTTAATTGTGAAATATGAATCCATCCGCTGTTATTTTTAAAATCAATAATTCGTCTAAAATTTTCTTTTTTATCGATTTGTTTTAAAGGTAAATTTATTTTCTTGTAAACATACTTGATGTCAGATTCAAAACTTGGTCCATAGCGTACGTTCACCTTATTTTTTTTAAGAGAAACGAATATTTCTCCTGCATTACTTGAGGTAATAAAGAATATTAAAAGAGAGAATATAAAAATATTATTTATTAGATTTTTTATTTTCACTTTTCTTTATTTTATTTAATTTAACTTTTCTAAAGCTTAAATTTAATAAATCTATAATAAGAATAAATCCATTTAAATTTTGACCAATTTTTAATATTTTTTTTAAAACTTCATTAGCTAGCATTGTTCCAATTGTTCCTGCTACCGGTCCCAATATTCCTTCATATTCACAGTTTAATATTTCGTCAGTAATAACTTCCTCTTGATAGAAATCTCGTAAAGAAGGAGTATTTTTATCTACAAAATTAAAAGTAAAAATATGACCATCAAATTTACTAATCGCTCCAGTCACAAGAAATTTTTTATATTTTAAACTTAAATCATTTATTAAAAATTTACTTTCAAAATTGTCAGTACCATCAATAATGAAGTCATAATTTTTTATTATTTTTTCAAATCTTACTCTATCCATTTTAAAGTTATAAAGATTTATTTTTGTTTTTGGGTTTATTCTATTTAGTTTTTTTTTGGCAATTATAACTTTTGAGTGATTTAAATCTTTTTCATCATATAAACTTTGTCTATGAATATTTGATAGGCTGATGGTGTCATGATCAACAATTCCTAGTTTCCCAATGCCAGATCGGGTCAAAAAATCAGCTGCTGGACATCCTAGACCACCCATCCCAATTATTAAAACCTTTGAGTCTAGGATTTTTTTTTGTCCTAATGGACCTATGTTTTTTAAAATTATTTGTCTAGAAAATTTATCTATTTCTTTTTTGCTTAAATTTTTGCTCATTTTCCTGTTGAGCCAAACCCACCCTCTCCTCTAATTGTTTCTGGTAGATCATCGGTTTCCTCGAGATCCATTTTAATTACAGGAGTTAAAATCATTTGTGCTATTCTATCCTTGTTATTTATCAAGAAATCATTTTTCCCGTGATTAAATAAAATTACTTTTATCTCTCCCCTGTAATCACTATCAATAGTCCCAGGTGTATTTAAAACACTTATACTGTTTTTTGCAGCTAAACCAGATCTTGGCCTTATTTGGATTTCAAAATCACTTGAAAATGCAACAGCAAGCCCTGTTGGAACTAAACATGATGAGTTTGGTTTAAGATTGATGGGTTCTTTTACTAATGCCATCAAATCCATGCCAGATGCACCTTCTGTTTTGTAAGCAGGTAATTCAACCGCAGGGTCTAACTTTTTGATAAGAACTTTCGCCATTAATTTAATTGATCAAGTATTCTATCAACTATTTCATCAGAAATTCCAGATTTTTTTTTGTATGAAAGTTTTTCTTTTTTAAAGTCTGTGTTTTTATAATGAATTGTTACCTCATTATAATCAGAATTAAATCCTATATCTTTATTTGATACATCATTAGAAATTATCCAGTCGCAATTTTTCTTGTTTAATTTTTCCTCTGCATTTTTATTAATCTCATTTGTTTCTGCTGCAAATCCAATGACAAGATCAGGTCTCATGGAATTATGGTTAGACACATAATGAAGTATGTCTACATTCTTTTCTAAATTTAAGTTTAAGTTCTCTTGTTTTTTAATTTTATTTTCATATTTTTTATTAATTTTAAAATCAGCTACGGCAGCAGAAAAAATTGCTACATCAACAGGTAAATTTTCTTGAGTGGCAATTAACATTTCATCTGCTGTTTCGACTTTTATAAGATTAATATCTTTAGTTATTTCAAGATTAGTTGGACCTGATATTAATGTTGTATCAAAACCTTTTTTAGATAATGATTTTGCTAATTCGTATCCTTGTTTGCCACTTGATTTATTCGTAATAAAACGAACTGGATCTATGTACTCATTAGTTGGACCTGCTGTAACTAATGCTTTAAATTTTTTGTTATTTTTTTGAGTTAAGAAATATTTATCAACTTCTTCAGCAATTACTGATGGATCTGACATTTTACCCTCTCCATATTCACCACATGCCATATCACCAACCTCTGGACCAATTAGTTTATATCCAAACTCCTTTAATTTTTTTATATTTGTTTTAGTAGTTGGATGCTCCCACATTCTTACATTCATTGCTGGTGCTAAAATAATGTCTTTATCTGAAGCCAAAACAACAGTGGATGCTAAATCATCAGTTGTTCCTTGAGCCAGTTTTGAAATTGTATTTGCCGTTGCAGGTGCAATTACGATTATATCTGCCCATCTTGAAAGTGAAATATGATCCATTTCAGCCTCATTTTCTACACTAAATAAATCGCTGTAAACTTTACCTTGAGAAAGTGATGTTACTGAAAGTGGCGTTACAAACTCTTTTGCACTTGGCGTAAGAATTGTCTTTATTTCTGCACCATTCTTTTTAAATAGCCTAATTGTTTCAAGACTTTTATAAGCAGATATTCCTCCACAGATAATAAATAGTATTTTTTTATTTAACAAATTTTCCATTTGCAGAATTAAAATACTATAAGGCCAAAAATTACAAGAAGTAATAAACCAATAATAGATTGATTTCTAAATGCTATCATTTCTGATTTCTTATCATTCAGAGCAGTATAAGAATTTGAATTTTGTGGAATTTGACCACTAGCTAAAAACGTTAATGCTTGATTTGCTTTATCCATAATCTCAGGAAATTCTGGTAAACGTTTAATAACTTCAGATGTATTTTTTAAAGTTTCATTTAAATTATTAATTGGGTCTTTTGTTTCTTTAAGCCAATTTTCTAGTACAGGCTTTGAAGTTGTCCAAATATTTGTGTTTGGATTTAATTTTCTTGCCACACCTTCAACAACAACCATAGTTTTTTGCAACATTAATAATTGAGGTTGAGTTTGCATATTAAATTTTTCTGTTACATCAAACAGTTGTTTGAGTAATTTACCTCCTGAAATATCTTTCACTTCTTGACCAAATATAGGCTCACCAATTGATCTTAAAGCTTGAGCCAGATCATCAATTGGTACTTCTTTAGGAACTAATCCAGCCACTAAATGAACCTCAGCTACTTTTCGATAATCTCTTTGAATAAATCCAAATAAAATTTCTGCTAAAAACCTTTTACTAAGTTTATCTAATCTCCCCATAATCCCAAAATCTATAGGTACAATCTGGCCACTATTATCAACAAAAATATTTCCTTGATGCATGTCTGCATGAAAAAAACCATCTCTTACAGCATGTCTCAAAAAATGCTGGATAATATCTTCTGCTATTTTATTGGTATCTAAATTTCTTTTCTTTAACTCCTCAGCTTCCCTTATTGAAATTCCATCTATCCAATCTAAAGTCATTACATTTTCACTAGTAAAATTCCAATAAATCTCAGGAACTTTAAACCCAGCATCATTTTTAGTATTTTCTGCATACTCATTTGCTGCAGCAGCTTCAAACCTTAAATCCATTTCAAGATTAGTTATTTCTTTAAGTAAAAAAACAACTTCGACAAGTTTCAATCTTTTTGTTTTTTTTACAAATGACTCAATAATAAATGCAAATAACATCATCGCATCTATTTCTTCATTGAATATTTTTTTTATATTTGGTCTTAAAATTTTAATAGCCACATCTTTGATTGTTCCATTGTCATTTATTTTTGCTTTATGGACTTGTGCAATTGATGCAGCAGCAACTGGCTCACTTAAATCTATTATTGAATTAAATGCATCAATTCCAAGATCTTCTTTAATAATTTCTTTTGCTTCATGAATTGAAAAAGGTGGTAATCGATCCTGAAGTTTTTCTAGCTTTAAAGATAATTCTTCTCCAATAATATCAGGTCTAGTAGCAAGAAATTGTCCAAGTTTAATAAAAGTTGTACCCATAGATTCTAATGACCTAGATAGTCTTGCACCATCATCTTCAATTAAATTATTTTGTTCCTTTTTTTCAAATGAAATAGATAAAATTTGGAATAATATTGTTACAGCTAAAGGAGGTTTTTTAAATTTTGATGCAATTTTTAAAATATCTGATTTTGCAATTTTTCTTCCTAATTTAAATAAAGTAATAAGTTTTTTAATCATTAAATTTTCCAACCACTATGAATTGAAACAATACCACCAGAAAGATTTCTATAAGAACATTTATGAAAATTATTTTTTTCCATTAGCTCTATTAATTCATCTTGATTAATAAATTGTTCAATACTTTTGATTAAATATTCGTAAGGTTCTTTTTCTCCAACTACAAACTGGCCAATTATAGGAATAAGTTTTGAATAATTTTTATAAATAAAATCAAGATTTGAGTTTTGAATCTTAGAAAATTCTAGACATAAATAGCGTCCACCAGGCTTTAAAACTCTATAGGCTTCTGAAAGTGCTTTATTTAAATTTTTAGTATTTCTTAACCCAAAGCTAATAGTGTAATAATCAAATGAATTGTCTGTTATTGGTAATTTTTCTGCTGGAGAAATAACCCATTTTACATTTTTGTAATTAGATAATTTTTGCTTTCCTTGACTAACCATTCCTTTATTAGGATCTACACAAGTAATTTCAGCCTCTTTATTTGTACTATCTAAAAATAACTTTCCAACATCCCCCGTCCCACACGCAACATCTATTAATTTTCTACTAACTCTCGGATTCATCATGTTGATTAAACTTTTTTTCCAATATCTATGTACACCCATAGACATAAAGTCATTCATCAAGTCATATTTGTTGTAGACCTGATTAAATACATTTTCTACAAGTCCTTTTTTATTTTGAAGATTTTGTTGCATAAAAAAATATATATTGAATATAGTATCAAATGCCAGAATTACCAGAAGTAGAAATTGTTAGACAATCCCTTCATAAAAAGATCAAAAAAAAAAGCATAAAAAAAGTAATAATTAGAAACAGGAATTTAAGGTTTAAAATACCAAGTGATTTTGAAAGTTTTCTTAAAAATAAAAAAATAATTGAAGTTAGTAGATTTTCTAAATATTTGATTATCCATTTTCAAAATGAAGATTATTGTTTAATCCATTTAGGAATGTCAGGAACAATTCACATTCTTGATAAGAAAAAACCTCTAAAATTTACGAATACTAGTTTTTATCATTCACCCTTTTTACCTAAAAAACACAATCATGCAGAGTTTATATTTGATAGCTTGAAAGTAATTTATAATGATCCTAGACGTTTTGGATTTTTTGAAATAATTAACAATTATCAAGATCTACAGAAAAGATTTAAATCAATGGGGCCCGAACCCTTTAGTGATAAATTTAACTTAAATTATGTAGTTAATTATTTTAAGAAAAAAAATAAGGATATAAAAAGTTTCTTACTTGATCAAAGATTTGTTTCTGGAATAGGTAATATTTATGCAAGTGAAATTCTTTTCGCCAGTAAAATAAATCCATTTAAAAAGGCAAAAAGACTTAATAAAAATGAATGTTTAAATATTATATTTAATTCTAAGAAAATACTTCAACAGGCAATTAATAAGGGAGGCTCAAGTATAAGAGATTTTAAAGATATCTCAGGTAACAAAGGTACCTTTCAAAAGGAGTTTAAAGTCTATCAGCAAGACGGAGCTGATTGTAGTCGTACGAATTGCAAAGGCATTATAAAAAAAAAGATAACATCAAATAGGTCGACTTTTTTTTGTGTTTCCTGTCAAAAATAGTTAAATATTTAGTTGACCACTATAAATTCTCAAGCTATACCCCTGCGCAGATGGCAAACACAAAATCAGCAATTAAGAGAATTAGAAGAATTTCTAAACAAACAGCGGTAAATAAAGCTAGAAAGAGCAGATTTAGAAACGCTCTTAAGAAAATGAACCTTCTAATTGATGGTAAAAAGAAAGATGAAGCACTAAAATTTTTACCAAAGTTAAACTCTGAGTTGATGAAAATTGCAAAAACAGGAATAATAAAAAAACAGAATGCTTCTAGAAATGTTTCCAGAATAACAAAAAAAATTGCTGCAATCTAAAAACCAGCATTAAGTTTTCTAACAACTCTTGGTATCTACATTATATATTTAAACTTTATTTACATTTACTATATTTAGATTTAGTAAATATTTGAATGCTAACCATTCAATCTATATTTGATTCAATCTATGTTTGATTCAATTTAAAATTTTAATTTCTGATCTAAATTTAAATTTATTTGTAACATTATAAATCACAATCATAGATTTTATTTTTTTTTAATTTTTTTTATTAACTTGTTGCAAATTTTTTTAAATCGTTCTAACTGAGATTTCCCCTTAAGTTATGAATAAATTAACAAATACAAAAGATATTAATAATTTTTCTTCTGAAAGCTTCGAATGGAAGCAAGTACAGAATGAAATGAAAAATAAACTTGGCTTAGAAGTTTATGAGAGCTGGTTAAAAAAGATTTCTTTTGTAGAGGAATTCAATAATTACTTATTATTATCAGTTCCAACAAGATTTATTAGAGACTGGATTACATCAAGGTATTTAGACCAAATATTAAAAATAATTAAAGTTTATAAAAAAGACATTATTAGAATTGAGTTCAAAATAGTTGAAAAAGCTCAAGATATCACTTTAAAAGAAAATAGTATTAAAGAAAATAATACTAATGAAAATGTTTCATTTATAAAAGACTCTTATCTTCAGTATAATCGAATTGATCCAAATAAAAGATTTGATAATTTTATTACAGGTTCAAGTAATAAATTAGCTTACGAAGCTTCTTTAAAAGTTTCAGAAAATATATCTCACTATAATCCACTTTATATTTATGGTGGTGTTGGAATGGGAAAAACTCACTTATTAAATTCAATAGGTTTAGAGCTTAAAAAAAATAATAAAGTAATGTTTATTTCCGCAGAACGTTTCATGTATCAGTTTGTAAAATCAATTAAATCAAACGACATGGTTAAGTTTAAAGAGTATTTTAGAAATACAGATATTTTATTAATCGATGATATCCAGTTTATAAGTGGAAAAGAGGCTATGCAGGAGGAGTTCTTTCATACATTTAATGCATTACTTGATAAGGGATCTCAAATAATTGTATCGGCTGATCGATCACCAAACAAACTATCAAGGATTCAAGAAAGAATTAAATCAAGATTTTCTGGCGGATTAGTTGTTGATATTCAAAAGCCAGACCTTGAGCTAAGAAAAAAAATAGTTGAAAAAAAAACTGAAGAATTGAATGCCTTGTATTCTGAACAATTGCAAGTTTCTAGAGAAATTCAAGATTTTATAAGTAATGAAATAACTGGAAGTGTAAGGGAATTAGTTGGTGCAATAAACAGAGTTGTTTCATTTTCAAGAATTTACAACAAAGTTCCAAATCTTGCTGAGACTAAAGTAGTTTTAAAGGATTTATTAAATTTAGCAGAAAATAAGGTTACAATAGATCTAATTCAAACAATTGTTTGTAAGTTTTTCAAAATCAGCAAAAATGAAATGTTATCATCTAGAAGATCAAGATATTTAGTAAGACCTAGACAAACAGCAATTTATTTAACTAAAATTTTGACTTCTAAATCATTACCTGAAATTGGAAGAGAATTTTCTAACCGGGACCATACAACAATAATTCATTCCGTAAAAACTATTGAAAAGATAAAAGAAAAAGATCCTGAGATGGTTGATAATATAAATAAATTAAAAAACCAGATTTTATATAATAATAAAGAAAATGAAATTTAACGTTAATCAACAAGACCTCCAGCAAGCATTAAATTATTGCCAAGGGGTTATTGAGAAAAGAAGTACATTACCAATACTTTCTAATATTTTGTTAGATGCAAGTAATTCAAAACTTACTATCACAGCGACTGATCTAGATTTAATATTTATACATCAATTAAATAATGTAGAGATTCTAGAGGAGGGCAAAACAACCACAACTTCATCAATTATGTATGATATTATAAGAAAGTTTAATTCAGGAAAAAAAATAAATCTTTCTTTAACAGATATAAGCAAATTACAAGTAGAGTCTGAAAAATCTATTTTTAATTTGAATTGCATAAGTGCAACAGAGTTTCCACTGACAGATGAAAATTTTAATCAAAATGAATTTATAATTAAATCAAAACAATTATTAAAATTATTAAATAAGTGTAAATTTTCAGTTTCTAATGACGAAACAAGGCATTACTTAAGTGGTATATATTTTCATCAAACAGAGGTTGAAGATAAAAATTATTTAACAGCAGTTGCAACTGATAGTCATAGAATGTCTATTTCAAAAGTTAGATTAGAAGAAAAAATTGATTTTGATCCAATAATTTTACCTAAAAAAACAATTTTTCAACTTTGTTCTTTATTAGATAGCTATGACGGAGATGTAAAAGTTTCAAATGTAAAATCAAAAATAAAATTTGAATTACATAATAGTATTTTAATATCAAAACTTATTGATGGAAAATTTCCTAATTACATTCAAGTTATACCTAAAAATAATCAAAAAAAATTAGAAATAGACTTAAAATTATTTTTGAATTCTGTTGATAGAGTAGCCTCAGTTTCATTAGATAAAAAAGATGGTGTGAAATTTAATTTATCTAAAGATACTTTAGATCTTTCAGTAAATAATACTAACAGTGGTGATGGTAAAGAAACTCTAAGTGTTAAGTTTGATCATGACTTAGAGATAAGTTTTAACTCTAGATATTTGATAGATGTTGCTTCACAACTAGATGGAGACAGAGTTGAAATTTTCTTTAATGATACTGGTTCACCGGCGCTAATAAAAGATCCAGGTGATTTTGATAGTATTTTTGTTGTTATGCCTATGAAGGGCTAATTAATTAAATCTAACTCTGAATAAATATTTTTTTCAAGAATTTGAATAAAATTTTCTTTTGTTAAACCAGAAGGAATTGGTTTTAGAATGGAGATTGTAATAGTTCTATTAGATTTTTTTTCACCTTTTTTAGGCCACACATATCCAGAGTTAATTGCAACTGGTTGACAAGTAACATTTAGCTGTTCATAAATTCTCGAGGCACCTTTTTTAAAAGGTGGTCTTTCATCTGGAAGAACTCTAGTTCCTTGAGGAAAAATAATTAAAGGTCTATTAGAAGTAGCCATCATTTTTGAAATATCATTAAAAAAACCCAAGTTATCTTTTGTAACTTTGTTTCTTTTTATTGAAATTGATCCTATTTTTTTTAAGTACCAACCAAAAATTGGAATTAACAATAATTCTTTTTTTAAAATAAATACAGGTGAGTTAAAGATTGTTTGTAAATAAAAAGTTTCAAACATTGATTGATGAGATGCTGCTATAAAAAATTTTTCATTATTAATAATATTTTCTCTTCCTTTGATTGAAATTTTTACTGAGAGAACAAATCTTAAACAAAAACTGGCCCAATGTCCCATTAATTTACCCCCCATCAAAACAACCTGTTTAGGCAAAAAAAATGATGGTAAAAAAATTATCGAAATAAAGATGATACCAGTGAAAAATAAAATTGAGAATAAAAAGTTTCTTATCATTTTTGTCAAAAGCTAAATTATATCTTTATGCTTTTGTCTTTTTCTTATTACTTTAATTTTTGATCCCTTTATTAATAATTCTATTGGTTTAGGTCTTAAATTATAATTTGAGCTTAGTGACATTCCATAAGCACCCACATCACATATCGCTATTAAATCTTTTTCATTCAGCACTTGAAATTTTTTCAATGTAATAAATTTATCTGTACTTTCACAAATAGGACCTACAAATTCATATGGTTTTTTAGACGTTTTGTTAGATTTTGTAACAGGTAAGGTTTTATGAAACGCACCATACAAAGCAGGTCTCATTAAATCGTTCATTGCTGCATCTAAAATTATAAATTTTTTGCTTCCGCTATCTTTTATATAGATTATTTTTGACACTAATGTCCCGGTATTGCCAATAATTGATCTACCTGGCTCAAATATAATTTTAACTTTATGTTTTCTTAAAAATTTAAGAATAGCTGTATTGTATTTTTTATAATTAAGTTTTTTATTTTTATCAGTGTAAGTAATACCCATACCTCCACCTAAATCTATAAATTCAAATTTATGATTTGATTTATTGAGAATTTGACTTACCGCTTTAAGCATTTTTTCATAAGGCCTATGGTCTAAAATTTGACTGCCTATATGAACGCTTAGACATTTTAAATCAATATTTTTTGAATTCTTGCAATAATTTATAATTTCATAGAATGTATTTTTATTTACGCCAAATTTATTTTCTTTTTTCCCAGTGGATATTTGGCTTAATGTTTTTGCATCTGTATTAGGGTTTAGTCTTACACCAATTTTTATTCTTTTATTTTTTGATTTTGCAATTCGATTTATTTCTTTTATTTCACTTAAAGACTCAGCATTAATAAGCAAAATTTTTTTATCAATAGCGAAGCTGATTTCACTTGTTGTTTTACCAACACCAGAAAATACTATTTTGCTTGGATTAATTCCTGCTTTTAATGCCATCATCAGTTCTCCTACTGAAACAACATCAGCACCTAATCCAAATTTTTTAATTTCTCTAATTATATTAACATTTGTGTTGGATTTGACTGCAAAGCAGATAAGTGGTGAAAAAGATCTAAAGCTTTTTTTAAAATTATTAATATTTTCTTTTAATTTAGAATAAGAATAAGAATAAAATGGAGTTCCAAATTTATTTGCAATTTTTTGGAGACTAATTTTTTCTATTGTTAATCTTCTATTTATGTATTTCATTAAGTTAAGTTAATTGAAACTTCATTTATTTCTGCTTTTTTATCTGGATCTACGTATTTAGGATCACCTTTCTTTCCACAAGAAATAACTACACAAAATAACAACATAATTATGGTAATTTTTTTTATCATTTTTCTTTTTTATATTTCATTATCATTTTTTTAATATTATCAAAAGAAGTTCCACCATAAGATTTTTTGGAATTAATTGAATTTTTTAAGTTAAATACTTTCAATACATCTTCTCCAAGTTTAGGTTCAATTTTTTTTAACTCATCTAAAGTTAATTCATTTAACTTCTTTTTTCTTTTTTCAGCAAAATTAACTACAGCAGCAGTTTTTTGATATGCTTTTCTAAAAGACATTGAGTGATTTTTTACAAGATAGTCAGCTAAATCAGTTGCTGTAATGTATCCAGAATTAGCAAGTTCTAACATTTTGCTCTTATTTGGATTACAATTTTTTAGTATTTCATCAAAAATTTTTAAACAATTATTTAGATTGTCGTTAGATTTGAAAACTATCTCTTTATCATCTTGTAAATCTTTAAAATAAGACAATGGTAAACCTTTTAAGATTGTGAGCATTGAAAATAAATTTCCATAAGCGCTTCCTGACTTTCCACGCAAGTATTCTAAAAGATCAGGATTCTTCTTTTGTGGCATTATCGATGACCCAGTAACAACTTTATCAGATAAATTGATCAAGTTAAAACCATCAGAATTCCAAATAATTAACTCTTCAGCAATTCTAGAAATATGCATAGCACATACTGATGAAGCGTATAAAAAATCTAAAACAAAATCTCTGTCTGAAACTGTATCAATAGAATTATTTGTAGGTATTTTAAAACCAAGTTTTCTAGTTGTGTAATTTCTATCTATATTAAATGATGTTCCTGCTAAAGCTGCAACACCTAGGGGATTTTCATTTAAACTGATTAAATTATTAGAAAATCTTTTTTTGTCTCTATTGAACATTTCTACATAAGACATTAAATAATGTGCAAAAGAGATAGCTTGGGCATTTTTAAGATGTGTAAATCCAGGCATGATAGTCTCGACATTTTTTTCAGCTAACTTTATTGTGCTCTTAATAACCTTATTAATATTATTATTTATTTCGTTGGTCGAATTTTTCATCCAAATTTTAAAATCAGTAATTACTTGATCATTTCTTGATCTTGCAGTGTGAACATAGCCAGCTTCTTCACCTATAATTTGAAAAAGTCTCTTTTCAATATTCATATGAATATCTTCATATTTTTTATTAAACTCAAATTTATTGCTTGTGATTTCCTTATCAATTTTTATTAGTCCATAAATAATTTTATTTTTTATTTTAAATGAAATTATTTTTTGTTTAAAAAGCATTTCAACATGAGCAATTGATCCTTGAATATCTTCTTTATAAAGTCTTTTATCAATATCTATTGAATTACCGACTTTTTGAAACAAACTTGATGCATTTTTTTTTATTCTTGTGTTCCAGATTGCTTGGTTGTTTTTATTTTTTGCCATGATATTTAATTATACCTATTTAACATGAGATTTTTAATAATATTTATTTTTTTGATAACAAATGTTGTAGCTGAAGAACTACCTGGAATTAAAAATATTGTTATCCATAAAGCACCAAAAACATATGATAATGTTATTTTTTTAGACAAAAAAGATCGAAAAATTAATATCAATGAATATAGAGGCAACTTATTAATATTAAACTTTTGGGCAACTTGGTGTGAACCTTGCAAAGAAGAAATGCCATCGTTAGACAAACTTCAAGCCAATACAGAATTGGATAAAATTAAAATTTTTGCAATCAATATTGGTAAAGAAAATTCAGACAAAGTTAATAAATTTTTTAAAGATTTTAATATCAAAAATTTCCAACCTTATTTTGATCCACCTACTACATTAGCAAAAATGTTTTCTTTAAGAGGCGTCCCTACAACAATTCTAATTAATAAAGAGGGCCAAGAATTTGCTAGAGTAATAGGTTCAATTGATTTTGAAGATAAAAAATTTATTAATTGGATAAAAAAATATAACTAATTTTTAAAAAAATAAGCAAAGCCAACTAAAGCAATAATAGCAATAAACTGCAAAATAACTCTTAACTGCATTAATTTATTTGAATATTTCTTACTTGTCTCTCCTCCCTTAAAAAGAGTCCCTATACCTAAGATTAAAACTACTCCAACAGCTATCAAAAGAGCAATTGATAAAACTTTTACTAATATCCCTGAAATCATTTTTTTTATTATAGATTGTGTTTTGACATAAAAAACATATTTTATCTACTATGACATTTTGCCTAGATTCAATAATTATTAAACCAGAAAATGGTGTTGAAATCAAAAATGCAGTTATTTTGCTTCATGGTTATGGAGGTGATGGAAAGGATATAAGCATGCTTTCCTTAAATTGGAAAAGACATATGCCTAATACAATTTTTATTTGTCCTAATGGTCACGAACCATGTGCTATAAATCCTTCAGGTTACCAGTGGTTTGATTTAACCAAAGAGGACTCTGATTACATATTAGAGCAATCAATTAAAGCTGAAGAAGTTTTAAAAAAATTTATTAATGAAATAAAACAAGAGTTTAAGTTATTAAATAATCAAATATGTTTATCAGGATTCAGTCAGGGCTGCATGATGTCTTTAAATGTTGGTCTTACATCTGAAGAAAAATTTTTATGTATAGTTGGTTTTTCTGGAAAAATAATTAATCAAGAAGATTTGAAAAAAAGGATCAAAAATAATACTGAAACATTACTTATACACGGTGAAGCAGATCAAATTGTCTCATCAACACATTTACTAGAAGCAAAGGATTTTTTAATTAGAAATAACGTTAAAGTTGATACATTATTAATAAAAAATTGTGATCATCATATTCCTATTGAAGCATCAAGTACAGCTTTAAATTTTATTTTAAAAAAAATTTAACATCTCTTGTTATTGATAAAATTGTTTATCTAAGTTAAAATTACTTAATGAACAATTTTATTGAACAAGATGTTTCATTAGAAAAGTGTCCTGCGCTAGTACTCAATGCAGACTATAGACCTTTGAGTTACTACCCTCTGTCTTTATGGTCATGGCAGGATACTGTTAAATCAGTTTTTCTTGATCGAGTTATTATTGTTAGTAATTATGATAGAACTATAAGAAGTCCATCATTTAATATGAAATTGCCAAGTGTTATCGCATTAAAGGATTATATTGTTCCTCAAAGTAAGCCAAGTTTTACTAGATTTAATGTGTTTTTAAGAGATAAATTTTCCTGCCAATATTGTGGAAGCAATGAAGAGTTAACTTTTGATCATTTATTACCTAGATCAAAAGGAGGCGAAACTAATTGGGATAATGTTGTAACAGCTTGTTCTGCATGCAATGTGAAAAAGGGTGGAAAACTATTAAAACATTCAGGCATGAAGTTGCATCAGTATCCTTATCGACCATCAACAGAGGATCTACACAAAAATGGTAAAAATTTTCCACCAAATTTTTTACATAAAAGCTGGATGGATTACTTATATTGGGATGTAGAACTAGAGTCTTAAATTTTCTCAGATATATTTATTGCAATTTTTGATCCAGTTTTAATAATTTTATCTAGTACAGAGTATGGACCTTTTTTTGTAGCACCCTTTTCATAGGCAATATCTTTATGACTTAACTCATCTTCTCTGAATTTAATTATTTTTTTTTTAAGTTTTACTTCATTATTATCAAGTTGTTTTATTTGGTTTAAATAATGCTCATCTATCACTTCTTCAACGGAAGCAGTGCAAAGCATGGCCGCTTTCTTACCAAGTAAAGTGGAGCCAAAACCTAATCCTACACCTAATAAATCCCATAAGGGTAAAAATTTTGTCGGTTTTATATTTCTTTTTTTAATTTCTTCTTCAAAAAAATCAGAATGTTCTTTTTCATGAACTTTCATTTCTTCAATAGTTTTTTTTAAAGCTTCATCTTTAACTAATGTGTTTAGAGCTAGCAACTGTCCTTCATAAATTTTAACAGCACCACGTTCTCCAGCATGATCAACTCTAATAAACTCTTCTATTTTCTTTTTATTTATTGTTTCCATAATTTAGATAAGCTTTTGTTGTAAAATATACTATTAATATTGATATTATAATATTGTAACTTGTAAGTGATAATCCTAAAATTTTAAATGTAACATCTTTGCAGCTTACATTTTTTTCTTGTAATTGTCTTAATATGTCTTCTTTTGAAAGTAAATTAGAGCCATTTTTTAAATCACACACCAGTGATTCTTCAATAAAACCTTGCTCTATACCTAAATGATATAAAGATAAAACAGTAGCTGCTAAAAAAACTAATATAAGAGAAAGAAAGAAATATTTTTCAAAATTAATAAACTTATAATTTAATACAATAATTATTAATGCTAATAGGTAAGGGATTCTTTCCAGTATACATAAGTTGCAAGGTTGATGACCTAAAACATATTCAATAAAAAATGCTGAGGATAAAGCAATGATGCTAATTAAAAAAATTAATTTTAATGTAATTGTTTTAGTAATCTCAACCATTAAATTTAAAAAATAAATAAATAATAATAAATATTATAACTATAATAATTCCAATTATGGTGAACCATTTTGATCCATGTTTCTCCATGAATTCTGTAAATAATTCTCCAAATTTATAAGATAAATAAGCAACTATAAAAAATCTCAGGCTTCTTGAAATTAAGCTAACAATTATGAAAATAGGAAGATTAAAAGCAATTAAACCACTTGAAATAGTAAAGGCTTTGTAGGGCAATGGTGTAAAGCCAGCTAAAAAAAGGATACTCAGCCATGCGAGGAATCCACTACCTTGAGACATGCTTAATTTTAAATTTTCAACTTTATCTTGATAACCATAAAATTCGATTACATACATTGCTAAATCAAAAAATAAATATCCAATTAAATATCCAAAAATACCTCCAAGAACTGAAAATATTGATGCTATTAACAATATTTTCAAATATTCCTTTTTTTTAGCAATAACCATTGGGATTATCATTGCATCTGGAGGTATAGGAAAAAAAGAACTTTCTATAAAAGATACAAGCCCTAAATAAAAATTCGAACTTTTATGTGCAGCCAATTCTAAACATTTTTTGTAAAGTCTTTGAAACATTTTTTGGTTTTAATATAAATTTAGTTCTTATACTATTTAAATATAATTTAATTGAATACCTAGGGCGAATGGCGGAATTGGTAGACGCGCACGACTCAAAATCGTGTTTCGCAAGAAGTGAGAGTTCGATTCTCTCTTCGCCCACCAAGTAACTATGAATTTAAATAATTTTAATAATTTAATCGAATTATTTGTTAATCAAGCAAATCAACAAAATAAAAAAGAAATTTTTTTAGAATGGCTAAACCCAAGCAATAAAAAAACATACACATGGGAACAAACTGAAAAGAATATTTTAAAATTATCAAAAGTTATTAAAGAAAATATAAAAGAAGGCGATAGATGTCTTTTAGTTTCAGAGAATAGACCAGAGTGGTTTGTTTCCGATTTAGCAATTATGGTAGCTGGTGGAATTACAGTTCCAGCATACACAACCTACACAGAAGATGATTATAAGTACCTGATAGAAGATTGTGAGCCTAGCTTAGTTGTGGTTTCAAACAACGAAATGTTAAAAAAATTAAATAATTCAATTAATGAAAAAGACTTTATCAAAAAAGTTATTACTTTGGATGAAAAAACCAAGGTAACAAATAGCTTGAACATAATTAACAAAGAAAAATATTTAGACTTTGATTCAATTATAAAAAATGATTTATTAGCAGAAGATAAAATTGAAAATAATAAATTAAAAAGAAATTCTCCTGCATGTATTATTTATACTTCCGGAACTGGAGGTAATCCTAAAGGAGTAATTTTAAGTCATGGTGGAATCTTAAATAATCTCGTAGGTGCATGTGAAATTATGAAACCATTGTTTAACTCAAGACCAGTATTTTTAACTTGGCTTCCACTTTCACACTCTTATGAGCATTGTGTTCAATTTGCACAGATAGCAGTAGGAGCAAAAGTATTTTACGCGGAGAAAATAGAAAAACTTTTAGAAAATATATCTGAGGCAAAACCCACAATTATGACAGCTGTTCCAAGGTTCTACCAAAACCTTTACAACAAAATAAACATGAATTTAAAAAAACAAACAGGTTTTAAAGCAAAATTAATTGAAGCAACTCTTCGTTTGGGAAGAAAAAAACTATTAAATCAAAAAATGACATTTTCTGAAAAATTACTCAATTTTATAGTTGAGAAATTAGTTAGAAAAAAAATAAAAAAACAGTTCGGTGGGAATTTGAAAGCTTTTGTTTCAGGTGGCGGGGCTCTAGACAAAGGAATAGGAGAATTTTTGAATTCTGTTGGGCTGCCTACTCTTCAGGGTTATGGTTTAACAGAAACATCTCCAGTAGTAAGTTGCAATCCAATACATAAAATTAAAGTGGAAACTGTAGGACCTCCATTTAGAGGAAATGAAGTTAAAATTGCTGAAGATGGAGAAATTTTAGTCAAAGGCGAAAATGTAATGCTAGGATATTGGAATAAAAAAGAAGAAACTGAAAAAGTGATTATAAATGGATGGCTACATACAGGTGATATTGGAGAGATAGATCCAAATGATGGCTATTTGAAAATAACTGATAGAAAAAAAGATATTATAGTAAGTGCTGGTGGAGATAACATTTCTCCTGCTAAAATTGAAAATATGATTACAAATGAACCAGAGATAGATCAATGCATGGTTTATGGAGATAAAAAAAATTACTTAGTTGCTTTAATTGTTCCTAATAAAGATTTTTTAAATGAAAAAGAAAAAATAAATAAAGTAATTGAAAAAATAAATAAAAAATTAACTTTACTAGAGAAGATAAAAAGAATTCAATTAATAGATGAAAATTTTTCTATTGAAAATGGTTTAATGACACCAACAATGAAAGTAAAAAGAAAAAAAGTTACAGAAAAATATAAAAATCAGCTAGAAAATCTTTATTAAACTATTTAATTCAAACTGTTTATTACCCGCATAAATATTAACTAAATTAATAAAAAAAAGTTTTATAAAATTAAAAATTAAAAATAATTTTAAAAAAATTTAACTTTTAATTAAAGAATTGACATAACTTATAGAAAAAAATAAAAATATATTAATAGCGAATCAATTTGATTCGTTTAACTAAAAAAGGGAGCTAAAGATGCCTAAGAAAAGAAAAAAAGCGGCAAAGAAAACTAAGAAAAAAGCTAAGAAAAAAGCTAAGAAAAAAGCAAAAAAAAGAAGAAGAAAATAATAACTTAGTATTCTTTACAAAAAACGCTTCTCATTACAGTTTGTGTGAGAGGCGTTTTTTTTTACTCGTCAATCGGCTCGTCGTTATCAGAAATTGGTTCGTCTTCAGGTATTTCACTAGTTGGAGTTTTTGCTGCTGGTAATGCTTGGGGCTGTCCACCTAAATTTCTTTTCAGTGCTTTATCCAATTTTTTTTGAGTATCTTCTAATGATACATTCAAAACAATCTGAAATTCGGACAGAATTCTTTCATAAGCTTTTTCAAATAGTTGTCTTTCACTATAAGACTGATCAACCATAAGGTCATCACCCTTGTTTAAATCTCTGACAACTTCGGCTAATTCATATATTTTGCCAGAAGATATTTTAGCTTCGTATTCTTGTGCTCTTCTACTCCACATTGATCTTTTAATCTTTGGTTTACTTTTTAATATTGAAATACACTTGTTAACTTGATTAATAGTGGCTAACGGTCTTAAGTGAGACTGCTTGTTTACAGGGACCATTCCATTAGCTTTGTCTTTTTCAAATTTAATAATATACGTTTCAACATCAATTCCACCAATGTTGATTTTTTTAAATTCAGTAATTTGTCCCACCCCATGTTTAGGATAAACAACATGATCTTTAATTTTGTATTCTCTTTTTTCGGTTTCTTGTTTCTGAACTTTTTTTATTTCAGGTTTAACTTCATTTGTTTTTGAAATTCTTAAATTATCTACTTTAGGTTCAGCTTTCGTTTCTGTAATTTTAACAGCTTTTTTTGCTTTATTTAATTTAGGTGTAACTTTTTTAACAACTTTTTTGATTTTTTTTGAAATTATTTTTTTAGCTTTTTTAACTTTTTTAGCTTTTACAACCTTCTTTTTAGAAACTTTTTTTTTCACTTTTTTGTCTGTTTTGCCTTTAAAGATTTTCTTTAAAATATTTTTCGTACTTATTTTGCTCATTTTTAAATTTCTCGTGATCCGCTGGTGGATCTTTTTTTTCACTTATGTTAGGCCAGATTTCAGAATATTTTTTATTGATCTCTAACCATTTTTCACTTCCAGGTTCGGTGTCTGCTTTTATGGCATCGACAGGACATTCTGGCTCGCAAACGCCACAATCTATACACTCATCGGGTTTAATTACAAGCATATTTTTACCTTCGTAAAAGCAATCAACTGGGCAGACATCAACACAGTCTGTTAGTTTGCATTTAATACAATTGTCGTTGACGATATATGTCATTCCAAATTTTGTTTAATTTTTTCTTTAATATCGCCCATTGTTTTATTGTCAATGTAAAGTAAACCCGCAAGTCGTCTCATTAAATTAGTTTCATATATATCAGCATCTTTGTTTGAATAGATTATAGACCACAAAGCCTCAATAATTTTAATTTTATCTTGTTCAGGCAACCCCTTTACTTCTCGAGTAAAATCTAAAATTTGATTTGAACTTTCTTCAATTATTTTTGCTTCTTCAATTGTTTTAGAGACATTTTCATTTTCTATACCTAGCTCATTAAGTGTTCTTTTGATAATTTCTTCTTCTTTATCTGTATAGTTCTCATCTATTTTTGCAGCATGAATAAATAAAGCGCAAACTTTTGTGAGAAAATTATTATTTTTTGTTTCTTCTTTTTTAAAAAACATTTTAATTTAAATTTAAATTCTTTAATATTTTAAATGGATTTTCGTTTGAGATCTTCTTTGTGGTAATTTTTTTAAATTTCTTATTAGGGCTATATTTAAAAAATGTTTCATTTTCTTTTTCAAATATTTTATAATTCATTTTTTGAAGTAATTTTTTGAAATTATCTTTACTACATCCTAAAAGATTTAACATTTCTGGAACTAATTTTATTTCAGAATTTTCCTTTGAACTAGAATTTATTATTAATACAAATAATCTTTCCAAAATATCAATTCTTACAAAAAAATTATCAAATCTTTCAAATCCACACAAAAGCATAAAGTTTTTATTTTTTATTTCTTTATCGTCTAAAAAATTCAAACCAAAGGTAGGAGGTTTTAAATTATGAAATTTTTGATAAAAATTTTTCCATAATAATGTTCGCAAAGATACTGCTTCTGGTTTAATTAATTGATAAAGGAAAACATGATATCTGCCAAACTTTACTCCTAAATCTCTAAGAATTTTTCTTTCATTTTGTTCTAAGTTTTTTAGGTATTCAGAAACTTGATCTCGCTTTAATACTCCATTATTTTCATAGAGTTGGTATGCTAGTGCTTTAATTGATGAATTATTTTCATTTATATTTTTTAAATCAATTAAACTTTTAAGAACGTTATTTATTTTTGAATGTATCCATTTATTAACATAGTCATTTAATTTTTGTTTAGTGTTTTTTTCAATAACATCATCAACAATTAAATCAAAATTAGGATTTAAATAATCATTACCCGTTGTTAATTTGGCAATTGGGAAATCATTCCAGTAAATTTTAAAATCCTCATTCAAACTAATTAATCCTGTATCAATTATTGATTGAACACGTTTTTCTAATTCCGGACCAATAGTTTGCCTTGCAGCTTTTTTTAAAGATTTAATATCAGTTTCCAAAGCACCTTTTTTTAAATCTAGTTCTAATTTTAGTCCTTTTATTTTTCCTATAAATTGATCGTCAATTTTAACATCATTGTTTTGTAAAATTTCAGTTTTAAATTCCATATCTTGTTTTAAACCTCTAGCGAGCACGCTTGCCCTTTTGTCAATAAAAGTTTTAGTAAGTTCTTCATGTAATCTATCTGAAAGTCTATCTTCTAAGTGTTTAGTTTTTTCAATCCAATAACTTTGATTTTCTACCCAATTATTTTTATTCGAAACATATGACCAAGTTCTGACATTTGCAATTCTATTTGATAAAGAATCTACATTTCCATCTAATTTGTCCAGTTTCATGAGCTGTAATCTCATATAATCTTCAGAAATAAGCCCTTTTTTGCTAGTTAAAAATTTAAATACATTTCCAATAACTTCAAAATGATTTCCATAAGTTTTTTTAACAAAATCAGGTATTTGGCAACATTCCCACAAGAGCATTAAAGTATTCTTATCAAATTCTCTATTTAAAATTTTTTGATCTTTTAAAAAATATTTAAGTGCTTTTTCATCCTCACATTCATAAATTTTTCTTAGCCATTCCACCTGAGGTTTTTCTTCTAAACTTTTAATTAAACTAATTGGGTTATTGAAATTAAGATTTGAATTTCTCCAAAACAAAGTTCTTATTTCTTCAAATTTATGATTTTCTAATAATTCTACCTCTTCTGGAGATATTTCTTTACAATCACCAGTAATACCGAAACTTCCATCGTTAAGGTATCTGCCAGCTCTACCGGCTATTTGACCTATTTCAGATAAATTTAATCTTCTTAATTTTTTTCCATCAAATTTCTTAACATTTGAAAAATAAACAAAATCTAAATCCATGTTTATTCCCATCCCAATCGCATCTGTTGCAACTAGGAAATCAACATCCCCAGATTGATATAATTCAACTTGAGCATTTCTTGTTTTTGGACTTAGTGATCCCATTACAATAGCGGCACCACCCTTTTGTCTTCTTATTAACTCAGCAATGGCGTAAACCTCCTCTGCTGAAAACGCAATGATTGCTGTTTTTCTGTCAATTCTTGATATTTTTTTATGACCAGCGTAAGTAAGTTTAGATAGTCTTTCTCTATTTATAAATTCAATATCTCCATCTAATTTTGAAATAATATTTTTAATGGTACTTGAGCCCATTAGCATTGTAAGTTTTTCCCCCCTCATATGTAAAAGTCTATCAGTAAAAATATGACCTCTTTCATGATCAGAGCACATTTGAATCTCGTCTACGCCAACAAACTCAAGATGTTTGTCAATTGGCATAGACTCCACTGTGCATAAAAAATATTTTGCATTAGATGGAATTATTTTTTCTTCTCCAGTTATAAGTGCAACTTTATCTAAACTTATTTTCTTGATTACTTTGTCATATACTTCTCTTGCTAATAATCTAAGTGGAAATCCAATCATTCCACTCTCAAAAGAAAGCATGGTTTCTATAGCAAGATGGGTTTTCCCTGTATTGGTAGGACCAAGAACAGCTGTGATTTTATTTTTAGACATTTCTATCTTTTGTGTTTCTTTTTTTTTACCTACCAGATATTGTTACTGCTAAAGAACAAAAATAGACTAAAACATGACCGAATCGGAGGGTAAAAAGTTCTCATTTTCTTTTTAAACTTAGTGAGATTATCATAAATAAGTTTAATTCTATAATAATAAAATAATTTAATGTTAAAAAATTTAGTTAAAAATTTAAAGCCATCATCCACACTTTTAATTAACGAGACTTCAAAAAAATTAGAAGACCAAGGTAAGAAAATTTATAAATTTGGTTTCGGACAATCACCATTTAAAGTACCTGGTGATGTTGTTGAAGAATTAAAAAATAATGCTTATCAAAATAAGTATTTACCAATGCAGGGTCTTGAGGGATTAAGGGAAGCTGTTGCAAAATATTCATCTAAAAAGAAAAATTATAACTACAAAGCGAACAACGTAATAATTGGACCAGGATCTAAAGAACTAATGTTTTTATTACATGTGATTTTTGATGGTGAAATTATATTGCCAGCACCTAGTTGGGTTTCGTATGCACCACAAGCTATTTTAGGGAGAAATAAAATTCAAACTCTTCAAACAGAAAGAGAAAACAACTGGTTTCCTACTGGAGAGCAAATCGAGAAAATCATTTTAAATGATAAAGATAAAAATTATTTATTATTTTTAAATTCACCAAATAATCCTTCTGGACAGGTTTGTAACAAACTAGAGGAAATTTCAGAAATTACCAAAAAATATAATCTTATAATTTTATCAGATGAAATATATTCAGAATTAACATTTTCAAAAAATTTTAAATCTATTTCAAGTTATTGTCCTGAAAAAACTATTATAAGCACTGGTCTTAGTAAATGGTGTGGTGCGGGGGGATGGAGACTTGGTTATTTTATAATTCCAGATGAATTGATTAATATAAAAAATATGATTAATATATTAGCTAGTGAAACTTTTTCTGCAGTGAGCGCGCCTATTCAGTATGCGGCAATCAAAGCTTACGAAAATGATCATTCAAATTATATTACAAAATCAGTAAATATTTTGAGTACAGTTGGTAAATATGTTTTTTCAAATTTAAAATCAAACAAGGTGTTGATTAATGAACCTCAAGGAGGATTTTATTTAATGCCAGAATTTTTAAATAACAAATTTAAAACTTCATCAGAAATGTGTAAGGATATATTAAATAATACTGGAGTTGCTTTATTACCAGGTTCTGATTTTGGGTTTAATCCAGATAAAATGTTAGCAAGGTTAAGTTTTACAGATTTTGATGGACAAGAGTTTATGAACAATATCGATGAAACAAAAAAAATTGATGAAAATTTAATTAATAAGTTTGCACCAAAAGTAGTAGAAGGTGTTAATAAACTAAAGAATTGGTCAGAAAACTTATAAAATCACTCTATACACCCATGATTATTTTTTGTTAGAATAAACTTATAAAAATAACGACATATAAATATAGAGGGGTAAATAATGAAAAAAATAATCACATCTCTATCAAGTGCTTTACTGGTTTTATTTGCGTCATTGTCTTTGACGACTGTTGCTAAATCAGCAGAGTTCTTTACGATAGGAACAGGCGGACCTACAGGAGTATATTTCCAAACAGGAAACGCTATTTGTAAAATGTTGCACAAATCAGCAATTAGTGCTGAACACGGCAGAAAAAAAGGTACAGCTAAAGCTTATAGATGTACTGCTCCATCCACTGGTGGATCTAACTACAATATTGGTCAGATAGCAGCTGGAGAATTCCAATTTGGTGTAGCGCAATCAGACTGGCAGTATCATGCTGTTAATGGATCTAGTAAATGGGAAGGAAAACAATTTAGTAATTTGAGAGCAGTATTCTCAGTTCACAATGAGCCTTTTCAAATTTGGGCTAGAAAAAAAGCAAAAATTAAAGATTTTGCTGGATTAAAAGGAAAAGTAGTTAACATCGGTAATCCTGGTTCAGGTCAAAGAGGAACTATGGAAGAACTGATGAAAGCCATGGGTGTTGATAATAGTTTCTTTAAATCAACAACTGAACTTACTTCTTCTGAACAAGTTAAAGCTTTATGTGACGGAAAAATAGATGCATTTGGTTATTCCGTTGGATTTCCAAATGGTGCTATGGAACAAGCAGCAACTTGTGCAGCTAAAGCATCTCCAATTAATTTAACAGGTTCTGAAGTTCAAGGTTTAATTGATGGTGCAGATTATTATGCACAGGCAGTAATTCCTAAAGGAACTTATACAGGTCAGAAAAAAGATGCTACAACTTTTGGTGTAAAAGCTACTGTTGTTACTTCTGCAGATGTTTCTGAAGAGCTTGTTTATTTAGTTACAAAAGCTGTAATGGAAAATTTTGATGATTTCAAAAAACAACATCCAGCATTTGGTTTCTTGGAAAAGAAAAACATGATTAAAGATGGTTTATCTGCTCCATTACATCCTGGTGCAATAAAATACTATAAAGAAGCTGGGTTAATGTAATCCAATTTTTATTAATTAAAAAGGCCTGGTAATTTTTACCGGGCCTTTTTTTTATGGTATGAATAATTTTAATGAGCGACTCAATCAGTAGTAAAATTAAAAATAAAATAAGCGAAGACTTATCACCAACTAGAAATATTACTGGTTTTCATTTGAAAATTGTTTCAGCAATAGCAATTATTTGGTCATTATTTCAACTTTGGTACGCTTCACCATTTCCATTTATGCTAAATTTTGGAATGTTTAAGGGATTGCCAGCAAGAGCAATTCATTTAGGTTTTGCTTTAACTTTAGCCTTTTTAATTTACCCAATATCTAAAGGTAAGAAAATTTCATTTTTTGATGTTTTGATCAGTTTTATGGGAGCGATATCGTGTCTTTATATTTATTTTTTTTATGATCAGTTGGTTGAAAGAGGAGGTGTTCTTTTAAATTTGAAGATATCAGAAACATTAAATTTTCCGTTAGAATTGATACTGGGAGGATGTGGAATTTTAATTCTTTTAGAGGCTACCAGAAGAGCAATTGGTTTACCTTTGGTAATTATTGCTAGTTGTTTTTTATTGTTTTCATACTTTGGAAGGTATGCGCCTGAAATAATATCGCATGGTGGTTTATCTTTAAATAGACTTGTAGGCTTCCAGTGGCTTGATCAAGAAGCAATTTTTGGAATTCCAATTGGGGTATCAGTAGATTTTATTTTCTTGTTTGTTTTATTTGGTGCTTTGCTTGAAACTGCTGGTGGTGGAAAATATTTTTTAGATCTTGCTTTTGCAATGGTTGGAAAAATGCGAGGAGGACCCGCAAAGGCAGCAATATTAGGTTCAGGTATGACTGGATTAATTTCGGGATCTTCAATTGCAAACACAGTTACTACTGGAACTTTTACAATTCCAATTATGAAAAAAACTGGTTTTTCAAAAGAAAAAGCTGGTGCTATCGAGGTTTCCTCATCAGTCAATGGTCAGATCATGCCACCTGTAATGGGGGCTGCAGCATTCGTAATGGCAAGTTTTATTGGTGTAACTTACTTTGAAATAGTTAAACATGCTTTCTTACCAGCAATTATTTCTTACATAGCATTATTTTATATTTCACATTTAGAAGCTTTAAAATTAAATCTTAAAGGAATGGATGATGCAGATGTTCCTCATTTAAAAAAAACTTTTTTATCTGGGATACATTTTTTAATACCAATTTTTGTTTTAATTTATACTTTGGTTTATTTAAGATTTACTGCCTCATATTCAATTTTTTATGCAACAATTACTTTGGTTTCAGTAAATCTAATTAATTTGATAATTAAAAATGAAATTAAAAAAGATGCTCTTAAAGAATGGTTTAATCAAACAATAGTTGGTTTTGAAAAAGGCGCTTTAAATATGGTTGCTGTTGGTATAGCGATTGCAACTGCAGGAATTATTGTTGGTGCAGTTGGATCTACAGGCTTAAGTACTAATTTAATAATTGTTATAGAATCTATAGCTAAAGATAACGTTACTATTTTATTATTTTTAACAATTATTTTGTGCTTACTTTTAGGAATGGGTTTGCCAACAACGGCAAATTATGTTGTTGTTGCTTCTTTAATGGCGACTGTATTAGTGGATGTTGGGAATGCCTCAGGTTTTATTTTTCCGCTAATTGCAGTTCATTTATTTGTCTTCTATTTTGGCTTAATGGCTGATGTAACTCCACCTGTAGGACTTGCCTCTTATGCAGCTGCAGGAATATCTGGTGGAGATCCTTTAAGAACAGGAGTGCAAGCTTTTTGGTATAGTTTAAGAACAGGAATTTTGCCGATTGTATTCATATTTAATCATGAACTTTTACTTATTGGTATTGAAAATATATGGCATGGATTGATTGTAATCATAACTTCTTTAATTGGAATTTTAGTTTTTACTTCAGCCACTCAAGGATGGTTTATCAATAAACTTAAATGGTATGAAATAATTATTTTTTTAGTAATTTCTATTTCCTTGTTATCACCCGACTTTGTTTTAAACAAATTTTATCCAAAATATAATTATGAAGATATTACTAAAATTAATTTAATAAAATTAGACTCAACAAAAGAAATTCAAATTAAAATAACAAGACCTAGTTTATACGGAGAAAGATACAAGTTATTTGTGATATCAAAAAATACTTTTGAGGATAAATTTACTTTAGAGGACTATGGAATTACATTAATGAAACAAGATGATAAAGTTGTTGTTGATAATTTGAAATGGAATGGAGAAGCAAAAAAAAGTGGTTTTGAAATGGGAGACTATATAAGTGAATTTAAAATTGAAAATTCAGACAGACCATCTAAAAATATCGTTTATCCTATAGCAATATTATTGTTAGTAGTATTTGGCTACTTTAACTTAAAAAGGAAAGAGTAAAATTACCCACCTGGACCTAAATTAGAAGGCTTTATTTTAATAATTTTCCATACTCCAGATGCAGAGGTAATTATTTTATCATTACACTTTAGCTCACAAAATAAAAAAACAAGAGTATTTGTTTTTTTTAAAATTTTTGTATGTCCAATAATTTCATCCCCAACTTTTGAAGTGCCTATAAATTTTATATCTAAAGAGATAGTTACACATGGTGCATTTCCTGCAGCTCTATGCGCGGCTGTTCCTGCTCCTGCATCTATTAAAGCAGATAAATAACCCCCATGAGTTATTCCAGCAGCATTTAAATGATTTTCATTAATTATAGATTTAAATTCATATTCATTTTCTGAAATAGTTCTAAATAAAACACCCCCATTGTGTTTCATAAATCCAGGTTTAATACTTATTTGCTCAAATTTACTGCTCATAATTTTTTATAATACAAAAGTTAAAATTAATAAAATAATTAAAATAATTATAAAAAAATAAATTACTGATTTTTGTAAAGATGCATTCAAAAGCCAATTAAACATTTTTATTTCCTTTTTGGTGGACCGCCCAGAACTCGAATCTGGAATCTCCCGGTTCGTAGCCGAGCGCCTTATCCAATTTGGCCAGCGGTCCTTTTTAATAATATATCCCGTATATCAAAGTTTTTGATGTAATTTAACTTATAAAATATTATGTTAATTACTTTATGAGCAAAAATTCTAACGATGTTGTTATTACTTCAGCACTAAGAACTCCAATTGGTAGATACAAAGGGTCGTTAAAAAATCTTAGCGCATCAAAATTAGGATCAATAGCAATTAAAGAAGTAATTTATCAATCAAAATTAGATTCAGAGGAGGTTGATGAAGTAATTATGGGGCACGTTTTAACTTCTGGACTTGGTCAAAACCCTGCTAGACAGGCTTCAATCGGTGCAGGAGTACCAGTTTCTAAACCTGCTCATATTGTTAATCAGGTTTGTGGATCTGGATTAAGATCTATTGTTTCAGGATATCAATCAATAAGTTTAGGAGAAAATAAAATAGTCATTGCAGGAGGTCAAGAAAATATGTCTCGAGCAACTCATGCAATTTATTATAGAGAAGATAAAAAATTTTCTGAAAACAAATTAGTAGATACAATGATAAAAGATGGTCTACTCGATTCATTTAATGATTATCATATGGGTGTTACAGCCGAGAATGTTGCTGAAAAATATAAAATTTCTAGAGATGAACAAGATAATTTTTCTTTAAATTCTCAGAAAAAAACAGAAAAAGCTTATAGCCAAAATAGATTTAAAGATGAGCTGATTAAATTACAAATTGAAGATGGCGATAAAAAATTTATTTTTGAAAAAGATGAACATCCTAGAGAAAATTTAAGTATAGACGATCTAAGAAAACTAAAAACAGTATTTAAAGAAAATGGGACTGTAACACCTGGAAATTCCTCAGGTATAAATGATGGTGCTGCAGCCTTAGTTTTAATGTCTAGAGAGCAAGCAGAAAAAAAATCATTAGAGTCATTGGTTAAAATAGTATCTTGGGCAACTTGTGGGGTTGAGCCTTCATTAATGGGACTGGGACCCATACCCTCAATTCAAGAAGCATTATCTAAAGCAAATTGGAAAATAGATGAAGTGGATTTATTTGAAATTAATGAGGCTTTTGCAGCACAAAGTATTGCAGTAATTAAAGAATTAAAAATCCCTGAACAAAAAGTTAATGTTAATGGAGGAGCAATCGCTTTAGGTCATCCGATTGGAGCTTCTGGTGCAAGAATTTTGGTTACACTTGTCCATGAAATGATCAAGCAAGATAAAAAAAAAGGTTGTGCGGCACTCTGTATTGGTGGTGGTATGGGGATAGCTATGTGTATTGAGAGAAGCTAAAAAGCTTAAAATTCATTTATTTTTTTATTTTTTGTACAATAAAAATACAAGATTAACGAAAAAACCTTATTAATGTGTTAAAATAAAATCCAATAATGTTTTTTTGGGTATATAAAACTTTTTAAAAAATGAGCGAAAAATTACTTGTTCCTGACATTGGTGACTTTGAAAATGTTGAGGTTATAGAGATACTTGTAAAACCTGGTGATCAAATTAAAGAAAATGATCCATTAGTCACAATTGAAAGTGATAAATCAAGCGTTGAAATTCCTTCTACAGTGGCTGGGACTGTAGATAGTTTAGCAGTTAAAGTTGGTGATAAAGTTTCTAAAGGAGATTTGTTGATTAACCTTAAATCATCATCAAAAACATCATCAGAAAGCTCTATTCCTAAAGATACAGAAAATATAATTAAACAAGCTGAAGAAGCAATAGCTGAAAAAAAAGAGGAAAAAAAAATTATATCTGAATCTATAATTGAAAAAAAACAATCCACAATTCAAGTAGTTAATGGGACTGATATTGATCCACTTGAAACCCAAGATTGGTTAGAGTCTTTATCTGCAGTTATTTCGAAAGATGGAAATCAAAGAGCTCACTTTTTAATTAAAGAACTAATTAACAAAGCTTATCGTGAAGGTGCGAATATTCCTTATACTCAAAATACTCCATACATTAATACAATACCTCCTGAGGCTGAAGTAAAGTCTAGCGGTGACCAAAATATTGAAAGAAGAATTAGATCTTTAATTAGATGGAATGCAGCAGCAATGGTAGTTCGAGCAAATAAAAAATATCCTGAGCTTGGTGGACATATCGGTACATTTGCATCTGCTGCAACATTATATGATGTTGGTATGAACCATTTTTGGAGAGCAAAAAATAATAAATTTGGTGGAGATTTAATATATTTCCAAGGACATAGTGCTCCAGGAATGTACGCAAGGGCATTCTTAGAGGGCAGATTAAATGAGAAACAATTAGATAGTTTTAGGCAAGAGGTAAAACCTGGAGGTTTATCTTCATATCCACACCCTTGGTTAATGCCAAAATTTTGGCAGTTCCCCACAGTATCTATGGGTTTAGGCCCTATGCTTGCTATATATCAAGCTAGATACATGAAATATTTAATCAATAGAGGTTTGATTAAAGATGAAGGAAGAAAAGTATGGGCTTTTTTAGGTGATGGAGAAATGGATGAGCCAGAGTCAATGGGAGCAATTGGGTTGGCTGCAAGAGAAAATTTAGATAATTTAATTTTTGTAGTCAATTGCAACCTTCAAAGATTGGATGGTCCAGTTAGAGGTAATGGAAAAATTATTCAAGAACTTGAAGGAAGTTTTAGAGGTGCTGGTTGGAATGTAATAAAAGTTATTTGGGGATCATATTGGGACTCATTGCTTGCTAATGATAAAACTGGTCACTTAGTTAAAATTATGAATGAAACCGTAGATGGTGAATATCAAGCAATGAAAGCAAGAGATGGTGCTTATGTAAGAGAAAAGTTTTTTGGAAAATCTCCTAAAACATTGGAATTAGTTTCAAGCATGTCTGATAAAGATATATGGCGGCTAAACAGAGGCGGTCATGATCCTCATAAAGTTTTTGCCGCATACGATAAAGCAACCAAAAATCAAGGAAGTCCAACTGTAATTATCGCTAAAACTATTAAAGGTTACGGAATGGGAAAATCTGGTGAAAGTGTGAATACTACTCACCAAACTAAAAAATTAGATGTTGATGATCTGATGTATTACAGAGATAGATTTGATGTTCCTTTAACAGATGAACAGGTGAGAAATATTGAATATTTTAAGCCTGATGAAAAATCACCTGAAATAAAATACATTAAAGAAAGAAGAATAAAATTAGGTGGATTTTTACCTGAACGATCTACTTTTGCAAAACCAATAAAAGCACCAACCAAAGATATTTTTGATTTTATGAAAGTATCGACTGGTGAAAAAGAAATGTCTACTACAATGGCACTTGTGAGAATGCTAACTAATTTATTAAGAGATAAAAATATATCTCCAAGATTAGTTCCAATTATTCCTGATGAAGCCAGAACGTTTGGTATGGAAGGTTTTTTCCAAAAAATTGGAATTTATGCACATGAGGGGCAAAAATATGAACCTGAGGATGCTGCTCAATTAAGTTCTTATAGAGAAGATAAAAGTGGTCAAGTTTTAGAAGAAGGTATCAATGAGGCAGGTGCTATGTCTTCATGGATTGCTGCTGCCACTGCGTATACTAATCATGATATCGAAATGATCCCAATTTATATATTTTATTCAATGTTTGGTTTCCAAAGAATAGGAGATCTAGCTTGGGCAGCCGGAGATAGTCAGGCCAGAGGATTTTTGGTTGGTGCAACAGCTGGAAGAACAACATTAGCTGGAGAAGGCTTACAACACCAGGATGGACATAGTCATTTAATTGCATCAACTATTCCAAATTGTGTAACTTACGATCCTACATTTCACTACGAATTAGCTGTAATTTTTCGAGAAGGTTTAAGAAGAATGCATGAGAAAAATGAGAATATTTTTTATTATATTACAACAATGAATGAAAATTACTCACACCCAGAAATGCCAAAAGATAAAAATTGTGAGGAAGGCATTTTAAAGGGTATGTATAAAATAAAAGAATTTAACAAATACAAAAAAACTAAAATCCAACTTTTAGGATCAGGAACAATCTTAAGGGAAATGATGTCTGCTGCAGAGATTTTGCAAAATGATTATCAAATTGACAGCGAGATATGGAGTGTAACAAGTTTTAATGAATTAAGAAAAGATGGGATGGAGGTAGAAAGATATAATCTTTTAAATCCTGATAAAGAACCTAAAAAATCTTATGTTGAGCAATGCCTAGGCCAAACTGAGGGCCCAATTATGGCTGCATCTGATTATATGAGAATGAATTCAGATCAAATTAGATCTTATACTAATAAAAGTTTTTATTCATTAGGAGCAGATGGCTTTGGAAGAAGTGATACAAGAAAAAATTTAAGAAAATTTTTTGAGGTAGATAAAGAACATTTGGTTGCTTACGGTTTAAGTATTTTGGCAAAAGAACAGCTTATAACTTCTAAATATGCAAAAGATGCCATGAAGAAGTATAATATTGATAGTAATAAACCAATGCCAACAAAATTATAAATGTCAGAAACTGAGATTAAAGTACCAAATATCGGAGATTTTAAAGATGTTGAGGTTATTGAGGTATTAGTTTCTGAAGGTGAAACAATTAAAAAAAATGATGCTCTAATAACAATTGAAAGTGATAAATCTAGCGTAGAAATACCATCAAATTTAGAGGGTAAAATTAAAAATTTAAAAATAAAAGTAGGAGACAAAGTTTCAGAGGGTGACTTAATTTTAACTATAGAGAGTTCTTCTGAAGTTAAAAATGAAGAAGTTAAAGAAAAACCAGAAATTGAAAAAGAGTTTAAAAAAATTGAGGTAATAAAACCTGAAATCCAAGAAAAAACTTTTTCTAAAAATAATATTTCAGACATTTCATCTGCAAGTCCAAAAGCTAGAAAATTCGCTAGAGAACTTGGTGTAGATATTAATCAAGTAGCAGGAAGCCAGAAAGATGGCAGAGTTGTTGAAGACGATATTAAAAAATTTGTTTCATCTAATTCAAAAAACAACGTTGAAATAAAAGATATTAAACCAGATAAAATTAAAAACGAATTTGAACATTCTGAATTTGGTGAAATAGAAATTAAAGATATACCAAGAGTAAAAAAATTATCATCAAAATATCTTACAAATTCATGGACAACTATTCCTCATGTTACAAATCACGACGAAGCCGACATAACAGAAATGGAAAGTTTTAGAAGTTCATTAACAGATATGTATACTGGAGAAAAAATTAAAATTACACCTCTGGCCTTTATAATAAAGGCTTTAGTTGCATCTCTTAAAAAATTTCCTAGTTTTAATTCTTCTATCGACGAAATTGAGACTGGAAAAATGACTTTAAAAAAATATTACCATATTGGGATAGCAGTTGATACGCCAAATGGATTAATGGTTCCGAAAATAAGAAATGCAAATAACAAAAAAATTTCTCTGATAAGTAAAGAATTAAAAGAGGTAAGTGAACTTTGTAGAAATTTAAAAATTGATAAAAAGGAATTATTTGGTGGTTCGATGACGATTACGAGTTTAGGAGGTATAGGAGGTTCATTTTTTACTCCTATAATTAATTATCCTGAAGTTGCTATACTAGGTGTAGGTAGATCAGAAAAAAAACAAATTTTTATTAATGGAAAGTTTCAAACTAGAACTATGCTGCCAATTTCTTTATCTTATGATCATAGAATTATTGATGGAGCTGAAGCAGCTAGGTTTAATAATGATCTAAAAGAAAATTTAGGCAAAAATTTTGCTTATAAACTAGCCGTATAATAAGAAATGTCTAAAACCATCTCGTTATTCAGTGCTTTATTGTGCACTTTCATTTGGGGCACAACTTTCATTGCTCAAGACACAGGCATGGACAATATCGGTCCCTTTACATTTAATGCTGTAAGGTTTTTTGTTGGATTTTTAGCTATAATTCCACTTGTTGTCTTATTTGAGTTAAAAAATTTTAAATCAGAATTCAGATTAGATAAAAAAACTTTTATCATTTATTCATTGTTGATAGGACTTTCGTTGTTTTTAGGTTCTGCACTCCAACAAGTTGCTTTGTTATATACGGATGTTGCAAATGCTGCCTTCTTTACAATTTTCTATGTACCCATGGTGCCAATTATCATTTTTTTATTTGGTAAAAAATCTATGCATTGGAGTGTCTGGCCTTCTGTAATTCTATGTTTGATCGGAGGTTATTTATTAACAAATTTTCATGATGCTACAGTAAGGTTAGGTGATACTCTGGTTGTACTTGGAGCTTTATTTTGGAGTACACATATAATTTTTACTGGTATTATAGTAACAAAATACAATCTACCACTTACTTTAGGAGCAGTTCAAACTTTAATAGTAGCTATTTTTTCTTTCATAATTGGAATTATTTATGAAGAATTTATTTTCAGCAATATTTTAATGGAAATTTATTCAATTTTATATGCAGGTATATTATCTGGTGGATTTGCATTTGTATTACAAATTTATGCACAGCGCAATATTACTCCAGCACCTGCTGCAATAATTTTTTCTCTTGAAGGTGTATTTGCGACTATAGCTGCTTGGTTTATTTTAAATCAAATTCTAGATGTTAATAATTTACTTGGATGCTTTTTTATTCTATGTGGAGTTCTTTTGTCTCAATTACTACCATTAATTAAAAAGAAATACCCTTAATAAATTAAACTAAATAAAATTAAGGCAATTATTATTCTATAAATTACAAACGCATTCATTGAAAATTTATTTATATAAATTAAAAAGAATTTAACTGTTAGAAAAGAAAAAATAAAAGAAGATATAATTGCGATAACAACCAAGTAATTAAACTGAATTGATTGTTCAAAAACATCTTTCAAGCTTAAGACACTAGCTCCAGCTAATGCTGGGATTGAAAGTAAAAAAGATATCTTACTTGAATCTACTCTATTAAATTTTAAAATTCTCGCAGCTGTTATAGTAATTCCTGCCCTACTCACTCCGGGTACAAGAGAGAAAATTTGGAAAACACCTATAAATATTATTGACTGAAAATTTAAATTTGAAGAAATTTTTTTATCAAATCGATTTTTGTCTGAGATGTATAAAATAATTGCGAATATTAAAGTAGTCCAGGCAATGACTTCTAAATTTCTTAACTGATAAATTAAATTTGTACTATAAAGTATGTATCCAACAATTATTAATGGAATAGATCCTAATACAATTAAATTTAAAATTCTTTTATTTTTTCTGATATCAAACAATTCATTTTTAAAAAAATAAATTATAGCTATTAGTGAACCTAGATGGAGACTAATATCAATAAGCAAAGAACTAGATTTAAATTCATATAAAGTAGAAACCAAAATTAAATGAGCAGAAGAACTAATAGGAAGAAATTCAGATATTCCTTGAATTGCAGAGAGAATTAAAACTTCTATAATATTTTGAAACATTGTTTCTTCGTAACTTATAAAGTATTTATTTAAAACAATTCGATTTAAGCATAATAGCTATGCAATAATTAAAAACGTGTTAATTGGCGGTAATAATTTAAAAATTAAGGTCAATATATATGACCTATTTTATGCTTTATATACATAAATCAGGGTATATTTTGCCAAAACTTAAATAATATTATGCCCGATAAAATGCTCAAATTTGTTAAAATAGGTCAACAAACTCCACCTAAAAGAGAAGTTGATACGAGAAAGAAAGATTTTAACGAAATTTATGACGAGTATATCAATGAAAAAGCCAAAGAACAGTCGAGTAGGTGTTCGCAATGTGGAGTACCTTTTTGCCAAGTTCATTGTCCATTAAGTAATAACATTCCAGATTGGCTTAAACTGACAGCAGAGGGAAGATTAAAAGAGGCATATGAATTATCCCAAAGCACAAACAATATGCCTGAAGTGTGTGGCCGAATTTGCCCCCAAGATAGATTATGCGAGGGAAATTGTGTAATTGAACAGTCTGGTCATGGAACAGTAACTATTGGATCAGTAGAAAAATATATTACAGATAATGCTTGGGCTCAGGGCTGGGTAAAACCAATTAAGGTAACGGATGAAAAAAATCAAAGCGTAGGAATTATAGGAGCAGGTCCTGCTGGTTTAGCTGCTGCAGAACAATTAAGAAAAAATGGATATAAAATAACTGTCTACGATAGATATGATAGAGCAGGAGGATTATTAATTTATGGAATTCCAAATTTTAAATTAGAAAAAGAAGTTGTAGAGCGAAGAACAAAACTCTTAAAGGATGGAGGAATTGAATTTGTTCAAAATTTTGAAATTGGTAAGGATGCAAGTCTAGACCAATTGAGAAAAAAACACGATGCAATTTTAATTGCTACAGGAGTTTATAAAGCAAGAGAAGTAAACTTACCTGGAAATGATCTTGATAATATTTTTCCTGCAATGGATTTTTTAACAGCATCTAATAAAAAAGGTCTAGGTGATGATGTTGAGTTGTTTGATAAAGGAATTTTAAACGCAGAAGGTAAAGATGTTGTTGTAATCGGTGGAGGTGACACAGCAATGGATTGTGTAAGAACTTCTATAAGACAGAAGGCAAAATCTGTTAAATGTTTGTATAGAAGAGATAAAGAAAATATGCCAGGATCTGCGAGAGAAGTTGCAAATGCAGAAGAAGAAGGTGTTGAATTTATTTGGTTATCAAGTCCTAAAGAATTTAAAGGTACAAATAAAGTAGAAAAAATAATTGTAGATCAAATTAAACTAGGTGATCCAGACGAGACAGGAAGAAGAAAGCCACAAGTACAAGAAGGCTCAAGTTACGAAACAAAAGCAGATATGGTTATCAAAGCACTAGGTTTTGATCCTGAGGATTTACCGAATTTATTTGATAGTAGAGAATTACAAGTAACAAAGTGGGGAACTATTAAAACAGATTTTGATACTATGGAAACAAATATAAAAGGGGTGTTTGCAGCTGGTGATATAGTTAGAGGAGCTTCATTAGTTGTTTGGGCGATAAAAGATGGAAGAGATGCAGCAGCTTCAATAAAAACTTATCTAGAGAGTAAATCTAAACTAGAAAAAAGAGTGGCTTAATGAAAAATTATAAAAAGAACCTTCACCTTTTAACAGAAAATAATGTTTATTCAGAAGATATGGAGCATGATGCTTGTGGTGTTGGTATAATTGCTTCAACTGAAGGTAAAAAATCTCGTAAAGTTGTAGAGTATGGTATTGAAGCGTTAAAAGCAGTTTGGCATAGAGGCGCTGTAGATGCCGATGGGAAAACTGGTGACGGAGCTGGAATTCATGTTGAAATACCAAAAGATTTCTTCATTGAAAAGATAGAAGTGACAGGACACACACATGACAATTCTGAAATATGTGTGGGTATGATATTTCTGCCTCGGAATGATTATGCAGCGCAAGAAAGTTGCAAAACTATTGTAGAAAGTGAATTAACAAAAAATGATTTTAGTATTTACGGTTGGAGACAAGTTCCAGTTAATCCAAAAGTTTTAGGAGAAAAGGCATTCCAAACAATGCCTGAAATTATCCAAGTATTGTTTAAACCTTATAATCCAGAATTAACAAATAAAGATTTAGAAAGAAAAATTTACGAAACTAGAAGAAAGATAGAAAATGAAGCTTTTAAAAAATCTTTAAACAATTTTTATATTTGTTCATTGAGTTCTAAATCTATCATTTACAAGGGGATGTTTTTAGCTGAAGCTATCTCAGATTTCTACCTTGATTTAAAAGATGAGAGATTTGTTTCAAGGTTTGCTATCTTTCATCAAAGATTTTCAACAAATACAGCGCCTAGCTGGAATTTAGCTCAACCCTTTAGAGCTATAGCGCATAATGGAGAAATTAATACTTATAGAGGAAATAAAAATTGGATGAAAGTTCATGAACAAGAGATGAATAGTCCCCTTTTTGACGATGTTGACAACTTAAAACCTGTTATACAACAGGGAGCATCAGACTCTGCTGCATTAGACAATGTTTTTGAATTATTAAATATATCTGGTCAGCCTGCACCTTTGGCTAAGCTTATGCTAGTTCCAGACGCATGGTCTAAAAAAAATAAAACTCTACCAAAAGATCACCAACAATTATTTAATTTTTTGAACAGTACAATGGAGCCATGGGATGGACCAGCTGCTATTGCTGGAACTGATAATGAGTGGGTTATAGCTGCAAATGATAGAAATGGATTAAGACCTTTGAGATACGCAATTACAAAAGACAAATTATTATTTGCAGGTTCTGAAACAGGAATGATTGAATTAAATGAAAAAAGAATTTTGTCAAAGGGAAGATTGGGTCCCGGGGAAATAATTGGAGTTAGAATAGAAAAAGGTAAAGTATTTACAAACAAGCAAATAAAAGATTATTTAGCCAAAGAGTATAAACACTTTAATTCACAAATTATCGACCTAGATGATAAGTTAACTATTTCAGATGAAAAAAATTTTTTTTCGGGAGATGATTTAAGAAGAAGGCAATATACTTTTGGAATAAGTCTAGAAGATCTTGAGCTCATACTGCATCCTATGGCAGAAGATGCTAAAGAAGCAACTGGATCTATGGGGGACGATACACCATTGGCTGTTTTGTCAGATAGGTATAGACCGTTATACCATTTTTTTAGACAGAATTTTAGTCAAGTCACAAACCCACCTATAGACTCTTTAAGAGAAAACAAGGTTATGAGTTTGAAAACAAGATTTGGAAATCTTGGAAATATTTTAAATTTTGATAATTTAACAAAGCAAAATATTTATGTTTTAAATAGTCCAATATTATCAAATTCTCAGTTTGAAAAATTTATAAATTTTTTTGGCAATAATTCATCTATAATAGATTGTACTTTTTCTGAGGAAGAAACTTTATTTGACTCAATTAAAAAAATCCAAAAAGAAGCTGAAATTGCAGTAAGACAGGGAGTTACTCAATTAATCTTAAGTGATAAGGAGCTTTCTAGCTCAAAACTTCCAATACCAATGCTTTTAGCAGTTGGATCAATTAATTCATTCCTTATTGAAAAAAAACTAAGAGGATATGTATCAATAAATGTTCAATCTGGAGAGGCTTTAGATACACACTCTTTTGCAACTTTAATAGGAGTTGGAGCAACTACTGTAAATCCATATTTAGCATTTGATAGTTTATTTCAGCGTCATGAAAAGAAATTATTTGGTCAATTTAGCTTTGATGAATGTGTAGAGAGATACATAAAATCAGTAAACGCAGGTTTATTAAAGATCATGTCTAAGATGGGTATTTCAGTTCTAAGTTCTTATAGAGGTGGATGTAACTTTGAAACTGTAGGTTTAAGTAGAACAATTGTTGCAGATTATTTTCCAGGAGTTGTCTCTAAAATTTCAGGTATTGGACTTACGGGTATAGAGAAAAAAATTAGAGAAATTCATAAAGAGGCATTTGAAAGTTCTGAAACCATATTGCCAATAGGCGGTATATATAGATATCGTAAAAATGGTGAAACACATCAATATCAAGGAAAATTAATTCATTTACTCCAAAGTGCAGTAGGTTCTAATTCTTATGATGCCTATAAAAGATATGCGGATGGAATATACAGCTTACCACCTATTAATCTTAGAGACTTAATTGATTTCAGAGAAAAAAAATTAAGTGGGCCAATAGATATTTCTGAGGTTGAGCCAATAGAAAATATTTTAAAAAGATTTGGAAGTGGGAGCATGTCTCATGGAGCTTTATCAAAAGAGGCGCATGAAACTTTGGCAACTGGTATGAATAGGATTAAAGGTGCTTCATGTAGTGGAGAGGGCGGTGAAGATGCAAGTAGATTTAAAGTTTTAGATAATGGTGACAGCGCAAACTCAAGAGTAAAACAAATAGCTTCTGCAAGATTCGGAGTTACAGTTAATTATCTTAATAATTGTAATGAGATAGAAATTAAAATTGCACAAGGCGCTAAGCCTGGTGAGGGAGGTCAGCTACCAGGATTTAAAGTTACAGAGGAGATTGCTAAACTTAGACATTCAACTCCTGGAGTTACCTTAATATCACCACCACCACATCATGATATTTATTCAATCGAAGATCTTGCACAACTAATTTATGATTTAAAACAGATAAATCCTAAAGCAAGAATTGGAGTTAAACTTGTTGCTTCCTCTGGAGTAGGAACAATTGCAGCTGGTGTAGCTAAAGCAAAAGCAGATATAATATTGATTTCTGGACATAATGGCGGAACAGGAGCAACACCACAGACTAGTGTTAAGTATGTTGGAATACCATGGGAAATGGGTTTGACGGAAGCAAACCAAGTATTAACTTTAAATAATCTTAGACATAAAGTGACATTAAGAACAGACGGTGGAATTAAAACTGGAAGAGATGTAGTGATAGCTGCAATGATGGGTGCTGAAGAATATGGTGTTGCTACTACAGCATTAGTTGCAATGGGATGTATAATGGTAAGGCAGTGTCATTCAAATACATGTCCTGTAGGCGTTTGCACTCAAGATGAAAAGCTTAGAGAAAAATTTACTGGAACTCCAGAAAAAGTAGTTAATTTGTTCACATTTATAGCCAGTGAAGTAAGAGAAATATTAGCAAATTTAGGTTTTAAATCATTAGATGAAGTGATTGGTAGGACAGACTTGTTAAAACAAGTTAGTAAGGGTTCTCCAAATTTAGACGATTTAGATTTAAATCCTTTATTTGTTCAAGCTGATACTGGAAATAATCCAAGGTATTGTAAGGATCAAGAAATAAATAGTGTACCAGATACTCTTGACCAAGAAATTTGGCCAGAAATTGAAGAAGCTTTAAATAATTCTAAAAAAATTGAGAAAGAATATCAAATTAAAAATACTCACAGGGCAGTAGGCACAAGAATCTCACATCATTTGTATAAAAAATATGGTTATGAAAAACTTGATGAAAACTTTTTAGTTCTAAATTTTAAAGGATCAGCTGGTCAATCATTTGGTGCGTTCTCTTCAAAAGGGTTGAAACTTGTATTAAAGGGAGATGCAAATGATTATGTTGGTAAAGGTTTATCAGGAGCTACTATTTCAATAAAATTACCTGAAGAGAGTAATTTAGTTTCAAATGAGAATACAATTTTAGGAAATACTGTTCTTTACGGAGCTACTTCAGGAAAACTTTTTGCTGCTGGCCAAGCCGGTGAAAGATTTTCTGTAAGAAATTCTGGTGCAGTTACTGTAATTGAAGGATGTGATTCTAATGGATGTGAATATATGACTGGTGGAACTGTAGTAATTTTAGGAGATGTTGGTGATAATTTTGCAGCTGGTATGACAGGTGGAATGGCCTTTATATATGATAAATCTCAACAATTTGAAAAGAAAGTAAATCCAGAATCAGTAGTTTGGCAAAATGTAGAGACAGATTATTGGAAAGAATATTTAAAAAATTTAGTCAGTGAGCACTTCAAAGAAACTGAGTCTCAATTAACGAAAAAAATAATTGAAAACTTTGATGATGAAGTAAATAATTTTGTTCAGGTGTGTCCTAAAGAAATGTTGGATAAATTAAAAAATCCAATTACTTTAAAAAAAGATATAAAAAAAGTTAGCTAAATTAATAATTTAAGCTCTTTTAAAATTATATTTAACCATTTTTTATTTGATAAACTGTGATCACCTTTTTTTACAACATTTAATTTTTTCTTAGCTTTTGGAAATAATCTTAAAACTTTTCTTGAATATGAGACAGGAACTGCCTCATCTTTTTCACCATGAACCATTGTTACTTTAATATTTGAATTAATTTTTCTATTTAAGACTTTGTTTTTTCTTCCATCTTTTATTAATTGTAGAGTAATTGGATATTCATAATTACCATGTTTTAATTGATAAATACCCTTACTTATTGTTTCCTTTTTCATTTTTTTAGTAAATTTTTTCCACATTAAATTTTCTAAAAATTCAGGAGCAGCCCCTATTCCTAAAAATCCTTTAATCTGTTTTTTGAAAATTTTGAATTGATTGAGCGAAATCCATGCGCCCATACTTGAACCAATTAGTACAAATTCTTTTTTTTTAACGTATTTTCTAATTAAAATTGACGTCTCTTTACTCCATTTTGAAATATTTCCATTTACAAATTTTCCAGAAGATTTTCCATGACCAGAGTATTCTAGTGCTAAAAAACTTACTTTATTTTTTTTAGCAAATTTCAAAAAAGCATTTGGTTTTTTTCCTTCAAGATCTGACATAAAGCCATGCAAAAAAACTATAAAAGAACTTTTTTTAAAAACTTTGGAAATATATCTAATTTTCTTTGTATTTGATATTTGGTGAAATCTGAAATTTGCCATAATCATTTATAAGTTTTGTCTATTAATATATAATCATATCAAATGTCATCTGATTTAAAAGTTTTACAAGTAATTCCAAAATTAGGTTATGGAGGAGCTGAAACAGGTTGTTATGATATTGCACATTATTTACCAGAAAATAATTGTAAATCATTTATTGTAACAAGCGGTGGTGAATTACTTAAATTTGTAGATAGAAAAAAAGTTAAAATATTTAGACTTCCAGTGCAAAGCAAAAATCCTCTACTAATTTTAATTAATGCTTTTATCTTAATTGGAATAATTTTAGTTTATAATATTTCTCTTGTTCACGCGAGAAGTAGAGCACCTGCTTGGTCATGTTTGTTAGCAACAAAAATCACAGGACGAAAATTTGTAACTACATTTCATGGAACATACAATTTTAAGAGTAATATAAAAAAAATTTATAATTCAGTAATGACTAGAGCAGATTTAATAATTGCAGGATCTAATTTTATTTTTTCTCATATTAAAAAAAATTATTCAAAATATTTAAATGAGAAAAAAAAATTAATGGTTATTTTTAGAGGAATAAACGTCGACTACTTTGACCCAACAACTAAAATTGAAATTGATGAAAAAAAATTATTAAAAAAATGGGACATTGAAAAAGATAAAAAAATTATACTTTTACCTGGTAGATTAACTTCCTGGAAAGGACAGGAAGTTTTTATAGAGGCAATTAATTTAGTGAACATAGAACTGGGTTATGAAGCATTTTATGCTGTCATTCTAGGCAGTGATCAAGGTAGAGATTTATATAAGAAAAAATTAATAAGACTTTCGGAGCAATACAGATTGTCTAAACAAATAAGATTCATAGATCATTGTAAGGATATGGCATTAGCTTATAAAGTTTCTGATATTATTGTTTCAGCCTCAACAGAACCAGAGGCTTTTGGTAGAGTTGCTGTTGAAGCACAATCGATGGAAAAACCAATTATAGCGAGTAACATTGGAGGTTCTAATGAAACAATAATTGATGAAAAAACTGGTTTTTTATATGAAGCAGGAAATGCTAAATCATTAAGTAATAAAATATTAAGAACTCTTAACATGGATGAAACTCTATTAAAATCAATTGGTAATGAGGGAAGAAAAAACATAGTTCAAAAATTTAATGTTGAAAAAATGTGCTTTTCTACTTATTCAGAGTATAAGAGATTATTAAATTAAATGCCGATAATAACATTACCCGACGGAAACAATATTGATTTTCCTAATAAAGTTACTGGACTAGAAGTAGCTGAAAAAATTAGCAAATCGTTAGCTAAACAAGCCATGGTCATAAGTGTTGATGGTGAACTTAAAGATCTTGATTTTCTAATTGAAAATGATTGTTCTGTAAAAATTTTTACCTCAAAAAATCCTGAGGGCTTGGAAACTATAAGGCATGACACAGCTCATATTTTAGCTATGGCTGTTCAAGAATTATTTCCTGGTACACAAGTTACAATTGGACCCGTGATTGAAAATGGATTTTATTATGACTTTGCTAGAAAAGAACCATTTACAGAGGATGATCTTGTTAAAATTGAAAATAAAATGAAAGAGATTGTCGATAGGAATGAAACAACAAAAAGAGAAGTTTGGGATAGAAACAAAGCAATTAGTCATTTTAAAAAAAAAGGAGAAATTTATAAAGCCGAGCTAATTGAAGCAATACCTGAAAATGAAGATGTATCAATTTATTTTCACGGAGAATGGCATGATTTATGTAGAGGCCCACATTTATCCTCTACAGGTAAAATAGGGAAATATTTTAAACTTACAAAAGTATCAGGAGCATATTGGAGAGGAGACTCTAATAATGAAATGTTGCAACGAATATATGGTACGAGTTGGGCAACTCAAAAAGACCTAGATGAATATTTAAAAAGAATAGAAGAAGCCGAAAAAAGAGATCACAGAAAATTAGGTAGAGAAATGGATTTATTTCATTTTAGAGAAGAAAGCCCTGGCTCAGTATTTTGGCATGAAAGAGGATGGAGTTTATTTCAAAAGCTCATTAACTACATGAGAAGCAGACAAGATGAAGCTGGTTATAAAGAGGTCAATACTCCAGAGGTACTAGATAGACAACTATGGGAAAAATCTGGGCATTGGGAAAAATATGGAGAAAACATGTATACTTCTGAAACACCAGATGAGAAAGTTTTTGCAATTAAACCAATGAATTGCCCTGGTCATATCCAGGTATTTAATCAAGGCTTAAAAAGTTACAGAGATCTTCCGTTACGTTTTGCTGAATTTGGTAAAGTTCATCGTTATGAGCCATCAGGCGCTTTACATGGGTTATTAAGAGTAAGAGCCTTTACTCAAGATGATGCCCATATTTTTTGCACTGAGGATCAAATTACTAGCGAATGTTTAATTGTAACAAATCTAATACTAGATATTTATAAGGACCTTGGTTTTGAAAATGTAATTCTAAAATATGCAGACAGGCCAGAAGTAAGAGTTGGTGATGATTTAGTATGGGATAAAGCAGAAGCTTCTTTGCTTGAAGCTGTTAAAGCTTCTAAATTAGAATACACTATTAATAAAGGTGAGGGAGCATTTTATGGTCCTAAAATTGAGTTTGTTTTACGAGATGCTATTGGCAGAGATTGGCAATGTGGAACATTACAAGTAGATTTAAATTTACCTGGAAGATTAGATGCTTCTTATGTTGACAAAGATGGAACCAAAAAAGTTCCTGTTATGCTGCACAGAGCATTATTTGGTTCTCTAGAGAGATTTATTGGAATTTTAATTGAAAACTATGCAGGCAAGTTTCCATTTTGGATATCTCCTTTACAGACTATGGTAATACCTATTTCAGAAGAATTTAATGATTATGCAGTTGAGGTATCAGATAAAATTAAAAATTCAGGTATAAGTTCTGCAGTAGATTTAAAAAATCATAATTTAAATTATAAAATTAGAGATCATTCTTTGGCAAAAATACCGCTTTTATTAATTTGTGGTAAAAAAGAAGTTGACTCCAATTCAGTAACGATTAGAAGATTAGACTCTAATAAACAAGAAAATATGGGTATAGATCAATTCTTAAAAACATTCTCTGCTTTAAACAAAGCATCATCAAACTAAGTGGCAGACTTCAAACAAAATTATTTTCAAAGAAGAACTAAGGACAGAGGTCCAAGATCTAATAATAGAATTTCTTCTCCTGATGTGCAAGTTATAGCAAGTGATGGAGAAAATCTTGGAGTGATAAACACCAATGAAGCTATTTCCATGGCAAAAAATCAAGGTTTAGATTTAATTGAAATAGCACCTAATGCAAATCCTCCTGTATGTAAAATAATGGATATGGGTAAATATAAGTATGATGCTCAGAAAAAAGCAAATCTTGCAAAGAAAAAACAAAAAATTGTTTCTTTAAAAGAAATTAAAATGAGACCTGTTACGGAAACTCATGATTATGAGTTTAAAGTCAAAAATGCTAAAAAATTTATAGCTAAAGGAGATAAGGTTAAATTCACTATTAGATTTAAAGGTAGAGAACTTCAGCATTCCCATCTAGGAAATGAACTAATGGGCAAAATTAAAGAAGATATGAAGGATATCGGTAAGGTAGAATTACATCCCAAGTTTGATGGGAAGCAAATGATAATGGTAATTCAGCCTTTATAAGCCTTAATAGAGGTTGTAAAATTATATCTTTCTTTGTATAAGTCCGCAGAATTATGCCAAAACTAAAAACAAAAAGCTCAGCAAAAAAAAGATTTAAAATATCAGCTAAGGGTAAAGTTATTTCTGCTCAAGCAGGTAAAAGACATGGTATGATCAAAAGAACGAATTCACAAATAAGAAAACTAAGAGGCACTACAACATTGTCTAAACAAGATGGAAAAATTGTTAAGTCATACATGCCCTACAGTTTAAGAGGTTAATAATGGCAAGAGTTAAAAGAGGTGTAACTAGTAAAGCTAAACATAAAAAAGTTTTAAAAGCTGTAAAAGGTCAATGGGGTAGAAGGAAAAATACTATTAGAGTTGCTAAGCAAGCTATGGAAAAATCCATGCAATATGCTTACAGAGACAGAAGAAATAAAAAAAGAGATTTTAAATCATTGTGGATACAGAGAATCAATGCTGGAGTTAGAGCCGAGGGCTTAACTTATTCAAAATTTATTAATGGATTAAATAAATGTGGTATTGCAATAGATAGAAAAATTCTTGCTGAAATTGCCTACGATAGCCCAGAAGCATTCAAAACAATTGTACAAAAAGCTCAATCAGCTTTAAATTAATCTTCGCTATTGTTTTTATTTCTTAAGGAAATAATCTACTAATATGTCAGAGATAAAAAATATTAGAGATCAGTTTATATCAAAGCTTGAAAATGATTTAAGCATTGATCAAATAAATGAAATCAAGTCCGAGCTCTTCGGTAAAAATGGTTTAATTTCGTCAAAATTTAAAACAATAGGATTAATTCCAGAGACTGATAGAAAAAAATTTGCATCAGATTTAAATCAAGCTAAAGACGAACTTCAAAATCTGATAACTTCTAAAATTAGTGAGATAGATAGAAAAAAAATAAACGAAAAATTAGAAAAGGAAAAAGTTGATATAACTTTACCTGAAAGACCATTCGTTAGAGGAAAAGTTCATCCAGTATCACAAACTATTGATGAAATTTCATCTATTTTTTCTGAAATAGGATTTAGTGTTGAGGAAGGCCCTGATGTTGAAAATGAATATAATAATTTTACTGCTTTAAACACACCTGACAATCATCCAGCAAGAGATATGCATGATACGTTTTACTTAGATGAAACAAAAGAGGTTTTATTACGAACACATACTTCACCAGTTCAAATTAGAACTATGCTAAAAGACAAACCCCCATTTAAGATCATTGCTCCAGGAAGAACTTATAGATCTGATAGTGATCAAACACACGCACCAATGTTCCATCAAGTAGAAGGTTTACATATTGATACAAACATTAATATGGGGCATTTGAAAGGATGCTTGAATTATTTCATTAAAGAATTTTTTGAAGTTGAAAAAATTAAAATGAGATTTCGACCTAGTCATTTTCCTTTCACAGAACCATCTGCAGAAGTTGATATTGGTTATGAAATAAAAGATGGCAAAATTATTATTGGAGAAGGAGATAAGTGGCTTGAAATTTTAGGTTGTGGTATGGTGCATCCTAATGTTTTAAAAAATGTAAAAGTAGATCCTTCAAAATATCAAGGATATGCCTTTGGTATAGGGATAGATCGATTAGCAATGCTTAAATACGGCATTAATGATTTAAGAGCGTTTTTTGATTGTGACTACAGATGGCTAAATCATTTTGGTTTTGATCCTCTTGATGTTCCTTCAAATTACAGAGGTTTAAGCAGATGAAGATTACATATGATTGGCTAAAAGATCATTTAAAAATAAGCGCTAAAGAAGATAAACTTCTCGAGAAACTAACAGACATAGGTCTTGAGGTTGAGAGTATAGAAAACTTATCTGAAGGGTTAGATTTATTTAAGGTAGCAAAAATCTTAAAAACAGAAAAACATCCTAACGCAGATAGACTTAAAGTTTGCGATGTTGATGTTGGTGATAAAGAAATCAAAAAGGTTGTTTGTGGAGCTGCAAATGCAAGAGAGGGCCTTCTTACTGTATATGCCCCACCAGGTGCTATAATCCCAAAAAACAAAACCAAACTTGTTGTTGCTAAAATTAGAGATATTACATCTTATGGAATGCTCTGTTCTGAATCTGAATTGAATTTATCAGATGAAAGTGATGGGATTACTGAGCTGTTGTCATCCAAATATGCTAAAAATATTGGAAAAAGTTATTTTTCTAAACCAAGTTCTAATCTTATCGATTTATCAATTACACCAAATAGACCAGACTGTCTTGGTGTTCGGGGGATAGCGAGAGATTTATCAGCGGCAGGTTTTGGAAACTTAAAACCAGAAAAAGATAAAAAAATTAAATCTAATAAAAAACAGACTTTAAAAGTAAAAATAATAAAAGAAAAAAATCAAGGCTGTTTATCTTTTGGTAGCTGCTTAATAACTAACGTCAAAAATACAGAAAGTCCTAAATGGTTGAAAGATAAATTAATCTCTATAGGTCAAAAACCAATATCTGCAATTGTAGATATAACTAACTATGTCATGATTGATATTAATCGTCCTTTGCACGCATACGATGCTGATAAAATTGATAAGGGAATAATCGTTAGAAATTCAAAATCAGGAGAAGAATTTACTGCTCTAGATAATAAAAATTATAAACTAGATGATGGAATGTGTATAATAAGCGACAACAAAGGTGTCTTAGGTTTAGGTGGAATTATTGGAGGAGTAAGATCTGGTACAGAGATAGATACAAAAAATGTTTTATTAGAGTCGGCTTATTTTGAGCCAAGATCAATCAGAAAAACTGCTAAAAAACTGAATATTGATACAGATGCGAAATTTAGATTTGAAAGAGGTATTGATCAGTTATCAATTGAAAATGGATTAAATAAAGCAGCTATTTTAATTAAGGAAATTTGTGGTGGCGAAATTAGTAAAATAGATATTCAAAAAATAGAATCCTACAAAAAAAAAGTAATAAAATTTGAACCAAAAACATTTGAAAAAATAACTGGTTTAAAAATTTCAACCAAAGAAATGATAAATATTTTAGAAAAACTTGGTTTTAAATTAAAAAAAGAAAAAAAATTCTTTAAATTATCAGTTCCATCTTGGAGACCAGATATTGTTCAAGAAATTGATATAGTTGAGGAACTTGTAAGAATTAGTGGCTATGAAAAAATAAAAATTGAAAACCCTATTAAAGAAAGATCAAAAAACACTTTAAATCCAACTCAAAAGTTATTTCATTTTCTTCAAAGAGCAGTAGCATCTAAAGGGTATTTGGAAGCAATTACCTGGTCTTTTTCAGACTCAAAATATAACGATCACTTTAAAGAAGCCAATAAAGAAATAAAAATTGTAAATCCAATTAGCTCTGAATTGGGAGTATTAAGAAATTCTATTTTTTCAAATTTAGTGATGTACATGAGCAAAAACTTAGATAGAGGAATTAAAGATTTATCAATATTTGAAATAGGGCCAATATTTTATGGTTCACAACCTGGGGCTCAAAAAACAGTTGTTTGTGGTTTGTCGGCTGGAAAAAAATCTAGACTTTCATGGATTGAAAAAGAGAGAAATGTTGATGTTTTTGATATCAAAAGAGATGTGACACAAACTTTAGTAGAAGCCGGTTATGATTCAGAAAAATTTTATATCGATGATGAAAGCCCAAATTATTATCATCCAGGAAAATCAGGAAGAATATTTCTAAATAAGGGAAAAGATAAGGTAGCTGCTTATTTTGGCGAAATTCACCCAAATATTATTAAAACGCTAGATGTTAAAACAGAGTCTTTAGTAGGTTTTGAGATATTTTTAGATAATTTAAAATTACCTAAAAAACCTTTAAAAGATCAAAAAACAAAATATTCAGTATCAGACTTTCAAAAATCTGAAAGAGATTTTGCATTTATTATTGATAAAAAAATAAAAGTACAAGATTTAATAAGTGTAATATCTAGTATTGAAAAAAATTTAATCTCAAACATTAAAGTATTTGATGTTTATGAGGGAGAAAATATTCCTGAAAATCAAAAATCAATTGCTATAAGTGTTACTATTCAATCATTAGAAAAAACATTAACTGATAATGATTTAGAAAAAATCAATAATTTAATAATAGAAACAGTTGAAAAAAAAACTGGTGCTAAAATTCGTTCTTAAAATAATTAATGAGTTCAATTGATAATATTAGAAATTTTGCAATTATTGCACATATTGATCATGGAAAATCTACTATAGCTGATAGAATTATTCATAGTTGTGGTGGATTAACCGAAAGAGAAATGAAAGCTCAAGTTTTAGATTCTATGGATATTGAGCGTGAAAGAGGAATCACAATTAAAGCTCAAACTGTAAAATTAAATTATAAAGCTAAAAATGGAAAAAATTATATTTTAAATATCATTGATACTCCAGGTCATGTAGATTTCAGTTATGAAGTAAGCAGATCCTTATATGCATGCGAAGGTTCAATTTTGATCGTAGATAGTACACAAGGGGTAGAAGCTCAAACTTTAGCAAATGTTTACCAAGCTTTAGATACTAATCATGAGATAGTACCAGTTTTAAACAAGGTTGACTTACCAGCATCAGATTTAGATAGAACAAAAAAACAAATAGAGGAAGTAATAGGAATTGATACTGAAAATGCAATTCCATGTTCTGGTAAAACTGGAGAAGGAATAGAAGATATTCTGGAACAAATAATCACAACATTACCCGCTCCTAAAGGAGAAAATTCAGCAGATTTAAAATGTTTATTGGTTGATAGTTGGTATGACACTTATTTAGGTGTAGTTATCTTAGTAAGAGTAATTGATGGTAAACTCTCGAAACATATGAAAATAAAAATGATGTCTACCAATCAAGAATATATTGTTGAAAAAGTTGGGGTTTTTACCCCAAAAGCAGTAGACATAAATGAATTAAAAACAGGTGAAATAGGATTTATTACAACAGGAATAAAAGTTTTATCTGAAACAAAAGTTGGAGATACAATTTGTGATGCCTCTAAACCATTAAAAGAAGCTCTGCCAGGATTTAAACCAAGTAAACCAGTAGTCTTCTGCGGTTTATTTCCAGTAGATAGTTCTGAGTTTCAAAAACTTAAAGATGGTTTAGCTAAATTACAATTAAATGATGCAAGTTTTTCATTTGAACCAGAGTCATCTTCAGCTTTAGGATTGGGTTTTAGATGTGGATTTTTAGGCTTGCTTCATCTCGAAATTGTAACAGAAAGATTGGAGAGAGAATTTGATGTTAATCTATTAACAACAACACCTGGTGTTGTTTATAAAGTTCATCTAAATAATGAAAATGTAATTGATCTTCAAAATCCATCGAGTTTACCAGATCCAACTTTAATAAAATTTATTGAGGAACCATGGATAAAAGCAACGATTATTACACCTGATCAGTATTTAGGTTCAATTATGAAAATGTGTCAGGATAAAAGAGGAATTCAAACTAATTTAAGTTATTCAGGAAATAGAGCTGTTGTAAATTATGAGTTACCATTGAACGAAGTTGTTTTTGATTTTAATGATAGGTTAAAATCTATGACTAGTGGATACGCTAGTTTTGATTATGAAATCATCGAGCACAGAGAGGGAGATTTAGTAAAACTTGGTATTCTAGTAAATGGAGAACCTGTTGATGCTTTAGCGATGATGATACATAAGGATTTTGCACAAAAAACAGGTAGAGAAGTTTGTGAAAAATTAAAAGATTTAATACCTCGACATAACTTCATGATCCCAGTTCAAGCTGCTATAGGAGGAAAAATTATTGCTAGAGAAACAATTAAAGGATTTAAAAAAGATGTTTTAACTAAAATTCATGGCGGTGGAGCAACCGATAGAAAAAGAAAACTTTTAGAAAAACAGAAAAAAGGAAAAGCTAGATCAAAACAATTTGGAAGAGTTGAAATTCCACAAGAAGCATTTATTGGAGTATTAAAAATTAGTAAAGAAAAATAATAAAGTGTTTATTAAATATTTTTTAAAGTTTTTAGTTGGCATCATATTCTTATTCTCTTTTTTAGGTTTATATCAATCATTTGATTATGATTCTAAATATATAAATAGATCTCCAATTCAGATTGATTTTAATAATATAAGAACTCCATTTATAAAAAAAACATTTCTAAAAGGTGAAAAACTAATAAACAAAATATTTTTTCAAATAAACCAAAAAAATAACAACGAAATCAAAAATGAAATATATCCAAAATATAAATATATTTATTCTGACTTAGAAAATAAATTAAGTGAAATAGAAGAAGATATGTATGTTGAAGAATGGCATAGGTCCAATCAAAGTAATTCTTCTCAAAGATTTTCTGAGCTAGATATTATTAATTCCACAAATGTTAGAGATTTAGAAGTAGCATGGATTTATAAGTCAGGTGATGGCGAAGGACAGATACAATCCAATCCTATTATTGTAGATGATAAGATAATTACACCTACTCCAGGTCATAACATTGTTGCAATTGATAGCAAATCTGGAAAAGAATTGTGGAGGTTTAAGTCAAAATCAAGTTTCCCAGCGCAAAGAGGTCTTGTATATTGGGAGGGAAACAAAATATCCAAACCAGGAATTTTTTTTTCTGATCATTCAGGACTTTATAAATTAAGTATTAACGGTAAATTGGATTATAGTTTTGGAGATAAGGGTTTTATAAAAACTAATTTATCAAAAACGGCTCCGTTAATAATTGATAATAAATTAATAATTTCAACTTTTGCACCATCTATAGATATTATTGATATAAATTCAGGTAAAACTTTATGGAAGTTTTTTCTTAAAAAAAAACATCAAGGATTATATGTAAATAGTTATAAAAGATTGGGTGGTTGTAATCCATGGGGAGGTATTTCGGCTGATACAAATAAAAAAATTGTTTATGTAACTACAGGAAATGCCCAACCAGATTATTATGGAAATAATAGACTTGGATCTAATAAATTTTGTAATTCAATCATCGCTCTAGATATTTTAAATAAAAAAAAAATTTTTGACTTTCAAGAAATACCCCATGATGTATGGAATAGAGATATGGCCTCTCCGCCAATATTAGGAAGTTTAAAAATTAAAAATAAAAATATAAATATAGTAATTGGATTAAGTAAAACAGGTAATATTATTGTTTTAGACAGATATACTGGAGCCCCAGTATTTGATATGCGATATAGACTTGGAGAAGATAAAAATGATAAAAATAAATATTATTTAGATCTTGAAAAACCTGAACCAGTTGAAAATTTTGAATTTTTGAAATCTGATTTAATAAATTTTAAAAAAAATTTAGAAGTCGAAGCCCTTAAAAAAATAAAAGAAAAAAAATTTGGATTTTATATTAAACCAGATGAAAACTATGATTTGCTAACTTGGACTGGATACGGGGGTATACCATGGACAGGAGGTTCATTTGACGACAAAAATGATATTCTTTATGTAAATTCAAATAAAATCCCTGGAATAATAAAATTCAATAAAAAAAATAAAAAATTTGAAGTTAAAAATTTTAATTTAATTAATGGATTTCCAGGAACAAAACCTCCATGGGGGAGTTTAAATGCAATTAATTTAAAAAATGGCAAGTTAATTTGGAAAGTACCATTAGGAGAATTTAAAGAACTTTCAGAAAAAGATTATCCTATTACAGGAACAGAAAACTATGCAGGTGCACTGGGTACAAGAGGTAATTTAGTATTTGCAAGCGGCAGTTTAGATAAAAAATTAAGAGCTTACTCAAGTATTAATGGTGAAGTATTATGGGAATTTACACTACCACATCAATCATTTGTTGCACCTACTACATATGTTAGAGATAATGAGCAATATTTAATAGTTATTGCTACGGGAGGTGGCGTTTTGAAAAAAAAATATCCAAAATTAGTTTCTTCAGGCGATACATATATATCTTTTAAGTTAAAAAATAATGACTAAGAAAATTGCAATTGTTACAGGTGCTGATAAGAAATATTTTCCTTTTCTTAAAAATTTAGTTTTTTCCTTAAAAAAATCACAGTCTTTAGATATTTGTGACTTATGTATTTTGACTGTTGATGAAGATAATAACTATATAACTGAAATAAACGACTTAATAAATAAAAGTAAACCAGCCAACTTCAGTGTTAACATAAAATATAAAGATAAACAAAATTGGCACAAACTACTCACCGAGAGACCATATATTAGAGAATATTTTCCAGGTTATAAAAAATATATATGGTTAGATGCAGATACAGAAGTACTAGATGTCGATGCAATAAAAAATTTAGACGAAGCTACAGAAGAAAAAGATTTAGCAATTACACCAGAAAGTTGTGAGTCATATGTTTTTAAAAATTCAAACTTTGGAATAAAGAAAATTTTTTTATCAATTTATAAAATTTCTGGATGGTCATTTAAAAATTACAATAGATACTTCGGAAAAAATTTAGGAGAAAAATTATTTTTTAATCCATTGTTTAATAATGGAGTTTTTTGCATGAGAGATGATTCAACAATTTGGGAGAAATGGAAAAATGAATATCAAAATGCTTTAAGTAAAGCTAAAACTAGCTATGGAGTAAAGACAGACCAATTATCTTTAAACAAAATTATTTACGAAAAATTTAAATCTGTTTCTATTTTAGATACAACTAATAATTGGATTATTTCAAAATCAGAACCTATAATAAAAAAGGATAATTTATTTTTAACGCCTTCTTTTCCAAGAAGAAAAATTAATATACTCCATTATACAAATTTTTCATTTAAGGATAGTTTTAGTTATAATTTAAATAACGAAGAAACTAGCATGCCAATATTAAGTAATAAAGATGAAAACAGATAATCAAGAAAGAAAAGATATTATTGAGAAACAAAATTTATCTTATAGATCTAAAGTAAATAAAAATAAAAAAAATATTTTTAAAAGCGTTTTTAAAGAAATAAAAATTACTAGCAAAAAATTATATTGGAAAAATAAATTTTTAATTTCATATTATTATAAATCTTTGGTTTTTTTTATATCAAAAAATAAAATTACAAAAAGCAAAATTTCGATTTTGATTCCAACTAGAGAGAGAGTGTTAAAGTTTGAAAGATTTATAAATAGTATAATTAAAAATACCTATTTGATTGATAGATGCGAATTTTTAGTTTTGGTAGACTCCGATGATCCTGAGAAGGATGCATATATTAAATTTATAACTAGTCTAAAATATCAAAAATTAGATATTAAAGTTTTTCATGTAAATATTCAAACACATGCAAAAAGAAATAATTTTCTAGCAACTAAATGTTCAGGAGAAATTTTATTTCCAGCTAATGATGATATGATTTTTGTTACAAAAGATTGGGATCATTTATTAGATATTGAATTTTCAAAAAACTTAAAAAAAGAACCGCTGTGTGTATGGGTAAACTCAGGTAACAAATATCCATATTTATTTTGTCATTTTCCAATAATTAATAGAGAATGGTATAGAAGATTAGGATATGTCGGTTGTGAATTATTTAATTTTTGGTATTTAGACACATGGATATGTGATTTGGCAAAAAGATCTAATAAAGTTATATATTCACAAAAAATTAAGTTTAAAGAATTTAATGCTCAAGCTAATACCGACGAGTTTGATAATACTTATTTGAGAAATATTGCAGATAATAAAATGGAAAAAGATATAGAAATATGGGAAAATTCTTTATCTCAGAGAATAAGCGAAGCAAATAAGCTTAAATATATAATATGATTTCATCTGTTATAGGATTGGGAAAGTTAGGCTTTCCTTTTGCACTTTTTTTAGCTTCACGAAAAATAAAAGTTTTATGTTACGACAATAACCCAAAAATTATTGATGATATAAAAAAAAATAAATCTCCTTATATTGAACCCTATACTCAAAAGTATTTACAAAAATATAAAAATAATATTTCAATTACTTCAGATCTTTCTGAAATAATCAATAAAAGCGATATATCTCATTTAGTGCTACCTACTCCTAGTCTAAGAAATAATTCATTCTCAAATAAAAATATAATTGATTGTTTGAATAAATTAGCTCCCTTTATAAAAAAAAAAAAAAGAAAACATATTATTAATATTACTAGCACAGTAATGCCAGGTTCTTGTAGAGACGTATTTTGTAAAATTCTTAAATCTAAAGGACTTAAAAATAATAAAGATTTTATAATTACTTATAATCCACATTTTATCGCTCAAGGCACAACAATAAATAACTTAGAAAATCCAGACTTTGTTCTAATTGGTGCAGATGATAAAAGAGGAAAAAAATTAGTTTCTTATTACAACAAAATTTATAAAAATAAAATTCTCATATCTTTTTTAAATACTCAAGAAGCAGAAATAGTCAAAATTTCAATTAATTCTTATATAACCTCCAAAATAACTTTTTCAAATTTTATTTCAGAAATTTGCGAAAGTGAAAAAAATGTTGATGGATCAAAAGTGTTGAAAGCTATAGGCAAAGACCATAGAATAGGAAATTCTTATCTAGCTGTTGGAACTAAGTATTCTGGGCCATGTTTTCCTAGAGATAATAAAGCTCTAGATTATTTTGTAAGAAAAAAGATAAGAAATTCATTACCTAAATTTGTTGACAAAATTAATAATTCTCAAACAAGTAGACTAATTAATATAATTAAAAGGGTAATTTCTAAAAATAAATTAAATAAAATTAATCTAGGTATATTGGGTCTTACATATAAAGATAAAACTTCAATTTTAAAAGATAGTCAATCCTATGATTTGATAAGAACAATTAATCTGAAAAAATTAAGTAAAATTAATGTTTATGATAATAACATGAAGCCATCAACAGAATATTTAAAAAAATATAAATTATCTTATTTTGAAAACTTAAAAAAATTTATAATAAATTCTAAAATTTTACTGTTAATGTATCCTTCTAAGAATTTTAGATATGAATTATTAAAATCTAGAAATAAAATAATTATTGATTGTTGGAATATAATTGATGAAAAAAAAACTAAATCTAAAGTGTATAAATTAGGAAAGTACATATAGTAAATTTATGGAGAGGTGGCCGAGTGGTTGAAGGCGCACGCTTGGAAAGCGTGTAAAGGGGTAACTCTTTCATGGGTTCGAATCCCATTCTCTCCGCCATAAATAAGCTATATTTTTCAACATTTATTTACAAATTTTAGTGATAATTTAGAAAGATAAAACAGCATTTTTTTTAAAAAATGCTATAATTTCTTTTTTCCATAATTTAAAAAAATGACGAATAAAAATACATATCAGGCAGATTCCATCAAAGTGTTAAAGGGTCTTGAGGCTGTTAGAAAAAGACCAGGTATGTATATTGGAGATACAGATGATGGAACTGGTCTTCATCATATGGTTTATGAAGTTGTTGATAATTCAATTGATGAAGCGCTAGCAGGACATTGTAAAAATATTAATGTAAAAATAAATTCTAATGGAACGATTACTGTAAATGATGACGGTAGAGGTATTCCAGTAGATATCCATAAAGGAGAAAAAAAATCAGCTGCTGAAGTAATTATGACTCAACTTCATGCAGGTGGAAAATTTGATCATGACTCTTATAAAGTTTCGGGAGGACTACATGGAGTTGGTGTCTCAGTGGTTAATGCTTTATCAGAAAAACTACAGTTAGAAATATATAGGGATGGAAAAAAACACTATGTAGAATTTCAAAATGGTGAAACCAAATCCCCATTGAAAGTAGTGGGAAAAGCAAAACACACTGGTACACAAATTACTTTTTTACCATCAAAAGAAATTTTTTCTTCAACGAAATTTAGTGCAAATATTCTTATTAAAAGAATGCGAGAATTAGCATTTTTAAATAAAGGAATTAAAATAATATTTACTGATGCAAGTCAAAAGAAAGAGAAAACATCTGAATTTAAATTTGATGGTGGTGTTTTAGAATTTGTAAATTTTTTAGATGAAAAAAGAGAAAAGTTACAAAACAAAAATGGAAATGATCTATTTAAAAAACCAATTTATATTGAAGGTAAAAAAAATAACATCGAATTAGAGTGTTCATTGAAATGGAATGCAGGATATACAGAAGATATATTTCCATATACAAATAATATTTATCAAAAAGATGGTGGAACCCACTTATTGGGATTTAGAAGTGCATTAACTAGGGTAATTAATAAATATGCTAATGAAAATAACTTACTAAAGAAAAATAAACTAGCAATCTCAGGTGATGATATCAAGGAAGGTCTAACTTGTGTACTTTCCACTAAAATTCCCGATCCAAAATTTTCATCTCAAACAAAAGACAAGTTAGTTTCATCAGAAGTAAGGATGATTGTAGAAACATTAGTAAATGAAAAATTATCTATTTGGTTTGATCAAAATCCTTCAGTAGCAAAAATTATTTTAGCTAAAGTTATTCAAGCAGCTATGGCTAGAGATGTTGCCAGAAAAGCAAGAGAAAATGTAAGAAGAAAAGGAGCCCTTGAATTAAGCGGTCTTCCTGGAAAATTAGCTGATTGTCAGATTGGCAAACAAGAAGGAACTGAATTGTTTATTGTAGAGGGAGATTCAGCGGGAGGTTCGGCAAAACAAGGAAGAAATAGAGCAAATCAAGCAGTTTTACCACTTAGAGGGAAAATACTTAATACTTATGTAGAAGATTTTAATATTAAAAAAAATGGTAACGGCAATGGAAACGGTTCTGATCAAAGAACAAAAGCTTTGTCTAAAATGATTTCCTCAAATGAGATCGTTACTTTGATTAATGCTCTAGGTTTGGATCCAAAAGCACAAGAAATTGATTTAAAAGATTTAAGATATGGAAAAATTATTATTATGACGGATGCTGATGTAGATGGTTCTCATATAAGAGCCCTTCTTTTAACTTTTTTTAATAATAAGCCATTTAATAAACTAATTGAAAATGGTCACGTTTATTTAGCACAACCACCGTTATTTAAAATTAACAAAGGGTCTAAAGGTATTTATATTAAGGATGAGGAGGAGCTAGAAGATTACATAATAAATAATAATAAGGAGTTAAAAAAAATTAAAAAAGGATCTAAAGATTATTCAAAAAAAATTGATGAAGAAAAATCAAAAATGAATATCCAAAGATTTAAAGGTCTTGGAGAAATGAATCCAGAAGAATTATGGAGCACTACATTAGATCCAGAAACAAGAAATCTACTTCAAGTACAATACTCAAAAGATTTGAAAAAAGATCAAAGTTTAATACATACTCTAATGGGTAATGATGTAGCATTAAGAAAAGATTTTATAGTTTCTAATGCTATAAATGTTAGAAATCTTGATATTTAAAAATGAAGTTTTTTGAAACTTCTAAATATCATTCTTTCAAAAAATCAACATATATAACTCTTAGATGGATCGGAATAATCGGACAATTAATTGCAGTAAATTTTGTATATTTATTTCTAAATCCTAGTTTTGATTTTATTACATCAAATTTAGTTATATTTTTAGGAATATTAAGTAATTTATATTTAATTTTTAATTATAAAAAAACACAATTATCAGATAGATCTGCTTTTCTCTTTCTACTTATAGATATTTTGCAATTAGGTATTCTTCTTTATTTATCAGGAGGAATAACCAATCCATTTGTAATTTTTATATTAATACCAAGTGTTTTTTCTTCATCTAATTTGAGTTTAAGAACTAATATATTATTAGTAACCTTAACTATAATTATAATTATTCTTCTAACTTTTAACTATGAAGATTTGCCAATTAATTTAAACAGTGATTTTCATAATAATCATTATTTTTACTATTCTATACCAACATCCTTAATTGTTGCCTTGGTTTTTTTAAATTATTTTGCAATGACATTTGGTACACAATCTAGATTAAGAAAAGAAGCATTAGGAAAAATGGAAGAGGTAATGGCTAAAGAACATGAACTATTATCTTTAGGTGGTCAAGCTGCTGCAGCTGCACATTCATTAGGTACGCCACTTTCTACGATAACAATTATTACACATGATTTAATGAAACAATTTAAGGGGCAAAAAGATTTAGAAAAAGACATAGAATTATTGAATAGTCAAGTCGAGCGATGTAATGAAATTTTAAAGCGATTAACTTTAAATCCTGTAGAAGAAGATGAATTTATTGATAAAGATATTAATATTCGAGATTATTTGCATGAAATTATTTCTTCATTTAAGGAAATAAGTAAAAAGGAATTTGTCTTTAATTTTGATCAGGACTCAAACCCAAAAAAGATAACTAAATCTATAGAATTAGTTTATGGGTTAAGAAATTTTATTGGAAACGCAAATAAATTTGCCAAAAATACAATTTTTATTAATTTGAAAAGTGATAGCGTAATAACTGAAATAACAGTTGAGGATGATGGTGATGGTTATCCTAGAGACATAATCTCAAAAATTGGTGAGCCATATTTGAAATCAAATTACTCTAAAGACAAATCTAAAGAGGGTTTAGGTTTAGGATTGTTTATTGGAAAAACTTTATTAGAAAAAAATTTTGCATCAGTTAATTGTAGAAATTCAAAAACGCGTAATGGTGCTGAAGTTGTTATTAGATGGAAGAATAAGGAATTATTTAATATTTAGTGGTATTTGTTCTTTGTTTCAAATAATGAGCTTAATTGAGATATCATAACATCTCCTAATTCATTTACGTCTGTAATTTTGATAGCTTTGTTATAATATCTTGAAACATCATGACCAATTCCTATGGCTAAAATTTCAATATCTGATTTATTTTCAATAAATTTCACAATCTTTTTTAAATGTTTTTCTAAAAAGTCACCTGAATTTACAGAAAGAGTTGAGTCATCTACAGGAGCTCCATCAGAAATAACCATTAATATTTTTCTTTCTTCTTTTCTCTTTTTAATTCTATTATAGGCCCACGATATAGCTTCTCCGTCAATGTTCTCTTTGAGCAATCCTTCTTTTAGCATTAGTCCTAAATTATTTTTTGCCTGTCTCCAATGGGTATCTGCTCCTTTGTAAATTATATGTCTTAGGTCGTTCAATCTTCCTGGTGTTTTCGGTTTAGAATTTTTAGTCCATAATTCTCTACTCTGTCCACCCTTCCAATTTTTGGTTGTGAAGCCTAAAATTTCGACTTTAACAGAGCACCTTTCTAACGTTCTGGACAAGATATCTGCACATATAGCTGCAATAGTGATTGGTCTTCCTCTCATAGATCCAGAGTTGTCTATGAGCAGAGTCACTACCGTATCTTTAAAATCTAAATCTTTTTCTTTTTTAAATGATAAAGAATTATATGGATCCATGATAACTCTTGGAAGTTTTGAACTGTCTAATAATCCCTCCTCTAAATCAAATTCCCATGCTCTATTTTGTTTTGCAAGCAATTGTCTTTGAAGTTTATTAGCAAGCTTTGTTATTATATCTTGAAAGCCTATTAATTGTTGATCTAAATTTCTTCTTAGTTTTGCTGCTTCATCTGCATTTTCTAAATTTTCAGCTTTTACAACTTCATCAAACTGAGTTGTAAATATTTTATAATCTAAATTGATATTATCTATTTTTTTTTGAGCTACTTGCTCAGAGTTTTGTTCATCTGACTCTGTGTCAGATAGCTGCTCGTCAAAGTTAAATTCATCAACACTATAATCAGCATCTAGTGAAGCTTCTGATAAATTTTCATCTTTTTCATCTTTATTATCTTCTTTTTCATTATTTTCATCTTCATTTGATGGATTATCTTGTCCTTGATCTTGATTTTCTTCTTTTCTTTCGTCCTCATCTTCACTTTGAAAAATATCCATTTCTTCGAATATTTCTGTAAACTTTGAGCTATAAATATTTTGATCTTTAAGATTTTTAAGCAAAAATTCTTTATGTTTTTCTATAGCGTTCTCAAAGTCTTTTTCCCAAAAATTAAGCATTTTTGTTGTTAGAGGATTTAGCTTAATTTTATGAAAATTCTTAAGCATATATAGCTCGAATGCCTCTGAAACAGATACATCCTCTTTAGTTTTTAATTGATCTTTTCTTTTATGATTTATTACTTGATGATAATTTTCCTGAAAATTTTTCTCAATTCCTTTTAGCATTTTTCCTCCTAGAGCCTCATAACGTATTTTTTCAGCGATATTATAAAGAGATCTAGAAGATGTATTTGAGGGAAGGTTTTTTTTATAAATTGTTTCGTTACAAAATTTTTTTTTTAAAGCAGAGGAATCTGTTTCTGCACGTAATCTTATAAAATCAGCTGGACTAGTTAAATTATCGATCTCTAGAAAATTAAATTCTTTTATTTTTTTTTCCTCAGAATTTGTTTTTTTCACATCAAAATCATCAGCAATTACTTTTGCCGTAGAAGTTAAAGCAATTTTGAATTTTTCTTTTAAATTATTTTCTTTACTACTCATTAGATTTGAATATTAATCAAAGATTCTGGCAATTCTTCACCAAAACATCTTTGATAATATTCTGCGATAGTATTTTTTTCAATATCATCACATTTATTAAGAAAAGTCACTCTAAAGGCGTAACCAGTATCTTTAAATATCTCAGCATTTTCTGCCCAATGTAATACCGTTCTTGGGCTCATCACTGTTGAAATATCTCCTGCAATAAATCCTTTACGCGTTAAAGATGCTACTTTTATCATGTTAGCAACCTTCTCTTTTCCCTTTGCGTTATTTAAGTTTTTATTTTTAGACAAAACAATGTCCATCTCTCTATCTAGGCTAAGATAGTTTAATGTTGTAACGATATTCCATCTATCCATTTGACCTTGGTTAATTTGCTGGGTACCATGGTAAAGACCTGTCGTATCACCAAGTCCAACAGTATTTGAAGTAGCAAACAATCTAAAAAATTTATTTTGTTTAATTACTTTGTTTTTATCTAGTAATGTAAAATTTCCCTCAGCTTCTAAAACTCTTTGAATTACAAACATCACATCAGGCCTACCAGCATCATATTCATCAAAAACAAGTGCAACTGGATTTTGTATGGACCATGGTAAAATTCCCTCGTTAAATTGAGTTACTTGTTTACCATCTTTAAGAACGATCGCATCTTTTCCAATCAAATCAATTCTACTTACATGACTATCTAAATTTACACGGATACAAGGCCAATTCAATCTTGCAGCTATTTGTTCAATGTGAGTAGATTTTCCAGTGCCATGATACCCTTGAACTAAGACTCTCTTATTAAACGCAAATCCTGAAATAATGGCTAAAGTAGTATCTCTATCAAACTTGTAGTTTTTATCAATTTCAGGAACGTATTCATTTTTTTTTGAAAATGCGTCAACTTCCATTTCTGAATCAATTCCAAAAGTTTGTTTTAGTGAAACTTTAATATCTGGTTCTGTGTTAAGATTTGGTGTCAATTTTTTCTCTATAGGTATTTTTTAATTGGGTATAAGCTAATGTTATAAGTTTAAGTTTTTCCTCGTATTTTTTATTTCCAGAATTCATATCAGGGTGAAATTTTTTCACAAGTAATTTGAATTTATCTTGTATTTTCTTCCACTTTAAACCTACAGAAACTCCCAATATTCCAAAAGCTTTTATATCTTTATGATCGAATTTAAATTGACGCATATGATCATAATCTCCATTTATTTTTTCTTTATCGAACTCATCTCTCAAAGTTGTATTCCATAACACTTTGAAAAAATTATCTGAAGAGCTAAAGCTTTGCGTGGGTTTGTGCCAGGTCATGTCAGATTTTAAAAAATCCATTACTTGGTCATCATTCATTCCTGAAAAATAGTTCCAATTTTTATTAAATTCTTTTACATGCTCAAGGCAAAGCATTCTAAATTTTCTGCTATTATCTTTTTCAACTGGTGCCTTATATTCACCTATTTCATTACAATTATTCCAGTCACAAATATTTTTCATGCTATATAATAACATATATGGATATAAATGAGTTAATTACAATTGTAAAAAATAAATTATTAAATCAAATAAATATTGAAAGTATAAATATTGAAGATAAATCTTTTCTTCATAAAAATCATAAAGGAAATCAAGAAGGAAAATATCATTTAAAATTAATTATTGTTTCTCAAGAACTAAAAAAAATGAATAAAATTGAAAGTAATAAAAAAATTTACAAGATTTTAGATCAAGAATTAAAAAAATTTATTCACTCAATCCAAATTTTAATTAATTAAAAATTTTTTTAGAAATAAATTTAACTTTTTTTTGGGGTATTGTTTGTTAAAAATTGGCTTACCAATTTTTTTTAATAAAACTAAGTTAATTTTTTCAGAATTATTTTTTTTATCTTTGATCATAAAAGATAAAATCTTATTTAAATCTTTGATAGAAAAATATTTTTTTATAGAAGAAGGTAGACCAGAATTATCAATATGATTTATAATTAAATTATATTCACTTTTACTAAGCATGTTTTCCTTAAAACTAAAACTTAGTGCAGTTTTCATTCCAAGTATAACTGCTTCACCATGATTTAGTTTATGGCTGTACCCTAAGCCCGCCTCATAAGCATGGGCAAATGTATGGCCAAAATTTAATACTTTTCTTAATGCTATTTCTCTCTCATCTTTTTCAACTATTTTTTTCTTAATTTTACAACTTTCATAAATTGCTTTTTCAATAAATGGAGACGAAAGACTTAAAATCTTTTTAAGATTTTTATTTAAGAAAATAAAAAATTTTTTATTTTTAATTAATGAATGCTTCAATATTTCTCCATATCCACAAATTATCTCTCTTTTTGATAAAGATTTAAGAAATTGAATATCTGAGAGAACCAATGATGGTTGATAAAAACTTCCTATTAAATTTTTACCATACTTAGAATTAACTCCAGTTTTTCCACCTATTGATGAATCAACTTGAGCTAAAAGAGTTGTTGGAATATTTGCAAACTTTAGGCCCCTTTTGAAAAGACTAGCCGCAAATCCACTCACATCGCCTGTAATTCCTCCTCCTAAAGAAATTAAAACATCATTTCTTGAAAAGTTTTTATTTAATAAAACTTCTAGAATTTTATTAACGCTATTAATATTTTTATTTTTTTCACTAGCATTAAAAAATAAAACAAAAATACTTTTATTTTTTAAAGACTTTTTAATATTTAAGACAAATTTTTTTGGAACATTTTTATCAATAACAATTAAACATTTATCAAAATCAATTGAATTTGATTTAAAAATTTTTGATAAACTTGAGGTCAAATTTGATCCAATAATTATTGGATATTTTTCAGTTTTAGTTACTATATTTAATCTAGTTTGTTTCATAAATTTCTACAATTTTTTTTACTATTTCAATTTTAGTAAGATTATCACACTTTATCTCATATAAAGCTTTAGAATAAATGTAAGATCGTTTCTTAATTAAATCAATTAACTCAGCATCGGTTGCATTAATCGCTAATGGTCTTTTTTTACTATTTTTAATTCTATTTAACAATGTTTTATCATCCCAATTTAGCCAAAAAGATAAATGATTTTTTAAAATTTCTTTTCTAATGTTGTTATTTGTAAAAGCCCCCCCCACCAAGTGAAATCACAGTAGAGCTTAATTTAAGTTTTTTTAAAGTTGTTTGTTCCTCAATTTTTCTAAAATAATTCTCACCCTTAACTTCAAAGATTTTTTTTATTGTAATGTTTAAATTTTTTTCAATTTCTTTATCGATATCTACAAAATTTAATTTTAATTTCTTAGCTACTAAAGATCCAATAGAACTCTTACCAGAACCCATCATCCCTAAAAAAACTAGATTTTCTTTTGATTTCATAAGTTTCTTTATTGAAAAAACATAAATATGTCTTAATTTGAAATTATCTAAAAGTATATGCAATTCATTAAAAACACAAGTTCAGGCAAAGCAAGTATCATAGGACTTGTGATTAAATCTATAATTGGATTAGGGGTTATTTTAGGTGTTATTTTTTTTCTAAGTACAATTGATTTTCCTGCACCAAAAAAAGAAATTGAAAAAATTATTCCAAATGAAAATTTTAAAATTGTTAAATAAGAAAATTCTTTTGATTAAATTGGTTTGTCTTATTTTTTTTACATCTGCGTTTGCAGAAGAGAAACCGATTGATATTTGGAATATAGAAAAAAAAGATAGTCAGGTTATTTCAGAAACAAATATTTCAAGTGAAAATTCTAGCGGCACTACTCAGAAAAGTGTTTACCAACTTCAGACAAATAAACAAACAGATATTATTAAACTTGATAAAGAATTTTCATCAAAAGAAATTAAAATTTTTGGACTATATGATCCTAGTGAATACGGTTTGAGTATGGATATGTGGTCAAATTCTGATGGAACTAAATTAAAAAATTTATTTCAAAATATTAATAAGTTTAATCTTTCTGAGGATGCATCTGACATAATGCACATATCTTTATTAACCAACGCTTATTCTCCAACTCAAAATATTACTGAGAAAGAATTTATGAGCTTTAAATCTGATTGGTTAATAAAAGATGCAAACTTAGAATTAATAGAAGAATATTTAATTAAAAATCAAATAATAAATTTGCATCCAAATTTAACAAGATATTTGGTAGATACTTATTTATCAGAATCAAACGTAAAAAAATCATGTGAGATTTTTTCTAAAAATTCTGAACCCATTCAAGATGAATATCTATCAAAATTTAATTTATATTGTTTAATCAATTATGGAAAGAATGAAGAAGCACAACTAATCTTAGATTTAAAAAAAGAGTTAGGTTTTGAAGATAGTTATTATGAAAACAAAATAAATTATTTATTTGGATATTTAGATGAAGCAGATAAAGAAATATCAATAAATTCAATTTTAGATTTTCATTTAGCTCATAGAACTAACCCTGAGTTTTCTTATGAACCAAGCGAAGATACACCTAAAATAATTTGGAAATATCTTTCAGCTACTAATTTACTTTTTAAAATTCAAGATATAGAGATTACTGATGTAGAAAAAATTTCTACAATAGAAAAAGCTGTTAATGATAAAAATTATTCTGAGGAGGAATTATTCGAATTTTATAAAAAATTCCAATTTAATATTAATCAATTTTTAAATGCAAAAGAGGCATATAAATCTCTATCTTCAATTGAGGGACGTGCTCTTTTATATCAAAGAACTCTTTTAACAGAAGAACCAAAAATCAAATTAGAATTTATAAAAATTTTAAAGGATCTATTTATATCTGATGATATAGGTGATGCCTTTGATTTAGAATTAAAAAAATTTTTAGGTGAAATTAATGTTGAGGATGTTCCATCAAATTTTACGACATTTTATAATAGTAATTTAAATGAGAAAGAGACAGCAGATAAAAAGATTAAATATAATAGTAAAATTTTACATCAATCAAAACTTATAAATTATTTCAATGGAGACTATGCAAAATCTAAAATTGAAGAGGACCTAGATAAATTTTTAAAAAAAATTAAAAAAGATAAAAAATATTCTTTATCAAAAAAAGATATAATTTTCCTAGAGGCGCTTAAATCTGATGGAGTTGAAATTTCAAAAAAATATGACGGTCTTTATGAGGTGAAGCAATCAGAAATGCCTGCCGATATTCAAACAATGATAGATAATAATGAGATTGGTGCCGCATTGTTGAGAATAATTGAGGTAATTGGACCTGACAAAATTGAAAATATTGATGAAGATACAGTTTATTTTATTATCAATACTTTAAATCAATTAAATGTTGATTTAATTAGAAATAAACTATTGCTTAAAGTTCTTCCTTTAAAAGTATAAAAATTATAATAAAATCAAGTTATGGCTATCAGAACTATAATAACAGAACCTAATAAATTACTTAGACAAATTTCTAAACCAGTCGATCGTGTTGGTAAAGAAGAACAAAAATTAATGGATGATATGCTAGAGACAATGTATGACGCAAACGGAATTGGTCTCGCAGCGATACAAGTTGGTATACCAAAGAGAATTATTGTAATGGATATAAGTAAAGATGAGATCAAAAAAGAGCCAAGATATTTCGTAAATCCAGTTATAAAAAATAAAGATCCTGAAAAAGCAACTTATGAGGAAGGATGTCTTTCTGTGCCAAATCAGTTTGCAGAAATTGATAGACCTAGTAAGTGTGAAGTAGAATATTTTGATTACGATGGAGAAA